>DAITMC010000165.1:0-7895 GCA_036835365.1 Saprospiraceae bacterium
TATCAGTCTAATTTCATCACTACTTATATTTTTAGTCAAGATCATAAGATTATCGCTCGTCAGTTCTTGATTACAGGTATGATTTGGGCGATTATTGGTGGCTTAATGTCATTAGTTTTTCGTTTACAACTAGGTTTTCCCGCAGAAAACATTTCTTGGTTGAAGCCTTTCTTAGGGAAGTGGATTCAAGTAAACGGAGAAGGTATTGGAACGCTAGACCCACAATTTTACTATGCTTTAGTAACAATGCACGGTACTATTCTGGTCTTTTTCGTGTTAACGGCAGGTTTGAGTGGAACGTTTTCAAACTTACTTATTCCATTACAACTAGGCGCAAGAGATATGGCATCGCCTTTATTAAATATGCTATCTTACTGGTTCTTTTTTCTATCCAGTGTCATTATGTTTTATTCTTTGTTTCTAAGTACAGGTCCATTCTCTGGTGGTTGGGTAGCCTATCCTCCCCTAAGTGCCTTGCCACAAGCCTCCATGGGTTCGGGTGCAGGTATGACACTTTGGACGGTTAGCTTAGTATTCTTTGTGGTTTCTGTGCTTCTAGGAGGTGTTAACTATATCACAACTGTGCTAAATTTGCGTACAAAAGGAATGACCTTATGGAGAATGCCATTAACTATTTGGGCGTTTTTTGTAACAGCTATTATTGGTTTGTTATCATTCCCTGTATTAGTTTCTGCGTTCTTATTGTTGATGTTCGATAGAGGATTGGGTACAAGTTTCTATTTAAGTGAAATATTCATTGGTGGTCAAGCATTGGATCATGTAGGCGGTAGCCCCATTCTGTACCAGCATTTATTTTGGTTCTTAGGACACCCTGAAGTGTATATCATCATACTACCAGCAATGGGGATTGTTTCGGAAGTATTATCTGTACATTCTCGCAAACCAATTTTTGGTTACAAAGCGATGGTGTACTCTATATTAGCAATTGCATTTTTATCTTTTTTGGTTTGGGCGCACCATATGTTTATGTCAGGTGTAAATCCATTCATTAGCAATATATTTGTAATCTTTACACTAATTATTGCTGTACCTTCAGCAGTGAAGGTATTCAACTGGATTACGACTCTATACAAAGGTAATGTGCAGTTTAACGCTGCGAGTTTGTTTGCGATTGGTTTTGTGTCCATGTTTATCTCTGGTGGTTTAACAGGTATTTTCTTAGGAAATTCAGCTATTGATATTCAGTTGCACGATACTTACTTTGTGGTAGCTCACTTCCACATTGTGATGGGTATTGCGGCTTTCTTTGGTATGTATGCAGGTGTATATCATTGGTTTCCTAAGATGTTTGGTCGTTTTATGAACGAAACATTAGGTAGAATCCATTTCTGGGGAACAATTATTGGTGCTTATGCTATTTTCTGGCCCATGCACTACTTAGGTATGGCAGGTGTGCCTAGAAGATATTATAGTTTTGATGCTTTTGAAACATTTGAAAGCTTTGCAGGTATGAACCAATTTATTACAGTAGCTGCAATTATTACCTTTGGATTCCAGTTGTTGATGGTGATTAACTTTTTCTACAGCATTTGGTATGGTAAAAAAGTAGAGGATAAGAATCCATGGAAGGCAACTACGTTAGAGTGGACAACGCCTATTAAGCCTGGTCATGGTAACTGGGAAGGTAATATCCCTTCTGTTCAGCGTTGGGCATACGATTATAGAGAAGGTAATGATGGTAAAGATTTTATAAGCCAAATCGAGCCTCTAACAGAAGAGGAAGCCAAACATGGAATGGCCCATTAAGTTGATTTTTAGTTGTTGAATTAAAATAAAATTAATGAAAGGGTGACAGCCATTAGCGTTCTGTTGCCCTTTCTAATAAAAAAAAATGAATCGTCAAGCAAGAATAAACACTGAGGTCGCATCAGCAAAAGAGGGAAACAACTTTACACAGGCTATTGCTGATTTTTATGCTTTAGTTAAGTTAAGGCTTTCCCTAACTGTTGTATTTTCTTCTGTCATGGCATTTCTCATTGCCACACAAGGGACAATCAATTTGTTGCACGTTGTAGTGTTAACCATCGGTGGGTTTCTAGTTACAGGCTCTGCCAATATTATGAATCAAGTATTGGAACGCGACTACGACAAACTTATGAAACGCACCGCAGATAGACCCATTACGCAGGGAAGAACAGATGTATCTAGTGCAGTATTACTTTCAGGGCTGATGAGCCTATTTGGTATTACATTTCTGGCGCTGTTCAATGCGGGTACTGCACTTTTAGGTATGATTGCTTGGATGAGTTATGCTTTTATGTACACGCCGCTCAAAAGAGTGAGCACAGCAGCCGTACCTATTGGTGCAATATCTGGTGCTCTACCCACACTCATTGGTTGTGTAGCTGCACAGGGAAGTTTAACTTTACTAGGATTAATCCTATTTACGATACAGTTTTTATGGCAATTCACTCATTTTTGGTCTATCGGATGGTTGGGTTTTGAAGACTACAAAAAGGCGGGTTACAAATTTATACCCGAAAATCAAGAAGGAAATGTAGATAGGAAAATTGGTCATCAAGCCCTTGTTTTTGCGCTAGTGCTAATACCAATTAGCTTATCCCCTTATTATTTTGGATTTACTGGAATACTTTCTGTTGTATTAGTTGGCTTTTTGAGTGTATTATTCGCTTATTTCGCATGGAATTTTTTAAAGAAGTTCGATCGTAAAGCTGCTTTACAATTGATGTTTAGTTCATTCTTTTATATTCCAATAGTGTTGTTGTTGTATTTTTTTGATAAACTATAAGCCTCAATTTGATTAAATATGGAAGTAGCGGCAGGACAAGAAAAAAGTAGAAACAAAATAGCATCTAAGAAATTTACACTTTATGTAGCTTGTGCCAGTATTTTAATGCTTTTTGCTGCATTTACCAGCGCATATGTCGTGCGACAAGCAGCAGGTAACTGGTTAGAGTTTCGACTGCCTGCTATTTTCTGGTACAATACTGCCGTAGTGATAGTGAGTAGTATAGCTTTGCAACTTTCCTTTTTTAGTTTCAAAAATGGAAAAACATTATTATATAGAATATTGCTAGTGGTTACTTTTATTTTAGGGCTATTGTTCATTGTTCTTCAATATCAGGGTTGGCTAGCATTAGAAGCTATTGGTGTTGAATTAACAGGCAATCCATCAGGCTCTTTTGTCTATGTCATTTCAGGTGTTCATGCGGCGCATGTGCTAGGTGGATTGGCAGCATTAGCGGTGGCAATGATTCACGCCTTCGCTTTGCAACATAAAGTTACCGCAGCACGAAAATTGCGCTTCGATTTAACATTAACTTACTGGCACTTTGTAGGTTTTCTTTGGATATATCTAATAGTGTTCTTTACTTTGCAAGGATAAATTAAAATACTAAAAGGAGTAAATGTGCTTCTTTTAACATAATGTTGATAGCATAAACATAAACAAACAATGGCAACAAGTACAACATTAGTCGAAAAAGACTTACATCACGGTGAGCATCACGAGCACCACATAGAAGAAGGATGGGATGGTGGCGACAAAAAGCCCTTCGCTGCGTCGTATGGTAAATTAATGATGTGGTATTTCCTACTTTCAGATGCCTTTACTTTCGCAGGTTTTTTGATTGCCTACGGTGCCTTACGATTTAGTATGCCAACTTGGCCCGTAGCAGATGCTGTATTCTCAACAGCACCACTAGGCATTCATAACATTTTTCCAGGCGGTAAAGCACCACTCATCTTTGTTACTTTTATGTCCTTCCTTTTAATTGTTAGTTCTGTAACTATGGTGCGAGCAGTGCAAGAAGGGCGTAGAGAAAACAAACAAGGTGTGGTGTTTTGGATGGTATTGACCATTATTGGCGGCATTGGTTTCTTAAGTTGTCAAGCATGGGAATGGGCAAATTTAATCGGAGAGGAACATATGTCTGTTACCACAAATCCTTTTGGTACGCATCAGTTTGATGGTGTTTACCTAGATGATGAGCATGGACATGCTTACAAAGATGGTGAAGTAAGAGAAACTTTTGAGGCAGGTGAAACTTATTTGATTCACAAGGAGGAAGGTGAGTGGTTACAACGTCGTTACATAACAAATGAAGGGGTAGAGAGTAAACAATCATTCGGTCCTTTTCAGTTTGGCGCATTGTTTTTCTTCATCACAGGATTTCATGGATTCCACGTATTTTCTGGTATATTATTTTTGATTATTATTGCTATGAATGCTGCAAGTGGCTTATATGTCGAACGGCGAAATGGCTATGAAATGGTAGAAAAAATAGGCTTATACTGGCACTTTGTAGATTTAGTGTGGGTATTTGTGTTCCTTGTTTTCTATTTATTGTAAAGAAAACCTTCAATAATCAAATTTATTCATAAAAAAAATAAAAGTAATGAGCCAAATATCTTACGAGCAAGCAAAAAAAGATGTCTTTAGAGGCTTTTGGTTGCTATTTATTATCACTATTGTTGAAGTGATTATATCCCTTTTTGGAAAGGGGTGGTTAGGGATAGATGCGCATAAAATTTGGTGGCTTTATGGTCTTGCTGCGCTAATTATCATTGGGCTTTCCATTTATAAAGCCAAGTATATTATTATGGAGTTTATGCACTTAGGGCATGAGGTACAAGGCTTAAGATTCAGCGTGTTATTGCCAACAGCACTTTTAATATGGGCAATTATTGCCTTTTTTCAAGAGGGAGATTCCTGGAAAAATAGGAGAGAATTAATCAAAGAAAAAAATGCTATTCAGATAGATCAAGCAAGCAAAAAAACAGATGATGCCCTCGATTTGAAAGATTAATGGGAAACACCATTGAGAAAAGGCGAGCTTTCTAGTTCGCCTTTTTTTTTCAAACCTTCCACAACCAGTTTTGTTATCCAAATAGTCAATCAAAGGATTTCATGATAAAAAGAATAATTCAGTTTACAGCATTAGGACTTATGCTTGTGGTGTTGCCATTGGGTTCACTCATGTATTTAAGAAAAGGCTACTTTGAAAGATATGATGCCTTGCAGAGGTTAAAGGATTACGGTCAAGTACCTACTTTCACACTTCAACAGCAAGACGGTAGTGCTTTTACGAACGCTAATTTGAAGGGACGCTATGCCGTGATTGGAAAAATAGACACTTTTGATGAGGCAAACCTTGTGATTGAGCAATCGAAAAAGTTATTCAAGCAGTTTGGTGATTCAAAGGAAATCGCACTTTGTACTTACGTCGCTGATTTCGATTCTATGAAGATTAATGCGTTTATGGAAAAAATAACCCTACAAGATACTGTCAGCCGTTGGTATTTTTTACATGGCGACGATGGAATTACTAGCATCTTAGCCAACCAACCAAAAGAGATGTTAGCTCTAGTGGACACGGCTTCAGTAGTAAGAAGTTTTTACGAAGTAGTTGATAACCAATCTATTGGCGAGATGGCAAAGCATATTGCTATGTTTGTTGCGCCACTAAAGCGAAGAGCAGAATTGGAATTTAAAAGAGAAAAAGAAAAGTAAATCTATCAAATTAATAGAACCAAAAACATGGCCACAGATAATTTTCTACTAAAAACACCAAATACAAAATCAGCAAAGATACTTAACATAATTGCATGGATAGTAACAGCGGTAGTGCTTTTACTGGTGAGTTTGATGCGAGAAGTGAGTTTACCTCTACCTGAGGGTTGGGATTTAAGTTTTCTGCCACTTTTTCACTCTATCTTAAATGGATTGACAGCAGTTACACTTATTGTTGCTTTGGCTTTGGTTAAACAGCGCAAGTTCAAAGCACACCGTGCAGCCATGACTGTTGCAATCGTGCTTTCGGCTATGTTTTTGCTGTCTTATGTGGCTTATCATTTCACGCATAGCTCCACTATTTACGGCGATTTCAATAAAGATGGGATATTGGATGAAATCGAACGTGCACAAGTAGGAGGCAGGAGGACAGCTTACTTAGTGCTTTTGCTGACGCATATCGCTTTAGCCGCCATTATTTTTCCGTTTATTCTGTTTACTTACATCAGAGCCTTCACCAATCAATTTGCCAAGCATAAGAAAATGGCGAGATGGGTTTTCCCGCTTTGGTTGTATGTTGCTATCACAGGTCCTATTGTTTATTGGATGTTAAGTCCTTTTTATTAGAACTAGGTGGGTGATTAAAGCGTTTCTTATAGATACAATAGTAAATTTAAACCACAGGAAAAATGAACAATCAAATTATAAAACTCGGGATATTATTTTTAATCGTTCTATGTTTAATTGTAGGGTTCAGTGAGACGCTGGAGGCGCAATGCCCGATGTGTAAAATTGCAGCACAATCCAATATGCAAAACGGTGGTACCGCAGGTCGAGGCTTAAATGCAGGTATTCTCTATATGTTAGCTACGCCTTATCTTATTGTTGGTACGATTGGCTATATTTGGTGGCGCAACAAAAGAAAGCAAACAGAGGAATAAGAAATCGTAAATATGTCCGAAGTCTCGAAGACTTTGGGCATTTGAACAATAAAAATAGTAGAACCATTTAGCAGTAAAAAATGTATGCTTAGGAAAAAAGCTGTCATGGAAGATTTACTAGCACCTATTCTAAAATCGGTTAATCCTAAGGCTTTGATAGATGAACTCAGCCAGCGTTGGGCAGTTGAGCAACAAAAGCGCCACCAATTTTGGGCGGTAGTAGATGAAAATCGGAAAGCCGAATTTATTGAAGGGGAAGTAATTTATCATTTTCCTGTTTATGGACGGCACTGGATGATTTCTACTAAGTTACTAACTCAACTGCTGCCTTTTGTAGAACAGCATAATTTAGGCAAAGTAGGTTTTGAAAAAGTAATGATTCGCTGCACGCGCAATGATTATGAACCTGACATTTGCTTTTGGAAAAAAGAAATAGCCGATCGCTTTCAGCCGTTGCAAAGTGCGTTTCCACCTCCAAATTTTATTATTGAAATATTATCTAGTAGCACCGAGCATCGCGATAGAGGCATCAAATTCATAGACTACGCTCTGCATGGTGTGCAAGAATATTGGATCATTGACCCCGAAGCAATGAGCATTGAGCAGTATGGTTTAAATATTGCCAGCCAATACGAGCTGAAGGAGAAAGCGACACAAGGCGAAATAAAAAGTAGTATCATCACTGGGTTTACTTTATCTGTAGAAGCTATTTTTAGGATTTAAATATGTCCGAAGTCTCGAAGATTTCACACATTTGAATGATCATTCTCTCCACATAATCGGTTTTAGGAATTGCTTGCTATTTCGTATTTTGCATTCAAAATGATTTCAAGCTATGGCAAACATCCGATTAAATCCGACTAAAACCCTTGCGGTAAAGCATTTAGGAATACATTTTGATAAGGTGAAAGCCTTGCACATAAGCGACTTATTTGCGGAAAATCCTAAGCGCTTTGCACAGTTTTCTTTGCATTTTGAAGACATTTTGGTAGATTTTTCCAAAAATAGAATCACGTCAGAAACCCTGGATTTGTTATTGGCATTAGCCAGCGAAATGAATGTGCCTAAAGCTATTGAAGGTATGTTTACTGGCGAGAAAATAAATGAAACAGAAAATCGTGCAGTGCTGCATGTTGCATTGCGCAATCGCTCCAACTTACCCATTCAGGTGGATGGAAAGGATGTGATGCCCGAAATAAATGCGGTACTGAATCGTATGGAACTATTTTCCGACCGTATCATCAATGGAAATTGGTTAGGTTATACGGATAAGCGAATCACTGATATTGTCAATATTGGCATTGGAGGCTCTGATTTAGGACCAGTCATGGTGACAGAAGCCTTAAAGCCTTACTGGCAAGGCATTACGCCACATTTTGTATCGAACATTGATGGGACGCATATGGCGGAAACCCTCAAAACACTCAATCCCGAAACCACTTTATTCATGGTGGCTTCTA
>DAITMC010000166.1:0-7888 GCA_036835365.1 Saprospiraceae bacterium
AATCGTTATTCGACTTTTATTAATACTTCAGAATTAATAACAAAAGTGGAATCTCAAATAGAGCCATTTAGTTTAAAACGTATAAGCCCTGAATATCTGATGATAAGTTTAGCGGAAAAGGTGGCAAAAAAAGTACCCATTCGATTGGATTTAGATGCTAACATTTCAACACAATATTATATAAAAGAAAATATAAAACTCACACCAGATAGCATCACTATTTATGGAGTTAGGTCTTCTATGGATAGTATCAATTATTGGAAAACAGAGCTTTTGGTAATAAAAAACGCTAGTGAAAATGTGGTAACAAAAATAAAAATCAAACCATCTCATAATCATTTAATTGAAGTAAAAGACCTTGATATTGAGGTGATTGTCCCCGTTGAGCGTTTAGCCGAAAAGAAATTCTTTGTTCCAGTGATTATTAAAAATTACAGCGGTAAAGATAGTGTAAGGATTTTTCCTAAAAAAATACAACTTCAAATAGCTGTCGGCTTAAGCGATTTTGCTCAACTAGATGAATCAAAATTTGTTGCTGAGGTGGATATGAATGATGCTGAAGTAGGTACAGGAAATAATACTTTACCTATTTATATGCCTAATCATCCTGCCTATGTTCGTTCTATTTATTTTAGCCCAAAATCGGTTGAATATTTTATTTTAAGATAATTTAAAATACTACATTTTCTGGTGTTCCATTTAAAAACGCTTCTATATTTTTGGCGGTAATATAGATTAAGTTTTGTCTTGCATCCTTAGATGCCCATGCTATGTGTGGAGTGATAATACAGTTAGGTGCGTCAAAAAGTAAATTACCTTGTAAGGGTGGTTCTTCCTGCACTACATCTAATGCTGCGCCCGCAATTTGTCTGTTTATTAGCGCACTTTTTAAATCTTGCTCGTTGACAAGTCCTCCTCTTGCTGTATTGATTAAATAAGCTGTTGGACGCATTAAATTTAGAAGTTTTGCATTTACTACATTTTGATTATCGTCTGTTAGTGGGGCATGAAGACTAATAATATCACTTTGTTGAAATAAGGTTATTAAATCAACAAAGTGAAGATAAGTAGCTTCAAATTTTTCTGGACTTCTATGGTGAATTAATACTTGCATGCCAAAGGCTAAAGCTATTTCAGCTACTTTTTGTCCGATTCTACCATATCCATAAATACCTATTGTTTTTTTTGCCAATTGTATAATAGGTTGTAAGGTATAACAAAAATCAGCCTGCCGACCCCAATCTCCTTTTTTTACACTTTCATTATGTTTTTCTACACTATTAGTCAAACCTAGTATTAATGCAAAGACATGCTGTGCTACTGAATCAATACCATAACCTACTGCATTACAAACGATTATTCCTTTGTTCTTAGTAGCTAAAAGATCAATATTATTATAACCAGTTGCTGTAACGCAAATACATTTTAGGCGAGGCAAAGCACTTATTATATTTTCTGTAATCAATATTTTATTTACTAAGATGATAACGGCATTTTTAGCTCTTTCTATAATCAAATCATTTGATGTTCGATCATAATATTCAAAGTGGCCTAGTTTTTCAATTACTTCCCAATTCAAATCACCAGGATTCAATGTGTAGCCATCAAGCGCAACAATATTAATTGGATTCATTATTATCTTTTTTAAATGTCTGTAAATAGAGCCACAATGTACTGTAAAGCTCAGCTATTTGGTAAGGACAACGTGTACAGGAGTCAAACTGTACTTTGCTTCTGGCATCGTTTGGAAAGATAAATACCTCAAAAGAGCGAGGATAGGAAGATAATAAATCATCAGGAAAATACAAATGTGTACTATCTTGATTATAAATTTTTAATTGAGGTATTAAATGTGTATTGTTATATAATTTAAAATAGCCAATCGGTAAATTAATAGTGTTTGTTATATTTTGTGTTTTAACCAGTGTGTGGTCTGCCCAATATTCTATGGTCTGTTCTTTTAAAAAAAGGAGTAGGGTAGTAGGAACTATATCTGGTAAGGCTTCGTTTTTGTTGTCCTCTATGTTGTTGGTACAAGCAATCATTAATGACAATAAAAAAAAGAAGTAACGCATAAGCAAATACTTGAATGAAGTACAAATTTACATCATTCAAGTATTAATTTACTATTTTATTGTTTATTTAATGCCCAATCATATGCTATAAAAGTAATTTTAGCTGTATTATTTATTTTAGTAGTGCTAAATTGATTAAGGTAGTTTATTAAATCATCAAAATCTTCCTTGTACCAGTCAAATATTTTGGATATGTTTACAACACTTGTTGAAATTTGATTATATTTAGTATTGTTAATAAATTTTTGTGCCTGATTAGCTAAGTTTGTTTCAAGGTTAGAAGCTGTCCAAGCTTTATTGAGTAGCGGTGGACACGATTTAGCAGCGCAGTTTACCGCAAAATGAATACGCGGCTCCTTATATTTTGGTCGTATAATATCATTTTCAATATTGTTTAAAGAGTAGGTCTTATCTCCCAGTTTTATCCACTTTATATCCCAAGGATTCCCATTATGTAAATCTTTTATACTTTTTAAAGGGTAGTTATCAATAATTAACTTTATAGTGAAGGTATTATACACATTAATCCAATAAGCTAATTGCTCATTTTTATTCCAACTGGTTGTTGGTACATTTTGCTGCAAGTTTTTTAAATAGCGCTCCAAGCTACTTTTATTTTTTTGCAATTCAGCATAGTCAACATTGCCAGCTTTATCTACATACTTTTGTAACAGTTGATCCCAAGCAGTATGATCAACCTTATTGGTTGTTTGAGCGAAAGTTAAATGAGTGAACCAGAAATTTAAAAGGATAAACAAGAACAAATGTAAATTCATTTTTTATTTTTTAATGATGTTTTTATAACGCAACAGGTATATCAAATGTTGGATAAAAAATGAAAAGCTGTAAGCTAAGGGACATTTTAACTTTTTCTTAAATTGGTAAAGAGCAAGAAAGGTCGTTTTATTTTTTATTTAATGTTCTCAAAGCTTTTTTAATAATGTATGCTGTATTTTTATTATCGCACTTTGTTTCCCAATGTTTACAAAGTTGAATCACGAACTCTGGTTGAGTTTTGCTGGCATCATTGAGCCAGTTGCCTACACTATCTTTTACATATTTGGCGGGGTCTGCTTTTAAAGGTTCTAAAATAGGTAACGCTAGTTCGGGTTGTTTTTTTAACACATCAATATGGTTGCACCAAACACCTCTTGGTCGGGTAGCTTCACTAGCAAACCGTCTTATATTTTCATCGCTATCCTGTACCCATTGAGAGAATATAATAATGCTTTCGGTTATATTTTTGTCTATTGTGGGTCGAACGGACATCCAGCTTATTTCGCGTACACCAAAATGCTTATCAGCAGCAAATGGCTTAATCGCTTCTAGCATCTGAGCTATGTTTAGGTTTTTATCTTTACCGATAGTATAACTAGCCCAACATCGAACAGCATCTGAGGGGTGCGTAGCTAAATGATTTATTAATATAGTATCTTGATTTTTAGTGCATTGTACTAAAAGCGTCTCCCCAATGGTCTCATTTATTGTATTTACTGTTACTTTTTTCAATGCGTCAATGTTATTAAGTATTGGGATTAAGTAATCTGTTCGCTGATACTGCTGAAGCACATTTTGCAGTAATATTTTTTGATCTATCGCTAACCATTCTACTAAATTAGCAGAAGCTATTTCGCCTTTATTTAGTTGGTCTAAGATATTGGTTGATAAGTCTTTAAATGATTTTGCCCCTTTTCTTGCTTTCATGTTTTTGTTTTAAATAAGTACATTTTTATGTCAAAAGTAATGATTTCTTAAAAAGAAGAAATACATTTTAAATTTCGCATTATAATTGCAATCTACTATTTTTTGACTACTTTTGTAGTGCAACTTTAAACAACTATTCAAGTGCTGCCAGTCAGATTTGAATAAAAAATAACTACATGAACGTAAAACCATTCTTAGACGATAATTTTCTGTTGGAAAACAGAATGGCTGAAATGCTGTATCACGAATATGCTAAACAGCAGCCTATTCTTGATTATCATAATCATCTGCCGCCTAACGAAATTGCTCAAAATAAACAATTTAGAAATATTACGGAGGTTTGGCTTTACGGCGATCATTACAAATGGCGCGCCATGCGGACGAATGGGGTAAATGAACATTACATTACAGGCAAAGCCTCAGACGAGGAAAAGTTTGCACAATGGGCGGCTACTGTACCTTCTACCATCAGAAATCCTTTATTCCATTGGACGCATCTGGAGCTTCAACGCTACTTTGGCATTCACGAGGTGCTATCTGCTACTAATGCTAAGCAGATGTTTGATGCCTGTACAGCTCAGTTGCGAGATACTGCATATACCACACAAGGTTTGTTGAAAAAGATGAATGTGGAGGTAGTCTGCACGACTGATGATCCAGTGGATAACTTAGCATATCATCAGTCATATGCGGCGACTAATCCGTCAGTAAAAATGTTTCCTGCTTTTCGCCCTGATAAAGCGATTTTGATTAATCAGTCGAATTATTTAGCTTATTTGCGAAAATTGGAGGAAATAGCGGATATTAACATTGCTAATTATGATGATTTGCTAGCGGCTTTACAGAAAAGGATTCATTATTTCAGTGAAAATGCTTGTAAGATTTCAGATCATGGATTAAATAAAGTGTTTGCTCGTCCTTTTACTATGGATGAATTAAGGCGTGTTTTCTCAAAGCGATTGAATGAACAACATCTTTCACAAGAGGAAGTCGAAACATTCATCTCAGGCATTATGCACCACTTGGGCGTAATGTATGCAGAGCAAGGTTGGGTAATGCAGTTGCACTTGGGCGCGCTACGCAACAATAGTACACGCATGATGCGAGAATTAGGTCCTGATACAGGATTTGATAGTATTGGTGATTATCCTCAAGCACAAGATTTGGCAGCTTTTTTAAATGGTTTGGATAATGTAAATAAATTGCCGAAAACGATTATTTACAACCTTAATCCGAGCGACAATGAGGTGATGGCAACTATGATTGGCAACTTTAATGATGGCAGTGTACGCGGAAAAATACAATACGGCTCTGGCTGGTGGTTTTTAGACCAAAAGGACGGAATGGAAAAGCAAATTAACGCCCTTTCTAATATGGGATTGTTGAGTTGTTTTATTGGTATGTTGACGGATAGTCGCAGTTTTCTTTCTTTTCCAAGACACGAATATTTCAGACGCATTTTATGTAATTTGATTGGTAAAGATGTGCATAATGGAGAATTACCCAACGATGAGGCATGGTTAGGGGGGATTGTGCAAAATATTTGCTATCAAAACGCCAAACATTATTTTGATTTCTAGCGTAAATTAAAATACAACTTAAAACAAAACAATCAACTCGAAATTTTATGAAGAAAATTGTAACTTTTGGTGAAATTATGCTGAGATTAACTCCTCCTGGAGTTTTGCGTTTTTCTCAAGCAGCTTCCTTTGATGTGGTTTATGGCGGCGGCGAAAGTAACGTAGCCGTGTCGCTTGCTAACTATGGCTTACCCGTTGATTTTGTTACTCGAATTCCTAAGAATGACATCGGCGACTGTGCGTTGATGGAAATGAGAAAAAGAAATGTTGGCACAAATCATATCTTGAGAGGGGGCGAGCGATTGGGGATTTATTTCTTAGAAATAGGTGCAGTAAGCAGAGGGAGCAAAGTAATCTATGACCGTTCACACTCCTCCATTGCTGACATTAAGCCTGGCATGGTGAATTGGGAAAAGGTATTTGCAGATGCACAGTGGTTTCATTGGACAGGCATCACGCCTGCATTATCACAAGGGGCTGCTGATGCTTGTTTAGAAGCCATTCAAATGGCAAATAAAATGGGCGTGATGGTTTCCACTGATTTGAATTACCGCAAAAAACTATGGCAATATGGCAAAGCTCCTGGTGAAATTATGCCAGCATTGGTTGAGGGCTGCGACGTAATTTTAGGCAATGAAGAAGATGCAGAAAAGCACTTTGGCTTACATCCTGAAAATGTGGACGTTACGCATGGTGCATCGGTAGAAGGAAAAGCCTATCTTTCCGTTTTAAGGCAACTCATGGAGCGTTTCCCGAGAGCAAAAAAGGTAATTACGACCCTACGAGGCTCAATTAGTGCTTCGCACAACACTTGGTCAGGCGTGCTATATGACGGAAAAACATTGTTTGAAGCACCAACCTATCAAATCACACACATTGTGGATAGAGTAGGAGGGGGTGATAGTTTCATGGCGGGCTTAATTTATGGCTTGTTAACCTATCCAAATGATGACCAAAAAGCCCTAAACTTCGCTGTGGCGGCAAGTTGCTTGAAACATACGATTTATGGCGATGCCAATTTAGCCACAGTAGAAGAAGTGGAACAACTCATGGCTGGTGACGCAAGCGGTCGTGTGAGTAGATAAAAATTTTATTTAGTGGTTCACTAATCAAACTTGATGAAGTAAGCCACTAAATAAATCAACTATCCAATAAATAAAAGAAATGGCAAGATTTACAAGAATACAAGTGGCTCAAAAAATGGCGGAAATTGGTATGGTGCCGCTATTTTATCATCCTGATGTGGAATTGGGCAAAAATATATTGAAAGCCTGCTATGAGGGAGGGGCTAGAGTGTTAGAATTTACAAGTCGTGGAGACTTTGCTCACGAAGTATTTTCCGAGTTAAGCAAATACTGCGCAAAAGATTTACCCGAAATGATATTGGGCGTCGGCTCTGTAACTGATGCAGCCGCAGCTTCTTTGTATATGCAGCTTGGTGCTAATTTTATTGTTACGCCAGTATTGCGAGAAGATATTGCGATGGTCTGCAATCGTAGGAAAGTGCTTTGGTCGCCAGGTTGTGGCTCATTAACAGAAATTTGTCGCGCCGAAGAATTGGGTTGTGAAATTGTAAAGCTTTTTCCCGGAGGTACTTATGGTCCGAATTTTGTAAAGGACATCAAAGGACCCCAGCCCTGGACAAATGTGATGCCCACAGGTGGTGTTTCGCCAGACCGAAACAATCTTAAAGGCTGGTTTGATGCTGGAGTAACATGCGTAGGCATGGGGTCGAAATTGATTTCCAACGAAATTATTATCAACAAATCCTACGATGAGCTTCGTCAACAAGTGGTAGCAGCGCTAGCCCTTATTCAAGAATTGAGAATAGGAAAGAAAATAAAGATATGAGGAACGCTAAATTCGCTTTTTATGCTGGCTTAGTCTTAGTTTGTTTTTGTGCCAGTTGCACAGAAATAGCTAATGTTAAACGCTTAAAACTAGGACACAGCCTTGATGTAACGCATTCGGTACATCAAGGTATGGTTTACATGGCAGAAAAAGTCAAAGAAAAATCAGGCGGTAAACTACTAATTGATATTTATCCTAATCAACAATTGGGGACAGAGCGACAATGTTTGGAGTTGCTACAAATTGGAAGTTTAGCCATAACCAAGGTTTCGGCTGCTGTTATGGAAAACTTTGCACCCAACATCCAAGTGTTTAGTCTCCCCTATATGTTTCGGGATAAAGAACACGCCTACACGGTGTTGGATGGAGCAATTGGTAAATCCTTGTTACAGCAAAGCGAACGCTATTGGCTTCGCGGATTAGCTTACTTTGATTCTGGTCAGCGCTCTTTTTACGCCAAAAAGCCCATCCGCAGTCCAGATGACGTAAAAGGGCAAAAAATTCGTGTTCAGGAAAGTGTTACGGCAATGAATTTGGTTCGCTCTTTAGGCGGCTCTCCAACACCTATCTCTTGGGGCGAGATTTACACTTCTTTGCAACAAGGGGTGATTGATGGTGCCGAGAATAATCCACCTAGTTTTTATCTTTCTCGCCACTATGAAGTTTGTAAGTATTACA
>DAITMC010000167.1:0-7713 GCA_036835365.1 Saprospiraceae bacterium
TTTGAAGTAACAGCAGAGGTCGCTGCTATCGAAACTATAAGCAAATGGCAAGAAGTGGACTTAATCGAACCAGTTGTTCCACCAACACTATTCAACAGTGAAGTAGCTGCTGCGCCAACCATGCCTGTACCTAACGGCACTGAACTAGGGCTAAGAGCCATAAATGCACCAAGAATGTGGCAGTTAGGCTATACTGGTTACGGGCGGAAAGTATTGGTTATTGATAGTGGACAAAATGTAGAACATCCTGCTTTAAAACCTAATTTTTGGGGACACAATACCAGTAGGAATCGTGCATGGACAGGCACTGCCAAACCCGATGATTGTGGCGACTATCATGGCACGCACGTAACGGGCATTGTTACAGGGCTTGACCGCACGACAAATGACACCATTGGCGTAGCATTCAACGCCCGATGGATGGGGAGCCCTTTTCCTTTCACAGGTGAAAATAGCTGCGACCTGAAGCAATACGGTATTGGTCAAAATAGTTCATTAGCCCATTTTGAATGGGCATTAAATCCCGACGGAAATCCTAACACAACCGATGATATTCCTGATGTCATTAACAACTCATGGGGTTCTCAACAAACCAATTGTTCACAAGCATTTAGAAACTCAATGATTGCCATAGAAACTGCCGGTATCGCCAGTGTTTGGGCAGCCGGCAATTCAGGACCCGATACCAGAAGTATGTCTATGCAAGCCAATTTGAATATCACGATTGTCAACTCCTTTGCGGTAGGAAGTGTGGATGTTGGACGCAACAATATTGTTTCTGATTTTTCAAGTCGTGGTCCTTCCCTTTGTGGTGGTAATGGTGCTTTAGGCATAAAGCCCGAAGTAGTTGCGCCTGGCCAATCTGGCGGCTTTGTGCGCTCGGCTGGTCGAGCTAATAATTACATTCAACAGGGCGGAACTTCGCAAGCTGCACCACATGTGGCAGGTGCCTTATTGTTGCTCAAAGAAGCATTCCCCTTTCTTTCAGGTGAAGATTTGAAATTAGCCCTTTATTTTTCAGCACGCGACTTAGGCGAATCAGGTGAAGACAATAATTATGGTCTAGGTTTGATAGACGTGTTTGCTGCTTACAACTACCTCATCAATCAAGGGCATACTCCTGTTCCACCCGTATCTGCGGCTAATGATGTCATTCTACTAGATGTAAAAACAGAAAAATCAGTCCTTTGCAGAGGAGGAGTAGATTTGAGCATCAATTTTGAAAACGTAACCAGAAATAGCTTGAACAACCTTCAAATACGCTATTTCATCACCAACAATCCTACGAATGTAAAAACGCATCAGTGGACAGGTAATTTATGTGTAAATTGTACTACATCAGCAACGTTGCCTGCATTAGAAAACATAACTCCTGGCGATTATGAGCTTGTGGTTGAAATTGGCAATCCTAATGGGCAAACCGATGAACGCCCGCTTAACAATAGGATGAAACACACTTTTGAAGTCATTGATTTGCCAGCAGTAGATGCAAAAGCTGCACCACTGAACGATCAAACCGCCTGCCGAAATACACAAATTTTATTGACGAGCAATACACCATTAGCTGAAAATCAGAAGATTACTTGGCATACACAGCTCGAAAGAGGCACAAAACTTGGCGAAGGCAAAACTTTTTTAACTGCACCGATTACCAACAATAATACTACTTTTTATGCTGATTTAATCACTCAATACAACACAGGTCGAGAAAATCTAGTACAGGGACAAAATAATGGACTCAATGTAGAAAATGGAGGATTAGTGTTCAATGCTGTTCAGCCATTTACCATAGTTTCTGTGAAGGTATATGCAGCGGAAACAGGTGGAAGATTTATTCGCCTGCTTGATGCTGAAGGTAAAACTTTGCAGCAAAGGATTACCCGCTTTGAAGTAGGAGAGCAAAGAATAACGCTAAATTTTGAGGTACCAGCAGGCGAAGGCTACCAATTAGTGCTGGCAAGCGGAAGACCCGTTTATCATAGCAATGAAGACACCCAATTTCCTTACGAAGTACCAGGAGTGGTAAGAATAATACGCTCCACCGCAGCACCTTTCTTTTTGCGCTATTTATTTTTCTACGACTGGGAAATTGAAGTGCCGCACGGTTGTGGTAGAACTGCTGTACCTGTTGATGTGAATTTAAGCAACACCGCGCCAATGGTAATTATTGAAAGTTCTACTAATTCCGTAACCCTACAAGAAGGCGGTAGCATCACTTTCACTGATCGTTCCAGCAATGTGCGTACTCGTTTATGGGATTTTGGCGATGGCACAAGCAGCAATGCCGCTAATCCAACGCATATCTATCAATCAGCAGGCACTTACAATGTCTTTTTGACCATTGAAAATACAAATGGTTGTGTCAATACAGCAAGTGTGCAAATTAAAGTAACAGACGAATCCACTAGCTCCACCAACAACCCATCAGAAAAGCTACCCATACGTATTTTCCCAAATCCGACACAACAGCAACTCAACATCATTACGCCCAATAGCCGCCATGTAGATTTGCGCATAGTAGATTTGATGGGACGTACGGTAATGACTAAAAATTTTGCTGGCGACCAAACCATGTTGAATATCCATAAATTGCCAGAAGGCATTTATTACCTTTGGTTGAATATTGATGGTAAATCGTGGGTAGAAAAAGTGGTAAAAGTAAATTACTAGCTACATAATTTCAAGAAAGTATATTCATTGAATTTTATGAAAATTCAATGAATATACTTTTTATTGGAGATTTTACGTATCTTCATAATTACTTTATTCAAATACACAAAACGAAATTCAAATGAACAAAAACAAACCTCGTCGTTCCTTCTTAAAAAAATTAGCGGGTAGTCTTGCTTTAGCAGGGACAGCCCCCAGCTTACTGACTGGGCAATCTGAAGATTTTATAGAACTAACCGTCCGCAACACTCAAATAA
This sequence comes from Saprospiraceae bacterium, assembly GCA_036835365.1. Taxonomy (GTDB): domain Bacteria; phylum Bacteroidota; class Bacteroidia; order Chitinophagales; family Saprospiraceae; genus JAAUTG01. The sequence continues at coordinate 2,928 of DAITMC010000167.1, forward strand.
GTGCTAACGACAAAATTCGATTGGCAACCATTGGGATGGGTATTATGGGCTTTAATAATACCAATACGGCACTCAAAGTACCTGGCGTAGAGTTGGTAGCTGCTTGCGATTTGTATGCAGGTCGGTTGGAGCGCGCCAAGGAAGTTTATGGTAAATCCATTTTTACTACTTTTGACTACCGCGAAATTTTAGCTCGCCCAGATATTGATGCGGTCATTGTAGCAACTACCGACCATTGGCATGACCACATTACCATTGCGGCTTTAGAAGCAGGGAAGCACGTATATTGCGAAAAGCCTATGGTGCATCACATTGAAGAAGGGGCTGCGGTGATTGAGGCAGAGAAAAAATCGGGTAAGGTGTTACAAATTGGTAGCCAGCGAGTAAGTTCTATTGAACACGACAAAGCCAGAGAACTCTACAAGGCAGGCGATATTGGAGAGCTTATCTTGGTAGAAACTTGGAACGACCGCCAGTCGGCTTCAGGTGCCTGGCAATATTCGATTCCGAGAGATGCTTCTGAAAAAACGATTCGTTGGGAAGATTTTCTTGGCGATGCTCCGAAGCATAAATTTGATCCCGTTCATTTCTTTCGTTGGCGTAACTATCAGGCGTATGGCACTGGTGTTGCTGGGGATTTGTTTGTACATCTTTTTTCCGGATTGCACGCTGTAACAGAATCTTATGGTCCCAATCGAATTTATGCCACAGGTGGATTGCGCTACTGGAAAGATGGTCGCGATGCAGCCGATGTAATGATGGGTTTATTTGATTATCCTGCCACAGACAAACATCCAGCATTCAATGCTCAAATGCGCATCAATTTTGTTGATGGCAGTGGAGGAAGTTCAAGATTGCGGCTAGTCGGGAGTGAGGGCATTATAGATATTGGTTGGAATGATTTAATGGTGAAGCGTAGAAAAATGGGAACTGCTCCAGGTTACGGCGGATGGGATAGCTATAATACATTCAGCGAAAAAGAGCAAAAAGCGTATAAAAAATGGTATGACCAAGAATACAAAAATGCAGAAGGGGTAAAGACATCTGAATTAAAATTCCAAGCACCTAAAGGCTATAATACGGATTTGGTGCATCATACTAACTTTTTCAATGCTATCAGAACAAATAGTAAAGTAGTAGAAGATGGAACTTTTGGGTTGCGTGCTTGTGCGCCCTCCTTGGCAGCTAACATGAGTTTGTACGAAAATAGAGTAATTCAATGGGATCCAGTAGCGATGAAGTTAGTGACTGCTTAGAAAAAGGTTAGGCATTGCTTAGCAACACTCAAAAGTAGCTAGACAAATGAGCAAAATAACTAAAAATTGAGCTAGTAGGTGTAACTCCATCTATGGCTCAAACGTTATTTATTAAAAAAACTATTTGAAGGATTTAACGATACATATTATTCGTTTATGCCTATTGCTGCTACCTTCTCTTTTGTTTAGTCAAGGTGTAGAAGCATGGATAAAGCCCTCGCACCCTGCGGGATTTTATGATGAACCGTTTGTCCTTCAGTTCCATACGCCTCCTAATACTCAAATTTTCTTTACAATTGATGGCGCTACACCGAGCATAAAATCGAAGCCTTACACCAAGCCACTCTATATTGCAAATACAGTCGTCATAAAAGCTATACTTGTTGGCGAAAATGATAAACAACTGGCTAATTGGGTAGCAACTTATTTTATTGCAGCACCAAAGACTACTTTTTTAACGGTTTCACTCGCCATTCCTCCTCGTTTACTTTTTGATATAGGCAAAGGATTATTTCAAGAAGGAGAGAATGCAGCCGATACAACCGTACTAAGGTTGGGTGCCAACTTTTGGTCAAGAGCAGAATTTCCTAGCCATTTAGAGCTATTTGAACCTAATGGGAAACGTGTTTTTTGTAGCCCTATTGGTTTTAGAATGTTTGGAGGGTTTAGCCGTACCTTTCCTCAAAAGTCCATTAGTTTGATGGCAGATAAAAACTACGGTGCACCGCACATTAATTATCCTGTTTTTGGTAAAGGAAAACCTAAACGATTCAAATCCTTAGTGTTGCGCAATTCAGGGAGCGACTTTGGGAAAACGCATTTTCGAGATGCACTCATGCAAAGTTTAGTCAGCGATTGGGGGCTTGAACATCAAGCCTATCGTCCTGCTCATGTTTACATCAATGGGCATTATTGGGGGATTTACAACATCAGAGAAAAAATAAATAAGCATTTTCTCAATACTTACCACGATATTGATAAAGATAGTATTGACTTAATAGAGCATCGAGCAGTAGTGAAGCAAGGCAGCATCAACCACTATCAGCAGTTGCTTCACTTCATGCAACGCAATTCACTAAGTATTCAACAGCATTTTGATTATGTGGCAACACAAATGGATGTCAATAACTTTTTAGATTACCAAGTAGCCCAAATTTACTTCGACAATCAAGACGCTGGCGGAAATGTTAAATTTTGGCGACCTCAAACGCCTAATGGCAAGTGGCGTTGGATACTTTTTGATACGGATTGGGGTTTTGGATTGCACGATCCTAACGCCTTTAAAAATAATAGTTTAGCTTTTCATACATTGCCAAATGGTACAGAATGGCCTAATCCAGAGTGGAGTACTTTTATACTAAGAAAACTACTCGAAAATGAGGGCTTTAGACAACAATTTGTCAATCGCTTTTCTGATCGTTTGAATACTTCATTTTCAGAAGAATATGTACTAAATCGAATTAATACCTTTCATCATTTGTTAGAAAAAGAGATGCTGCATCATATCAAGCGTTGGCAAATAGACCAATCTATTTGGGAGCAACAAGTACAGGTACTACGCAATTTTGCCCAACATCGTCCTGAGTATGTGCGTATGCACTTGATGGATTATTTCAAAACAGGTCGGCAGGTAGCTGTTGAATTACAAACTTCACATGGCGGAAAAATTATTCTTAATAAGAACTTGGAAGTTCGCCACCATTTCAAGGGCACTTATTTCCAACATATTCCCATCCAATTGACAGCGCTAGCAGATTATGGCTACCGATTTTCTCACTGGGAAGGTTGGGCAACGAATGAGCCTAAACTCATGCTCCCCTTAACGCATCCAGTACAGCTAAGAGCGGTTTTTGTACCCTATTTACATCCATTAGCACAAAAAATAATCATTAACGAAATCAGCCCTAACCACAAACAATCAGGGGATTGGATAGAGTTGTTTAATGCTTCCAAAGAGCGTATTCGGCTCACAAATTGGAAATTAACAGACTTGAAAAATGAATTTATCCTACCTAATGTCACCATTGATCCTAACAACTATTTGGTTATCTGTCAAGATTCTACAACATTCTTAAAAGCATTCCCCAATGCTTATCACTTCATTAGTGGGCTATCCTTTGGTCTTAATAAACACAAAGAGCGCATTCAGCTTTTTGCTGAAGATGGTGCTTTGGTGGATAGTGTTTACTATCATATTAGCCCCTCTGATTCGACTTTTACCCTGTCGCTACTTTTGCCTCATTTAGACAACGCTAAACTGAACCATTGGAGCATTCGACTAGGTGTGGGAACGCCTAACGCCGGTAATCCATATTACGTACAAAGTAGTATTCGTGCTAAGCAGGGCTTTTGGCTACAAGTGGGTGCAGCCATTTCCGTGCTGATAATTGGTGTTGTGTGGCTATTCATTAGATTAAAAAATAGGCAAGAACTGCTATGAGTCCCAAGCCTATTTGACCTTAATAGTTATTTCAATCAATCAATGCTTTGTGCGAACCATCGCATCTACCTGGATTTTTTGTTTGCTTGCAGGTGCAGAAGAAAATTTTCTTGCTTTCTTCGAATATTTCAATTTTTGGCGAGAAAATACCTGCTGCTCTGTGCGAGCCATCACAAAAAGGTTGATTTTGTGATTCACCGCAGGTACACCATGCGTAACGCTTACCTGCTTCTACTTCGACTGGAATAGGTACTTTACCAGCTATTTTCGGTGTTGACATTTGTAGTTTTGTTTTTATTGAATAAAAATTTGACTTAAAACAATGGTGCATTTACAATGTTCTGACATTAGACTAGCATTAGTCTAATTAAAAAAATCTCTAAAAACGCTAATGTATAGGGCAGCCAAATGAATGGAGATAGTAAAGCGCTACCGATTCAGTGAAGGATTGAAAGCGTATCAAATCAATTAATTTTACAGTGCCAATAATCAATTTTCTTCCTACTTTTCGTGCATGAGAAAGACCATTTATATTTTATTCGTAACACTTGCTGGTGCATTTTTGCCTTATTTTTCGGCATATAGTTTTCTGATTCGCTACTTTTTGATGGCAATGCTTTTCTTTTCTTTTTTAAAAATCACGATTAATTTTTCTATTTTTAAGCAGAAGCATTTCTTGGTACTCGCAATTAATATTGTATTAGGTATTTCTGCTTACTTTTTGGTGTTGCCCCTCGATATGGGTATCGCACAAGCGGCATTTGTGATTACTGTTGCGCCCACAGGTATTGCAAGCATTATTTGGGCAGATTTATTCAAAGCAGATTTGCGTTTTCTAACAGGCGCTATTATTGTTTCTAACCTGACTATTATCTTGAGTTTTCCTTTGTTGGCCACCCAAGTGCTGCAACTTTCATCGCAAGTGAGCACCTGGGAAATGTTGAAGGCTATTGCTTTTACCATAGGTGTCCCCATGCTATGCTCTCAAGTGGTACGCAACATTCCGAATCTAAGAAGTCGAGTATTACAAATAAGCAAAGTAGCATTCGTTTTTTTCTTGACCAATATTTTTCTTGCTACGGCAAGAGTT
>DAITMC010000168.1:0-4553 GCA_036835365.1 Saprospiraceae bacterium
TAACCTCTTTGCAGCTATTTATAATCTGGAAATTTAAACTTTCGAAAGAACTCTACTACATTTTACATCATTTATATAATCAATCGAACTTATGCTAAATGTAATCCAACTATACTTAATGATATTATTGTTTCTACATTGTTCTTTTTCCGAAGAAATAATGTTAAGAGCAGGTACTGCTATATCTTTTGAAGTAAATCAAGAAATTAATTCCGAACAAGTAGAAAAAGGGAACTTAGTTGAGCTTCTAGTGAAGAATGATGTGAAAGTAAAGGGTAAAGTGCTTGTAGCCGCGGGTAGTCCCGGAGAGGGAAGGGTGAAAGAAGTTTCAAAAATGTGTGGAGGATGTCATACTAATTGCCCTAAAGTAACCATTGTAGTGGAAAATGTACAAGCTGTTGATGGGCAGAAAGTTTCTTTGCGAAGCATTCCACACACAGAAACCAAAGATTGCAGCGATTGGACACCAGTCATTATCAAAATAGGAACTACTGTCAGCGGAAGGGTATTGAATAATATTAGAATACAATACAAATCAATTCCTTGAAGCCTTTAGCCTCCATAAGAAGTGAAATTTTTCGCTTCTTGCTTATCCTTTGAACAAAATTACTATAAGATGAAAAAATGCCTTTTGTGAAATTTTTCACAAAAGGCATTACAAATTAATATTGAATTTAAAAGCAAAATTTACTCTTTTACCTCTATCTCAATATCGTTCATTACGTTAGCGGTAATAGAAATACCAGCATTAATTTCTGTACCTTGGCTAGGGTATTGCCCTCTAACAATTTGTTCTGTACCATTTAACGCTACTTGCTGACCATCAACTGCTTGCACATAAGTCAATTCAATTGTTACCTCAGCAGGATTGTTGTAGGTGGCAGTTCTAATATTCTTTACGCGACCTATAGCTAAAGAACCCGTGGTAACAACTACTTTTCCATCTGATACGACGTTCGTTCTAACTTTAAATCGAATTGATTTTCCAATAGTAACTTGGTCAGAATAAATTTGCTCATCTAATTCTAAGTAAATCAATGTTCCTGCTTGAAGAACTACTTTTTTAGAAAAGACACAACTTGGTGCGCCTATGATAAATGGGGTACTATTTGCCCAAGTAGAAAAGGAAACACATAATAAGATTAATGCAGATAAGATATACTTTGTCATTGAATTAATTTTTTATAATGAAAAAAATAAATAATTAAAAATGGTTATTAAAATAAGCTCGGTAGTATGTTGCTACCGAGCAACAAGGTGGAAAACGGAGGTTACGCATTGATATTAATATCGTTTCGAACTTTTGCACTTACGGACGTTCCGATTTTAGCAACAGCAACTTCATCACAGCAGCAATCTGCCTGCACAGTTAACGGGATACTATTTAATAGTACACTCTGACCATCAACGGATTGTGCAGTTTCGATGGAGATAACTAACTTAGAACAACGCTTGTCTTTGCATCCTTTTTCACAACTTTTTACAACATCTTTTATCATACCTTCTGCTGGACTACCAGCGGCAATTACAACCTGACCATTTACAGTAACATTGTTTTTAACTAAAAACTCAATCGTGTTCCCCACAGAAACATCATTGGCATTCACTTCTTGGTTTAGTGTTAAAGATATGGCTGTTCCCGCTCGCAATACAATAGGTGCAAGGCTCTCCATGTTAGGTACACTTGTGAAATTCATTAACAACATGGATAATAATACGGTGAAAGTGCTTAATGTGAACTTGATCATAATAACTGATTTTTGTATTTATTATTTAATATTAAAATTGTGCTTACATATCTATTGTATTTTAGTACTAAATTTAGTGCCCAGTTTTTTGTCCCTTTTTATCATTAATTTTATTGAGTATGAGTTCTCGCTAGTTGAGTTGTTAGATTCGTTTGATAGAAATTTTATATTGAAAGGGTACAATCAAGCAGTTGAAAAAAGTGAAGACTTTTAAGGATGGAGCAATAGTAATTATTGTAAAACAACATAGACTTCCGAAATCTCGAAGGCAAGTTTATAAAACTTCGGAAGTCTATGTTCGGATGAAGATTGGAAATTGTATCAAATCAAGGTTGGTAAAAAAGTTACGCTTTACTCAGACCTGCTACACAACAAAGTTTATAAAGCACTCTGGCACCTACGTTTCCATCCCATTTATGGTCGGTACCAGCTACTTCGCAAAGATCAAAACCGATGATGGTTTTGCCACTATCGGCTACTGCCTTAAGTAAATAGAACAACTCTTGAAGTTGCATTCCACCTGGCACAGGTGTACCGGTGTTTGGGCATAAGGCGGGGTCTAAGCCATCTATATCAATGCTGAGATAAATATGTTCCGGCAAGGCATCTACTATTTTTTGCACAATTTGTTGATAATTAACGCCATTGAACTGCGCTCTCCGTATTTGATGTTCATAAAATACTTCTACTCTCTCTTTCTGCTGAGCCGCAAATTGAACTTCTTCTTCACAATAATCTCGAATACCAACTTGCACTAATTTGCTGATATTTTGAATTTGCAAAGCATTGTAAAAAATAGAAGCATGAGAGTATTTGAACCCTTCGTATGCGTTGCGCAAATCCATATGCGCATCTACCTGCAAAATGCCAAAAGAAGTATATTTCTCCGCAAGAGCTTCTAAAAACCCTAATGGGGTGGAGTGGTCGCCACCTACTAAACCAACAATTTTATTTTGCTTGAGCAAGGCGGAAGTTTCTTCTTTTACATAATCTTTTAATTCTCGACAAGCTCTATTAATGCTAGAAAGCATATTTTGCATAGCCTGATCTTCTTTGATTTCTCCTCCTCGCTCTAAGAATTGGATATACTCCTTTGCTCTGTTTCGATATTGCTCGTTCCAACCTAAATCTTCCCTTTCTAAAGGGCGTAAGTAAATACCTCGTTTCCAGATATTTGGTGCGTCCTCGTCATATAAATCTAGTTGTGGCGAGCATTCTAAAATGTTCTTAGCTCCCGTAGAAGTGCCCTCTTCAAAGGATACAGTAACATCCCAAGGCACACTTACTAGCACAATATCTGACTCTTCTTCTTCATAGGGCAAACCAATAAAATGACCATTATTAATACCTACTCCATTGGGATTAAACTCCTCAGTCTTTATTTTTTTATTATTTTCCATAATTATTTTTTACTCAATTAACTTTTTCTTTTTATTAAAATAAATTCAAGCGTATCAAAATACAATTAACTTCGTCTTACAAAGCTCAAAAGTAAAAGACTTGTTGTTGAATTGAAAATTTTAAATCATCATAAATCTAATTCGTACATGTCAAAAGTAATGATTATTGGTGCTGGAGGAGTAGGTAGAGTAGTGGCGTTCAAGTGCGCACAGCACCCGGAAGTGTTTTCTGAAATTATGTTAGCAAGCAGAACTAAGTCTAAATGCGATGTCATTGCTAAAGATGCTATGGAAGCCACAGGGCATACAAAGATACAAACTGCTAGTGTTGATGCAGAAAATATACCCGAATTAGTGAAACTTATACAGCACTTTCAACCTAAACTGGTGATACACGTAGCGCTGCCTTATCAAGATTTAACCATCATGGAGGCTTGCTTACAAACAGGGGTACACTACTTAGATACTGCAAACTATGAACCTAAAGATGTAGCAAAATTTGAATACAGTTGGCAATGGGCTTATCAAGATCGCTTCAAAGAAGCAGGTTTACTGGCTGTGCTAGGTTGTGGATTTGATCCAGGTGTTACTAGTGTCTTTACTGCAAGAGCAGCCAAACATCATTTTGATGAAATGCACTATTTAGATATTATTGATTGTAATGCAGGCGATCATGGAAAGGCATTTGCTACAAATTTTAATCCAGAAATCAATATTCGTGAGATTACTCAAAAGGGCAAATACTGGGAAAATGGGGAATGGGTAGAAACAGAGCCGCACGCAATCAGTCAGATGATTACCTATCCAAATATAGGTCCAAGAAAGTCTTACTTGATTTATCACGAAGAACTAGAATCGCTGGTTAAAAATTTTCCGACGCTCAAGCGTGCACGCTTTTGGATGACTTTTGGCGATGAGTATTTGACTCATCTTCGCGTTATCCAGAATATTGGCATGGCAAGTATTGAACCCATCAAATACAAAGGCATGGATATTGTGCCACTTGAGTTCCTCAAAGCTGTACTTCCCGATCCAGGTGAGTTAGGGACGAACTACACTGGACAAACTTCTATTGGCTGCCGCATAAAAGGTATGAAAGATGGTAAAGAAAAAACCTATTACATCTGGAACAATTGTAGCCACGAAGCAGCTTTCAAAGAAACAGGAACACAAGGCGTTTCCTATACTACAGGCGTACCCGCCATGCTAGGCGCAATGATGATGCTGACAGGAGAATGGACTGGCATAGGTGTGAAAAATGTGGAAGAATTGAATCCCGATCCTTTTTTAGCTATGTTAGGCAAGGTAGGTTTACCTTGGCACGAATTAGTGAATATCAATTTAGAGCTGTAAAACTAATTGTTCTAGTATTGGTTTTATGACTTCGTTAAAAACTATTATTCAT
>DAITMC010000168.1:4653-7683 GCA_036835365.1 Saprospiraceae bacterium
ACTATTATTCATTCATGCAAATTAATCATACTAAAGTCGCCTCCCCCTATTTTTTAATAGAGGAGGCTGCATTTAAGCGGAATTTAAGCACGCTTCAGTCTGTACAAAAACAGGCAGGTGTATCTATCATTCTAGCATTAAAAGCATTCGCCACTTGGCGTATGTTTCCTCTAATAAGTGAGTATTTGAGTGGTGCCACTGCAAGCTCTTTGAATGAGGCAAAGCTAATATACGAAGAAATGGGCAAAAAATCGCATACTTATGCCGTAGCCTATCTACCGCATGATTTTGAGGAATTACTAAAATATAGTAGTCATCTTACCTTTAACTCCGTGCAGCAATACCATAGGTATAAAGCGCAGATAGATGCGTTTCCAGAAAAAATTTCTTGTGGTATCCGCGTTAATCCTGAATATTCAGAAGTATCTACGGATTTATACAATCCGGCTGCCAAAGGCTCACGTTTAGGTGTTACAGAACTTGCATTTGAGGATGGTTTGCCAGCAGGTGTGGAGGGATTACATTTTCATACGCTTTGTGAATCCACCTCTTATGAATTGGAAAAAACATTGGCTGCTTTTGAAGCTAAATTTGGGAATTTATTGCCTTACCTAAAATGGGTCAACATGGGTGGTGGTCATTTAATAACGAGAAAAGATTATGATGTTCCACACCTCATTGGAGTATTACAAAATTTCAAAGCCCGTTATCCCCATTTAGAAATTATCTTAGAGCCAGGTAGTGCCATTGCGTGGCAAACAGGAACTTTGGTGTCCACTGTATTGGATATTGTTGAGAATAGAGGCGTGCAAACTGCTATTGTAGATGTGTCGTTTACGGCGCATATGCCAGACACGCTAGAGATGCCTTACCGACCTAAAATAACAGGTGCTACGGATGCAATAGCGGGAAAACCAACTTACCGTATTGGTGGTGTGAGTTGTCTAGCAGGTGACTACATGGCAGAATATTCTTTTGATGCGCCTTTGCAGGTAGGTCAGCAAATTGTATTTGAGGATATGATTCATTACACAATGGTGAAAACCACGATGTTTAATGGCGTTAAACACCCCAGCATTTGTTTACAAAAAGAAAATGGTAGTATCGAATTAATACGCAGCTTTGGCTATGAGGATTTCAAAAGTCGTTTAGGTTAAAATGAATGAACCTAGCATTAGCACTATTTTTCAACGGTTTGTGAAAGTAATTTCGAGTGTTTACGAAATGCCCGAAGCAAAGAGTATAGCTAAAATTGTTTTTGAAGATGAGCTTGCTTTGTCTTCATTTGAAAGTCGGCTTACTTTTCCAATCATTCATCTTAATCGCTTGAATGAAATCACCGAACGCTTGCTACGACATGAACCTGTGCAGTATATTCTTGGGAAAGCCGATTTTTACGGACTAAAACTGAAAGTAACACCTAATGTACTCATTCCGCGCCAAGAAACGGAGGAACTGGTGTATTTGATTATTCAAACAATGAGCCGCTCTTTTTCTGGAACTATACTAGATGTTGGCACAGGGAGTGGCTGCATTGCTATTGCTTTAAAAAAGAAGTTGCCTAAAGCAAACGTAATCGCTATTGATATAAGTGAAAGTGCTTTAGATGTAGCCAAGGAGAATGCTGAAAAGAATAGTGTAGCAATTGATTTTAGATGTATAGATATTAGTAATGCATCTGATTGGATTCAGTTGAACGACCTAGAGGTGATTGTCAGTAATCCGCCTTATATTCCTTACGCCGAGCAATCATTTATGCCGATTTCTGTCAAACAGCATGAACCTGCCTTAGCGCTCTTTGTAGCCGATGCAAAGCCGATGTTTTTTTATGATTTAATTGCTGAACTAGCGTTGCAAAAGTTACCTCATAAAGGACATCTTTTCTTTGAGTTGAATGAATTTAATGCTTTAGAAGTAAAGCATTTGCTGACCTCTAAAGCATTTGACGTTCAACTACATAAAGACTTGAATGAAAAACATCGAATGTTGCATGCCCAACTAAAGAGCTAGGATGCTTGCCATTCGCAATAATTCTTTATTCAAATCTTTTTTATGAGATATTGCCTCTTTAAATGGAGTGGCTATGACCTCATCGTTTACTAAACCTAAAGCTACATTTTTTTCGCCTTTCAGTAATCGCTCCACTGCCGAGAATCCCAAACGACTTGCTAAAAGACGATCCAACGCTGTGGGTGCACCACCTCTTTGCAAATGGCCAATCACTGCCACTTTTGAATCGTAGAAATTAAACTGTTCTTGGACTTTTTGAGCGATTTCCGCAGCTCCGCCATTTTTATTGCCTTCCGCTATAATGACGATGCTAAACAATTTATCTTTATAGACTCCTTTTTTTAACACGTCGCAAAGTGCATCAATGGAAGTATCATACTCAGGCACAAGAATACAACCTGCGCCACCGCCTATGCCTGTGCTCAAGGCAATAAATCCAGAGTGTCGTCCCATGACTTCTACAAAGAATAGACGATTATGAGAATCGGCAGTATCTCTAATGCGATCTACTGCTTGGATAGCTGTGTTTACAGCAGTATCGTAGCCAATCGTGTAATCCGTTCCAAAAATATCATTATCAATTGTTCCTGGAATACCGATGAAAGGAATATCATACTCCTCCGAAAAAACCATTGCGCCTGTATAAGTACCGTCGCCACCAATGGCTACAACGGCGTCAATATCGTGTGCTTTGAGCGTGTCGTAGGCTTTTGCTCTGCCCACAGGATTCATAAAATCCTTACTTCTTGCAGTTTTAAGGATAGTTCCTCCTCTTTGTATGATGTTGGCGACATCCCTAGTTTCTAGGCGTTGCACGTCATTTTCAATCATACCTTGATAGCCCCTTTTGATGCCATAAACGTGTAAATCGTAATGACTAGCTGTACGGACAACCGCTCTGATTGCTGCATTCATGCCGGGCGCATCGCCACCTGAAGTAAAAACCGCAATTCTTCTAATATCTGCCATTTTTCAGTCAAATTGTTAGTGATTCCAACTGCGAAATAACAGAATAAATAT
>DAITMC010000169.1:0-7630 GCA_036835365.1 Saprospiraceae bacterium
TACATAGAAGAGCAAGCTCGAAAATGAAAAGACAATTTTATAGATTTGTTTTGCTTGAATTTATGGCTTGTTTAGCTACTTTTGTCGCATTATTTGGTTTTTAAAGAAAAAGAGTAATGAAAAACATGCTGAAAAAAGTCAAAAACATATATCAAGAGGGTTGTGTGACAGTGATGTGTAATACGCATAGAACGCATCCTGAAAATGCAGCCGATCCCATCAACCTAAAAAATTTAGTAAAAATCGCAGAAGAACGATTATATACTGATTACGACAAACGATTTGTTTGGCCTATTATGGAAAAGCTAAATAATTTAGTCGAGCAAATAGACCACAACCATAACTTAGAAAGTATAGTCCTTTTCGCCAATACTGATTTTGTTGATTATGTGCGCTTACCCATCTCCGTGGAAAATCGAGTGGTCATAGACGAAACTTTTGCTACGCGCGACTTGGTAAGAGCAATGCACCAACAAACTGCTTATTATGTATTGGTGTTGAGTCGCCAGCAAGCTAGGCTAATCGAGGCTTACAATGATAAAGTAGTAGCAGAGAAAAAAGGAGCTTTCCCTTTTACGGATGCACCTTACACCACAGAAAAAGTGAAACTCAGTATGGCTGCTGGGCAAGATAATTTGATTGAAGAATTTTTCAATCGAGTCGATAAACTCGTAATAGAAGAAATTAAGAACAATCCAATGCCTATCGTGGTAGCCACTGAAACGCGCAACTTCGACCATTACTTAAAAATGACCGATCGGAAAGACCTGATTATCGGACACATCAATAAAAATAGGGATGACGAGGCGGCGCATCAAATTGTGTCAGATACATGGCAGTTAGTGTTGGATTACTACAAAAAGAAAAATAGTGCTAGAATCGCTGAATTACAAAAAGCAGTAAGTGAAGGTAAATTTGTATCTGATTATAGTGAAATCTGGAGAACAATTCAAGAAGGGAGAGGACAAACCCTTTTTGTAAAACAGGGGCATTTCCAACCTGCACTATTGGTGGATAATGAAATCATATTAGTAGAGAAGCACGAACGCGAGCAAAAGGGAATCGTAGATGATATTATTGATGAAATGATTGAACAAAATCTTGCTTTCGGTGGAGATGTTGTCTTTATGGAAAGCAATGAACTAAATAAATTTCAACATTTAGCACTAACTACTAGATACTAAAACAAGATGGAATTAAAGCCCAAAAAGGAAATTGTTGACATTTGGATTATTGATCCATTCAATGAACTGATCAACAATAGTAAAGCAAGTGGTATTGTCCTATTTGCTTCTGCATTTATCGCTTTAGTGATTGCTAATTCTCCTCTGGCGGAGGCTTATCATCACTTTTGGGAAAATAAATTAGCCATCGGTTTCAATGGTAATTTTATCAATAAAACCCTCCATCATTGGATTAATGATGGTCTGATGGCATTATTCTTTTTTGTGGTAGGTTTGGAATTGAAGCGCGAATTGGTAGCAGGTGAATTAAGGTCTCCTAGAAATGCAGCCCTCCCCATCACAGCAGCTATTGGTGGAATGGTAATACCAGCAATTATTTACCTGACAATAAATAGTGGAAACCCTAATGCGACTGAGGGCTGGGGTATTCCGATGGCTACGGATATTGCTTTTGCACTCGGTATTTTGTATCTATTGGGAGATAAAGTACCAAGTTCGTTGAAAATATTCTTAACTGCCATTGCTATTGTGGATGACCTGGGCGCGGTGCTAGTGATTGCTTTTTTCTACACTTCGCAAATTAATGTTGAAAATCTAGTCATTGCAGGTGCTATTCTTTTGGTGATGATTGCGGGTAATCGAATAGGCATCAGGAACACGGTGTTTTATGGTGTTTTAGGGGTTGGTGGTTTGTGGTTAGAGTTCTTGCTTTCTGGAGTTCATGCGACTATTGCTGCGGTGTTAGCAGCATTTACGATACCTGCCACAACCAAAATTCAGGAGCGGCTTTTTGTGAAAAAATCAAGAAAATTGATCAACGACTTTGCTGAAATGCCATTTGATGAAAATAATTTAGTGAGCTACGAGCAATACAAAATCTTATCTAAGATCAGAGATGTTTCCAAAAATTCAATTCCGCCTTTGCAACGCCTAGAACACGGCTTACATCCTATTGTTTCTTTTGTGGTTATGCCCATTTTTGCCTTGAGCAATGCCGGTATTACCCTATCTGGAAATGTACTGGATAGTCTAGTAAGTACCATCACTTTAGGTGTTATTGCAGGGTTGATTGTAGGTAAATTCCTGGGAGTAGTTGGTTTGAGTTACATTGTCGTCAAATTGAAACTGATGCAGTTACCTAAAGGTATGACTATGAAACAGTTAGTTGGAGTGGGCTTCTTGACAGCTATTGGTTTTACTATGTCATTGTTTATCTCTGAACTTGCCTTTAAAGATGTTGACTTACGCAATCAAGCTAAGTTAGGGGTACTTATTGCCTCTATTCTAGCCAGCATTATTGGATTTGTTGTGCTTAACCTGAGCTTGCGGAAACAAGCCACGGAAGAAGCCGTTCTAGCAGAAGCAGAAGAAGTTGTTTAGTACACAAAATACCCCTGATGGCATGACTGATGCCATCAGGGTATTACAATTCACTTAAATCTACAATTGATTTATCGAGTATAGGGAGCGTAGCATCGCGCACTTCCAAAAATAATCTTCTGATTTTGCAGGTTGCTTCATCAGTACATTCTGCGCAAGAATGATAAAAATTCAGCGATACACAAGGCAGCAAGGCTACTGGTCCGTCAATTAATCGAATAACATCCACTACTTTGATGCTTTCTGGTGCTTTCAAAAAGCAATAACCACCTTCAGCACCACGCTCGCTACGCAAAATTTTATTTTGTCTTAGCTCCCTCAAAATGTTTTCCAAAAATTTATAAGGAATATTCTCAGCCTCTGCGATAATTTTAGCGGATACAGGTGTTTGACTTTTATTTTGATAAAGATAAATCAAAGTTTTTATAGCGTATTTTGTTCTTTTAGACATCATCGGCATTTCATTTTTTATTGAATGGTGAAAGTAAGGTAAGCCCTTGACATTTTTGAGTGTAACACAGCGCTAATGCTAGATGAGCATAAATTATCCAGCCTTACGGGAAATGATTTTTCAAAGAATAAATACATGAATGGCTCATGCGAACATTCTTTTGCATAAAACTGACAAACTTTTTTGTCATGTTAAGGTTAAATAGTTGTAAATATAAACAAAATTTTGTGTTTATTTTCAAAATGATGAAAGCCAATAATTGAAAATGTAATCTTTGGTTTTAGTAGGTTTAAATCGTTTACTTTCAGTTATTTATAGTTATCGCTAAAAAATTTAATAATTCACTAACCAATGCTTTATGCCGAAGCAGCGAAAAAAAAGCGACTTGCCTGAAAAAATATGTCTTGCGTGTGGTCGCCCATACACTTGGCGCAAGAAGTGGGAAAAAGTTTGGGATGAAGTGAAGTATTGCAGCGAGCGATGCAGGAGAACAGCTAAAAAACAATCATAAATGAATCAAACAAAATCAGAAGAAGAAAACTACTCCGAGTATCAAAACATGGCATTTCATCCACTGAATGTGCTACTTATTTTATCCCTCATCAGTCTAGGTGCTATTTTTGTAACATTAACAGCTTCCTTTATTTATACGCGGTTCGAAAAAGGACTTGAACCCATAAAATTACCTAATCTGTTTATATTCAATACTTTAATTTTATTAGCAAGTAGTGCAACCATGGTTTGGGCAAAACGCTCCTACTTAAATGACAACACCAAAAATTATCAACTTGCACTACTAAGCACCATTTTAATCTCCTTGCTTTTTATGGGTTTGCAATTTGTGGCTTGGCAGCAACTCTTTGATTCTGGCAGCGTGATTAATAAAGATGTTTCTACCTCTTACCTTTATGTCATTTCTGGCTTGCATTTTGCACACGTTATTGGTGGCTTGCCTTTCTTAGGTGTTTTTCTTTGGAAAGCCTATAAAAAAATGAGAGCACCCGTAAGCGTACTGGTCTATTTTTCTGACCCAGAAAAGCGATTAAGACTTCGGTTGCTTACTATTTATTGGCATTTTTTGGATGGGCTTTGGATTTATTTAGTGCTGTTTTTCTATGTTAACTATTTGGTGCAGTAGCGTTGTAAACACTAGGTTTGTTTTGATTGAGATAGAATAAAGGTAATAACAAACAACTTTGATAAGGCATACAAATAAAGAAAACTATCGAAGTGCATCAAGTAATTTAATATAACATTCTAACCATTGTGATAAAAATTCACATTGGTTAGCAACATTTTTTAGAACTTTTCTAAAAAGCATTGGTTATAATCTTCATAAGTAAAACAAATAGATTCAATCTAAATAGAAAACAAAAAATGGCAAGAAGAATTTATCTCGACAACAATGCTACCACACCTTGCGATCCAAGAGTAGTGGATGCTATGATACCTTGGTTTTATCAACATCCGGGCAATGCGGCAAGCCGTAATCATCCTTTTGGCTGGGAGGCAGAAGAAGCGGTGGATTATGCAAGAGAGCAAATTGCAAACTTATTGGGTGCGGATTCAAAAGAAATTATCTTTACTTCAGGCGCAACGGAGTCAAATAACTTAGCGTTGAAGGGGGTTTTTGAAATGTATAGCCGTAAGGGGAATCACATCATCACGGTGAAAACAGAGCATAAAGCTGTATTAGACACTTGTGCTAAAATTGAGAAAATGGGTGGTGAAGTAACCTATCTCGATGTTAGCAACGATGGTTTGATTGATTTAGCAGAGTTGGAAGCAGCTATCAAGAGCAATACTATCTTAGTTTCTGTGATGTGGGCAAACAACGAAACTGGGGTTATTCAAGATATGAAAGCCATTGGCGAAATTTGCGCAAAGCACGGCATACTTTTTATGAGTGATGCTACACAAGCCGTAGGAAAAATAAAAACGCATCCAAGAGAACTAGGTATTCATTTAATGTCTTTTACAGGGCATAAAATGTATGGACCAAAAGGAGTGGGAGTATTGTATGTAAGCAGAAAAAGCCCTCGTGTTAAAGTAACGGCGCAAATGGACGGCGGTGGACATGAGCGTGGTATGCGCTCTGGTACGCTTAACGTGCCTGCGATTGTAGGTATGGGTAAAGCAGCCGAAATTGCGATGAAAGAAATGGAGCAGGATGCCGCTCGTTTGAGTAAATTGCGCGACAAACTAGAAACAGCTTTCTTACAAAATGTAGAAGAAGTATATGTAAATGGCAATCGTGAGCATCGTATGCCACACGTAACGAATCTTTCTTTCAAACACGTTGAGGGGGAAGGTTTGATGATGACTTTTAACCAAGAAATTGCGCTATCTTCAGGTTCGGCTTGTACTTCTGCATCTTTAGAGCCTTCTTATGTCCTAGTGGCTTTGGGGTTGGGCGATGATTTAGCACATTCTTCTTTGCGTTTTAGCTTGGGTAGATTCACACAGGAAGAAGATATTGACTATGTGATTGAGCAAATTTCGAAAGGTGTAAACCACATGAGAGACTTAAGCCCAATTTGGGAAATGTACAAAGAAGGTGTGGATTTATCTCAAGTAGAGTGGTCGGAGCATTAACCAAGAAATATTAATAACAAAACATAACAACTTAATTCAATTTTATTAACGATTAAAATTAACTATCATGGCTTATTCTAATAAAGTAATGGATCACTTTGCTAATCCTCGCAACGTGGGCACATTAAGTAAAGATGCAAAAAATGTAGGTACTGGATTGGTTGGCGCGCCTGAGTGTGGCGACGTAATGCGCCTGCAAATTCAAGTGAACGAAGAAACAGGATTAATTGAGGATGCGAAGTTTAAAACTTTTGGCTGTGGTTCAGCAATTGCTTCTTCCTCTTTAGCTACCGAATGGCTGAAAGGAAAAAGTATTGATGAAGCACTAACGATTGACAATATGGATATTGTGGAAGAATTGGCTTTGCCGCCAGTAAAAATTCACTGTTCTGTATTGGCGGAAGATGCGATAAAAGCAGCCATTAAGGACTATCAAGTAAAGAATAATATTGCTGTTGAAGCAAATGAGCAAGTAGCTTAATTCATCAAAATAGGGAATGGGCTAAATACTTTGAGCATTTAGCCCATCGATTTATCCATTAAATCCAGTAACGATGCTATACATAGCGGAAAGTGCTAAACAACAGATTGAATCAATTAAAGAAAAAGGTCAAATCCAAGAAGATTACTTCGTGCGCGTTTCTGTAACCAGTGGAGGTTGCTCTGGCTTGAGCTATTCTATGGATTTTGACAATGAAGCAAAGCCGAATGACCAAATTTTTGAGGATAAAGGCATTAAGGTAGTGACTGACCTAAAAAGTTTTCTTTATTTGTGCAACTCTACATTAGAATTTTCGGGTGGACTAAGTGGAAAAGGATTTTACTTTAACAATCCTAATGCTTCCAGAGAGTGCGGTTGTGGCGAAAGCTTTGCCGTATAACGTCATTATTTCGTCATAAACAAAAGCCTTCAAAAGCGTTCGTCGTTTTTGAAGGCTTTTTTGTATAAATTATATTCTGGTCTTCGTCTAAAGAAATCGTTAAGATGTTACTACAAGACCAAGCAAAGATTTAACTTTGCGCATTCAATGAATACTGGTTCATATAAACACGGTGTTGATTGAGTAAATTCTTGATTTTACTGTTTTTTACTTCATATTATGGACAAAAATACAATTATTGGATTTACACTACTCTTCATTCTGCTCATCACTTGGCAGCAGATGCTAAAACCTTCTCAAGCACAAATCGAGGAAATGAAGCGAGTGGAAGATTCTATCAAAAAGGCACAGCAAATAGTTGACCTTGCGGAAAAGCCTATGGATGTTGTTGCCATTACGCCCGATTCATTAAATGGATTAGATTCTTTGCAAAAACTTCAGCTCTCTAGCAAATTTGGGGATTTTTACAATGCGGCTATCGGAAAAGAAGAAGAATTTGTGCTGGAAAATGATGTGTTGAAAGTCACTTTTTCCAACAAGGGAGGACGAATTAAAAGTGTGCTGCTCAAAGAATATTTCAAACTCGGACCACTCAAAGCGAAAGATGAAAAGCTACCACTCTATTTGATGGAAGACGAAAAAGATGTATTCAACTACACTTTGCCTTTGGCAACAAATGGCGAAATAGCTACCAAAAACTTATTTTTTGAAGCAAGTCAAGCAGGGAAAACAATTACCTTCAGAGCAAAAGCGTCGGATAATCAATTTTTTGAGCAGAAATACTCACTCAAAGATGGTTCTTATGCCATTGACTACGCCGTTCAATTAGTTGGGCTAGATAACTTACTTAAAAATAATACCAATGCGATTGATTTAACTTGGGTACAGCATTTGGATAAATTTGAACGCAATTCCAGCTACGAGCGTACCCAGATGAGTACCACCTATTTCAAAGCAGTGGATGAGCAAACCTCTTATTGCAAATTGGCTAAAAGTGATATTCAGAACATGAGCGGTCAATCCATTGAATGGATGGCGCACTCTAGCCAATTTTTTAATAGCGCTTTATTGACTAGAAATCAACCATTTGCAGGAGGTGTTTTTGAAACCATTATGCTAGAAGAAGAGGATGAGGATTT
>DAITMC010000170.1:0-7572 GCA_036835365.1 Saprospiraceae bacterium
GGAAGACATCTACATTAACAATGCGCCCATCCACTTTTAGTTTTCCAAAATTGTGCTCATAACCTGAAATGCGGTAAGCCGCGCTCAGAAAATGGCGCATATAGTTAAAAGTATGAAATCCAATTTGGTCAGAACCCAGCACGCCCGCCAATAATTCTTCTCTCCAAGGCAATACCCTGAAAATTTCGTAAGAAGGGAAAGGAATGTGCAAAAAGTAGCCAATAGAGATATTGGGGAAAACCTCTCGAATCATTTTGGGCAGCAACATCAACTGATAATCATGTACCCAAACCAATTCATCACCTTTAAGCAATGGAAGAATGGCATCTGCAAATTTTTGATTGGCTTTTTTGTAGCTTTCCCAATATTCATCATTGTAAGTGGTGTACTGCGTAAAATAGTGAAAATGAGGCCAAAGCGTCTTATTACTAAATCCTTCGTAATAAAGTTCAATATCTTCATCGGTTAAAAAAACAGGCACTAAATTGCTCTTAGCCAAGTCGGTGCGAATAGATTCCTGTTCCCATTCATCGCTAATTTCTTGCCCTGGCCAGCCTACCCAAATCTTATTCAATGATGGGTCGAGCGAACTTAAACCAGTAGCCAACCCACCCGCACTTGGATAGTAAATGAGCTCTTTGTCGGCTGTTTTTTTTATAGTTACAGGCAAACGATTGGAAACAATTACAAGTTGTTGATACATAATAAATATCGAATATTATTGTGTTAGGGAATAGCTAAAAGTAATGATTTTTTTTAATTAACAAGGCATTTTTTTTGAACGATGAAAAATAATAACTATTCCATGTCATTTTTTTTAGATTTATAGTAATAAATCCTATATTGCCTTGTGAAAGCAAATATTGTGGAATTGAACTACTTTAGTAGTAGTGTAGTTAATTGGAAAAGTCGCTCAAGGGTAAGGCGGCATCAATTTTATGAGCAATGAATCCAGAAAATTTTGTACAATATATAGAAAATCCTTCTTTTTTACATCAACTCAATCATGAAGAGTTGAAGCAATTGATTTTGCAGTATCCTTACAATGCCAATTTGAGGTATTTGCTGGTGAAGAAAAGTCAGTTAGAAAACAGGGGCGATTATGAAAGAAATTTGCGTAATGCTGCGATACATAGTCCCGACCGCAAGCGTTTGTTTAAGTGGTTAGAGGAAGAAACACTAATAGAAGAACGCTTGGAGCTCAAACAGCTCAATGAAATCAGTTTATCTGAAGCTATTAGCAGTAAAGATGAAATAATACTTGAAATACCAAAAAAAGAAAATTCAGAAAAATTGCCTATTGCCGCTTTAGATACCTCTTTGCCTTTCTCTTCCAATAGCGAAGAGGAGGAATTGTTAATATTACCTTTGGATGCAAAGCATGGTGCAAAGAGAGATACTTCAAATTACGCTGAACCAAGCGCATCGCAAGAAACCTCAGAGCCACTTCATCGCTCCCAGTTTAGAACCTGGAAACAGCGCTATGAAACCCCTAAGATACCAAAACTCACAGTAGAAACTTCGTCTAGGGAGGAGAAAGCGGCTAGCTTGGCTGAAACGAGCTTAATAGAACCCAAAGAGATAGTCTCAGAAACGTTAGCCGACCTACTCACCCGTCAAAATCAAAACGAAAAAGCTATTGAAGTTTATGAACAACTTGCCTTGCATTTCCCAGAAAAAAGTGATTTCTTTGCGCAGCAAATTGAAAAATTAAAAGCGAAATAGAAAGCCAGAAGTTAGCATCTGCGTTTGTAAACAAAAATAGATGCCGATTCTTAAAATCGCTATTATTCTAAATCATAAGTATTATGTTGGTAGGATTAACTGTATTTATTGCGCTAGTATGCGTGTTATTGATGACGGTAGTGTTAATTCAAAATCCTAAGGGGGGCGGAATTGATTCTACATTTGGGGGAGGAGCTAACCAGATGCTAGGCGCGGCAAGGCAGGCAGACTTTGTAGAAAAGTTAACTTGGTATTTAGCCATTGCTTTATTTATTCTTTGTATTGTAGCGGCTATTTATGTAGCAGGTTTTTCGCCAAGCGTAGAAGGTGGTGGAACGCTAGCTCCTTTGCAGTCAGAGCAATAGTAACTATTTATTGCTATCCCGAAAACTAATAACGAAGTTATTGTCAAAAACAAATGGCATCAACCCTTTATGGTTAATGCCATTTGTTTTAAATAATTTTGTAGCGGTCATTCAAAAAATAACGTGCTTTGGGCAAAAAATATAACCTAAAAATTATCTCGGCGGGAGCAGGCAGCGGCAAGACCTATCGGCTTACCCAAGAAATGGTTAATCTTTTGCGAGCAGGCGTTAGAGCCAGTGGTATTATTGCTACTACGTTCACTGCTAAAGCAGCAGCAGAACTGCAAGAACGCGTTAGAACAAAACTATTAGAAGAAGGATTAACTACACAAGCCGATGAGTTGAGTAATGCCCTCATTGGTACTGTACATGGATTGGGTGTAAAACTGCTTAAACGCTTTGCTTTTGAAGCGGGTGTTTCTCCTTCGGTAGATATTATTGCCGAAGAAGACCAACAAATTATGTTTAACCAATCTCTTGCTATGGTGCTTCATCAAGAAAGAGTAGAAAAAATGGAACGCCTTTGTGACAGGCTCGGATTAAACAAAAAAAACAATCACGATTGGCGCAAAGAAGTTAAACACATCACAGAGATAGCAAGAACTAATGCTTTTGGTAAACCACAATTAGAAGAAAGCAAACTGCGCTCTATTCAATCCTTTGAACAGTACTTAGGCGATGCCAGCCAACACTCCAAAATAGCTTATTTACAACAACTGGTACAAGCCATTGACCAAGCCATTCAAACGCTTGAGAATGGAGAAGATGAAACCAAAATTACAAGAACTGCCATCGCAGAACTCAAAGGACTAAAGAGAGAATTTAAACTAAAAGGTGATTTGTATTGGTGGGAAATTATCAAGATTACCAAACTGAAGGTAAGTAAAAAAAGCCAAGAAGAACTTGCCGATTTACAAACCTTAGCTGCTCAACATGAACAACTAGCGTCCTTCCGAGAGGACATTCGTCAATACACCTATCTTTTGTTCGATATGGCAAATGAAGCCATTGAAGAGTTTGAACGCTACAAAAAGCAGAGAGGTTTAGTGGATTACACGGATATGGAAGTTTCCATTAAAGATTTACTCGACCATCCAGAAGTAAAATCCGTCTTGGCAGAAGAGTTAGATTTATTGATGGTAGATGAATTTCAAGATACAAGCCCTATCCAACTAGAAATTTTTCTCAAACTCGCTAAATTGGCTAAATTCTCTGTCTGGGTAGGCGATCCAAAACAATCTATCTATGGATTCAGAGGAGCAGAGCCACAACTCATGCAAGCTATTATTGAAAAAAATGGCGGTGTTCAGCCACAAGATATTCAAGATACCTCATGGCGTAATCGAGAAGATATAGTATATTGCACTAATGCTATTTTCACTAAAGCCTTCCCCAATTTACCGACGGAACAAATTGCACTCCAACCTGTGCGCACTAAAACTAAGTGCAACAAATACTTTGATGCTGAACCCATAGAAGCTAGTGAAGCCTTAGTACATTGGCATTTCAAGCTCGAAGGTACTGGCAACACCAACCAGGCTTGGATGAACAACTGCATTGCAATAGCTGTCAAAAATATGATTGAAGGGGGCTTTTACGTTTGCCCTAAAGATAGCTCCACTTGGCGAATTGCCGAATTGGGCGATGTTGCTATTCTCTGTCGCTCCAATAAGGATTGTCAAGATATGGCAGATGCTTTACATCGGGCTGGTTTGAATGCCGCTATATCAAGAGTTGGCTTGATGACAACCGCCGAAGCAAAATTAGTGCTGGCGTGCATGAAATATATCCTCACGCGCCAAGACACTTTATCGGTAGCAGAAATTCTGCTGCTGGCGGCAAAAATTCCAATCGAACAAATCATTAATGACCGATTAAAATACCTAAAGGCTAAAGAAGAAGGCACTGCTATTGGCTATTGGGCTTCTGACCAAATGTATATCAAACAATTAGATGCCTTGCGCGAGCAGGTGAAAGAACTTTCTAGTAGTGAAATTCTCAATCTATTATTGGATGAATTAGATTTACGCCGAATTATTGCTGGTTGGGGTAATTTGCAACAACGTATGGACAACATAGATGTGCTGCGCAAAATAGCAAATGAATATGAAGAAAGTTGTAATAGATTGCATACAGGAGCATCATTAGGTGGTTTTTTGCTTTGGCTCAATGAGATAGAAAATGCAAAAACAGATCGTCAATCCTCTGGCGAAAACAGCAATGCCGTTAACATTATGACTTACCACAAAAGCAAGGGCTTAGAATATCCTATTGTGATTTGTCATAACATGGAGCAGAACCTGAAAGCCGATGTGTGGGGTATGGAAATTATGACCGACAGAGAAGAAGTGGACTTGGACGATGTACTGGGCGGTCGCTGGTTGCGCTATTGGGTTAATCCATATGCCGACCAAGTGAAAAATACGCCTTTAGATGTTCGATTGACACAAAGTCCTATCTATCAAAATCGCTATCAACAAGCACTGGCAGAAGAGGCACGCCTACTCTATGTCGGTATTACTAGAGCAAGAGATTATTTGGTATTCGTGTCAAGAGAAAAACCCACCAAATGGCTTAATCGAGTTTGGCACAACGGCAAAGAAGATTTACCTACCCTCGACCCAAATAGCTATGAGACCCCTTGGCAATGGAACAATACATGGCTTACTATTAGAACGGAGATATTTCAATTCGATAAAGCGTTTCAAGAGGAAGCCATCAGCCTTCAGCCTGTAAATTACATAGAGCCGCCCTCTGGCAAAAAAGACCATATGTTGTATCAAATTGATTTGACTAAGGAAGACTGGTCCACTGTTTACGAAGCCAAAACAGGAATAGCTATGCAGTATGCCAGTGGCTTTCATGTAGAGGAAAATGCTTCGCACCAAACAGTATCAAAAGCTGTTAAAGCATTTATTATAGCTTACTGGCTGGAAGAAGATGCTCAAGCAGCACAAGCGATGGCTCAAGCGCATATTCATCGTTTTGCAATCGACAATGTTGTAAATGCGGAGCAACTCTATCGAACCACAAAAGCATTTTATGAATTGCTGAATAGTAAATTTTCTATTCAACAACAGTTTAGAAAATACCCTATCAGGTTGCATTCGAACAATCGCTTGTATGACAAAGTATTAGATATCGTCCTGATAACACCGAAAGAGGTCATTTTAATACAAAATTCAGGTTTTTACGGAGAGGATAAGCGAAGTCGAAAACACATTATTGATAGTCTAGGCACTTGGAGCTTTTTAGCAGCAACAGGTATGAAACAAGTTTTTCCCAATAAAAAAGTAAGCGTCTGGATTAATTTTGTGTTAAGCGGCAACCTAGTCGAAGTGAAAACAAAGCAAATTATACAAGCACCTAAAACATTATTTTAGCCTTTTATTTTTATAAACAATAGCAATGGCAAATCCTTTTATTATCGGTATTTCAGGGGGAAGTGGTTCCGGAAAAAGTACCTTCATCCAAATGATTCAGACTCATTTTAAAGAAGCAATTTGTGTTATTCCGCAAGACGATTATTATTTTCCTGAAGCCCAACAAACTAAAGATGCTCAAGGTATTATAAATTTTGATTTACCAACAGCCATAGACAGCGAAACCTTTTACCAAGATTTGCTAAAAATAACAAAAGGCGAGACGGTCATAAAACTGGAATACAATTTTAATAATCCTAATATTCAACCAAAAGAAAAAGTATTTTATCCCGCACCTATTGTCATTGTAGAAGGTATCTTTGTTTTCAATTTCCCCAAAATAAGTCAACTATTCGATTTAAAAGTATTTATTCACGCTAGAGAAAGCCTAAGAGTCATTCGCCGTATCAAACGCGACCAAATAGAAAGGAACTACCCATTAAATGATGTTTTGTACCGATATGAACACCACGTTATGCCTGCCTTTGATAAATATATAAAGCCTTATAAAGAAAAAGCGCATATTGTAATTAATAATAGCGACCAGCTAGATACTGCCTTTGAGGTATTTCAGGGTTTTTTAAAATATAAACTTAATCAAAAATAGAAAAAGACATGAAATATCTAATTACTTTCTTTTTTATTTTGTTTTGTTTTATAAGCTTTCCACAGTCTGTCCTCAGTCGTTATTGGGGAATAACGGAAGGTCATTTAAAAGGCAGTTTTATAGACGATAAAAAGAATACCTACACTCAATTAAACCTTGATTTTAAATTAGGAAAAATATTGGGTAAAAGATGGGTTACAGGGTTCGGTTTTATGGCAAGTACAAGTATTACACAAAACATTAAGAATCCTAAACAACGTTTTTCTATTGCCACCACAGCAATTTCTTTATTTGCGCAATATCATTTTATACAAAGGGAAAAAACCAGTTTTTATATTGAGCCTCAAGCCACGTTAAGTAAAATTTATACCACCAACGAAGCCATCAGCCTTTCGAGTAGTGGCAATCGAGTAGATTATATCTTAGGAAGTCTAGCACTAGGCAACTATTATTTCATTAATCCTAGTATTGCCATTAAAAATTCGGTAAATTTCAGTATCCTAGAAGAAAAAAAAATAGCGGCTACACCAACTCTTCGAGATCGTGGTAATTTAACGTTCAATATCGGCTTACAATTTTTTCTACTTCCTTATGATATTAACTATCGTCTGCCAAATAAAAAAGAGCCACAGTATGCTTTACGCGCTAAAACATGGTCATTAGAAGGGGCAGTAGCATCAAAAAATTCAGCATGGAGTACGCCCGAATTGCAAGTGAGCACAGGGGTACATTACTTTTTATTCCATCATTTTTCATTGGGCGCTCATTTCGCAAGCAACTATTTTCATAATACAGAAGCGTATTTTTTTTTAATCAAACCTAGCTTCAGACTTTACTTACCCACAAAAATTAATTACGGCTATCTTCAGATAGGAGCAGGAGCTACCCAGCAAAGAGAAAAAATAAATACTACTTTCCGATATAGCCCGAATGTATTTGCAGAGGCACAACTAGGTTTCGGCTTATTTTTATCCAATAATACGGCGCTGCAAGGTGGCATTTTCTACCGCTATTACACACCATGGGATAAACAGCCTATTTTTGAAAATAATTTTAGAGGTTTGGGGACTTCCATAGGCATTCATTATTTTTTATAATCAAACTACTTTAGCAATTATAAAATAGTATCAAATTCATCCTCTGAAGCGGATATTACTTTTTGTATTGCGCCTACCATTCTTTGGTGCATTTTAATAAAATCTTGCTCTACTGCTTTTATAAATTCATTATCTACTATTTTTTCTAGTGCCGCTGCATTATTAATTTCTTCACTTTCTCTAATTTTATACACTTGCTCGTAAAGCCCTGATTCAAACTTAACGGATAGGCGATTATTTAATTTAAAAAGCGTTATCTTCAAATGTGGGTGTTCTATATAACCAATGATTCTCATAATTATTTTTTTTACAAATGCCATCAAAGCATATCTTTGTACAAAATTAAATAAAATGCT
>DAITMC010000171.1:0-7558 GCA_036835365.1 Saprospiraceae bacterium
GGGGGATTTTTCATTTGCACAAGCCAGAAGAACGCGCAAAATTAATTCAAAAACTGCAAGAGATTCCCTCTGGTGAAATTGTTGCCTTATTTACCACACAGCGCAGTGCTGCATTTGGCTATTATGCGGATCAATGGGCTACCGATTCCATTAGCTATGGCAAAAATATTTTTCAACTGCTAGAAGCGCAAGGAGCAGAGCAAGTTCGCTCTTTAGCGGAAAGCCAACTGCCTTATATCTTTATTTACCAGAAGGATAACCCAGCCTTTGAAGGAGTTGAATTAAGAGCAGGCACTCCTGACGAAATTATATATGGTCAAATTCAACTAAAAGGAATCAATAAGTTTGGTACTATTGAATCTACGCCCATTGGTCCAGCTCAATCTTGGTCAGAACTAACATGGACAATGAAAGGTGTAGAAGTGGAAGATAAAGTTAGTTTGAATGTTTTTGGTATAAATAAAAATGGTAGCAAAGCACTATTGCTAGAAAATGTAACTAGCCCAAATGCCCCCTTAGCACAAATAGATGCCAAGCAGTATCCCTATCTCCAACTACAACTGAATGCAGAGGACACCACCAATCATACGATGCCGCAACTAGAAAATTGGCAAGTGCTTTATGAATCGCTGCCCGACGCTACTTTTGCGGCAGCCAAAGGCTTCAATTTCCATGCAGACACCTTGCAGCAAGGAGAAACCTTAGTACTAGAAATGGCGATTGCCAATCCATCTAATGCAGCTATGGATAGCCTTTTGATACAATACACTATTATTAATGAACAAAACAAAGAGTGGAAATATCAAAAACGGATAGCGCCATTAGCTGAACAGCAAATAATCAACACTAAGTTTGAACTCAACACAAAGGAACTCATTGGCAACCATCAACTTATCATGGAGCTAAATCCCAACCAAGAGCAACCAGAATTGTATGATTTCAACAATACTAGTATAAAAAACTTTACTGTCATCGGCGATAGCAGAAATCCACTCATTGATGTAGCTTTTGATGGAGTTCGTATTTTAAATGGGGATATTGTTTCGCCCAAACCTAATATTAATGTCATTTTGAGGGACGAAAACAAATTTTTAGCATTAAAAGACACCTCACTTATTGAATTGGCGGTGCTTTATCCATCAGCCAAATTGGAGCAAATTCCACTAAACGACCCTCGTATTGCTTTTTTCCCAGCAGAGGAAAACAATTTAGAAAAGAAAAATGAAGCTAAAATAGAATTTCGACCTGAATTTTCAGAAAACGGAAAATATCAACTTCAGGTGAAAGCAACCGATGCTACGGGTAATAGAGCAGGTGCTTACAAATATACCGTAGATTTCGAAGTAATTACAGAACTCGGCATTTCTAATGTTTTCAATTATCCTAATCCATTTACCACTTCCACCCAATTTGTATTTACCCTCACTGGCGAACAGTTGCCCGAAGATATGAAAATCCAAATTATGACTATTTCAGGTCGAGTTATTCGTGAAATTGGCATGGAAGAACTTGGCGATTTGAAAATTGGATTAAACAGAACCACATTTCGCTGGGACGGTACAGATGAGTATGGGGATCGCCTAGGCAATGGTGTTTACCTTTATCGAGTAATGATAAAAGGAGGAAATGGCGACCAGTACGAAAAATATGATACACAAACTGATCAGTATTTCAAAGGCGAAATTGGGAAAATGGTATTGTTGAGGTAATTTACAGCACGAGTAGTAGCGAACTTTTTTTAGCGTTAGCTATTTTGTATGGAATGACGAATAAACAAGATAGACTCAATAGCCCCATCGAATATCTAAAAGGGGTAGGACCTATGCGTGGTGATTTGCTACGCAAAGAATTGAGTGTATTTACTTTTCAGGATTTCCTGTTTCATTTTCCGTTTCGTTATGTGGACAAAACCAAATTCCACGATATCAAGAGCCTAAGCGAAGAAAGTGGTGAAGTTCAAATCAAAGGGGTACTCCGAAGACTTGAAGTACTCGGCGAAGGCACAAAAAAAAGGCTAGCAGGTACGCTACGCGATGCCACAGGTGCAGTCGAACTCGTTTGGTTCAAAGGCATTTACTACATTGAAAAACAGCTAGTGATTGGGACAGAGTATATCGTCTATGGCAGATTGACTATTTTTAAAGATAGTTTCAGTATAGCTCATCCTGAAATAGAAGCCATCAATCCAGAGAATTTAGAGCGGGCAGAGACTTTTGCTCCTGTTTATCCTAGCACCGATAAACTCAATAACAAAGGCTTGGATGTGAAAGCACGCCGAAAACTAATGGTCAACTTACTCCAACAACTCACAGTAGAAGATTTACCTGAAAATTTGCCTCACTACTTAGTAGAAAAATTTAGATTTCCTTCCCGCTTACAAGCGATTCAACATATTCACTTTCCCAGCGACCAAAAAGAACTTGATAAGGCACAAAATCGCTTAAAGTTTGAAGAATTATTTTTTCTACAAATGCGTTTGCTACAAATTAAAAGAAGGCGAAAGGATACAGTAAAAGGTTATGTTTTCAACAATATTGGTGAATATTTCAACAATTTCTACGAAAAACATCTTCCTTTCAGCCTTACCAATGCACAGAAGCGGGTGCTAAAAGAAATCAGAAGCGACCTCAAAACAGGGATTCAAATGAACCGCTTATTGCAAGGCGATGTAGGTAGTGGCAAAACCATTGTTGGACTAATGACCATGCTTATGGCATTGGATAATGGTTTTCAGGCTTGTCTGATGGCACCTACTGAAATTTTAGCCCAGCAGCACTACCAATCCATTTCAGATTATATGAAAGGGATGGATATCCAAGTAGGCTTTCTTTCGGGAAGTGTAACAGGCAAAAAGCGAGAAAAATTACTACATCTCCTTGCCAATGGTGAAATTCATATTCTTATTGGCACACACGCACTCATTGAAGATTGGGTTATTTTTAAAAATCTAGGCTTAGCTATTACCGATGAACAACATCGCTTTGGGGTAAAACAACGTGCTCAACTTTGGAAAAAGGGACACCCCTACCCTCCTCACGTACTTGTGATGACCGCCACCCCCATCCCAAGAACGCTGGCAATGACTATTTATGGAGACCTGGATGTATCTGTAATTGATGAATTGCCACCAGGACGAAAAGCCATTCAGACCTTGCATAAGACAGAAAATCATCGCCTTCAAGTCATCGAATTTATGCGTCAAGAAATTGCCAATGGTCGTCAAATTTATATTGTCTATCCCCTAATCGAAGAATCTGAAAAATTGGATTTGCAGAACTTGCAAGAAGGCTACGAAGCCATTAGCCGTGAATTTCCAATGCCACAATACCAAATTAGCATTTTGCATGGACGCATGAAACCTAGCGACAAAGAGTTTGAAATGCAGCGTTTTGTAAAAAATGAGACCCAAATCATGGTCGCAACTACCGTTATTGAAGTAGGGGTAAATGTACCCAATGCTTCGGTGATGGTCATTGAAAACACAGAGCGATTTGGACTTTCACAACTCCACCAATTGCGCGGACGTGTAGGCAGAGGTGCTGAACAATCTTACTGTATTTTGATGTCCAGTTTTAAATTGAGTGCAGAAAGTCGCGAGCGCATCCAAACCATGTGCCGCACTAACAACGGATTTGAAATTGCTGAGGCTGATTTAAAATTACGCGGACCTGGCAATATCGAAGGTACACAGCAAAGTGGTGTGATCAATTTTAGACTTGCCGACCTTTCTAAAGACGGCGAGATTGTAAAAACAGCGCGTGAAATTGCTTATCGAATACTAGAAAACGACCCTTCACTCGAAAAACTAGAACACGCTAGTTTAAAGCACTACCTAGACAACTATGCTAAAAAAACTAAGGCATGGAGCAAAATTAGTTAGCACATTATGTTTTTATCTGCCATAAAGGCATTTTCATTGAAAACACAATGTCATTCTGGCATCAAATCATCAAATTAGTAGCCAAAAAGACAAAAATTGATGGTTGGCGAGTATTTTGCAAAAAAGTTGAGTAAGCAATACCAATTATTGAACGATTAAAATTAACATAAATAATGACTTTTGATAATTTCACTATAAAAGCACAAGAAGCCATTGTGCGAGGGCAACAAATCGCAGGTAATTTAGAACAACAAAATGTAGATACGCCTCATTTGCTAAAAGGCATTTTGGAAATAGAGGAAAATGTAGCTGATTTTCTACTTAAAAAAGTAGGTGTTATCATTCCTACTTTACAAGATAAACTAGATGAATCCATCAAAACCTATCCTAAAGTAAGTGGAACAGATAAACAATATCTCACCAATGATGCCAATAAAGCCTTAGCGGTAGCAAAGAAAATGATGACAGATTTTGGTGATGAATACATTTCTGTTGAGTTGATTTTGCTTGGCATTCTAAAAGGCAATGATAGAGGCGCAAAAATATTGAAAGAATTAGGTGTATCAGAAAAAGACTTGATAGCTGCTATTCATGAACTGCGCAAAGGACGCAAAGTCCAAAACCCAAGTGCAGAAGATAGCTACAACGCTTTGAGCAAATATGCCGTCAACTTGAACGAACGGGCAGAAAGTGGAAAACTAGACCCCATCGTTGGGCGAGATGAAGAAATCAGACGCACTTTACACATTCTTTCACGTAGGAAAAAGAATAATCCTTTGCTCATAGGCGAGGCAGGTGTAGGTAAAACAGCCATTGTGGAAGGCATTGCATGGCGCATTGTAAAAGGTGATGTCCCTGAAAATTTATTGAGTACAAAAATTTATACACTCGATATTGCTGCACTAATCGCTGGTGCAAAATACAAAGGTGAATTTGAGGAGCGATTAAAAGGGGTTATCAAAGAAGTAACAGAAAGCAACGGCGAAATTATTTTGTTTATTGACGAAATTCATACCCTCATCGGAGCAGGAGGAGGACAAGGT
The DNA here is from genome assembly GCA_036835365.1 of Saprospiraceae bacterium. Classification (GTDB taxonomy): domain Bacteria; phylum Bacteroidota; class Bacteroidia; order Chitinophagales; family Saprospiraceae; genus JAAUTG01. The sequence continues at coordinate 4,924 of DAITMC010000171.1, forward strand.
GCTATGGATGCTGCCAATATCCTGAAACCTGCATTGGCAAGAGGGGAGTTAAGAACCATTGGCGCCACCACATTGGATGAATATCAAAAATATTTTGAAAAGGACAAAGCCCTTGTGCGTCGTTTCCAAACGGTGTTGATTGATGAGCCAAGTATAGAAGATACGATTTCTATACTTCGAGGATTGCAGGATAGATATGAAGTATATCATAAAATTGAGATTCTGGATGAAGCATTGGTGGCAGCAGCGGAACTATCCAAACGCTACATTTCAGACCGTCATTTGCCAGACAAAGCTATTGATTTGATTGACGAGGCTGCTGCAAAATTGCGTTTGGAGTTGGATAGTGTGCCAGATGAAATTGATGAAATGCAACGAAGAGTGCGCCAATTAGAGATTGAACGAGAAGCAGTGAAGCGAGAAAAAGACGAGCGAATGCTCAATCTGGTAACGGAGAACTTAGCCAATGCCAAACAAGATTTGGATGCTTTAATCGCTACTTGGAAAGCGGAAAAGGAAATCGTAGATACCATTCAAAACATCAAAAAACGAACGGAAGAACTCGAACTAGAAGCCGAACGTGCTGAACGTGAGAGTAACTTCGAAACAGTCGCCAAAATAAGATATGGTCAATTGCAGGAGCAGCGAAATATGTTGCGAGTAGCAGAAGAGAAATTGGCGCAACTCCCTCAAGAAAAGCGATTTACAAATGAGGAGGTTACGGCTGAAGATATTGCTGGCGTAGTCAGTCGCTGGACGGGAATCCCTGTAACTAGAATGTTGCAAAGCGAGCGTGAGAAATTATTGAAACTCGAAGAGCAATTGGGCAGGCGCGTGATTGGTCAAAAAGAAGCAGTAGAAGCCGTAGCTGATGCCGTGCGCAGAAGTCGGGCGGGTTTGCAAGATTCCGAAAAACCAATTGGCTCTTTTATTTTCTTAGGTCCAACGGGTGTGGGAAAAACAGAATTAGCTAAAGCACTAGCAGAAGTCCTATTTAATGATGACAAAGCCATCACACGTATTGACATGAGCGAGTACCAGGAAAAACACAGCGTTTCTCGCCTAGTGGGTGCGCCTCCAGGCTATGTAGGTTATGACGAAGGCGGACAACTCACAGAAGCGGTGCGCAGAAAGCCTTATTCGATTGTATTGTTGGATGAAATTGAGAAAGCGCATCCCGATACTTTCAATATTCTGTTGCAAGTGCTAGATGATGGCAGACTGACAGACAACAAAGGAAGAGTAGCTAATTTTAAGAATACTATCATCATTATGACTTCCAACATGGGTGCGCAATTGATTCTCGAAAATTTTGAAGACTTAGAAGAAGCTAGCGACAAGCACCGCGTAGAGATACTGGAAACTACTCGAAATGAAGTATTTGATTTACTCATTCAAAGTTTAAGACCAGAATTTTTGAATCGAATTGATGAGAAAATCATGTTTTTGCCGCTGACCAAAGAAGAAATGAAAGAAATATTAGGTTTGCTCATGAAAGGGGTGGATAAAATGCTGGCAAAACAAGGTATCATTATGAAAATGAGTGAGCGTGCAAAAGATTTGCTCACTGATTTAGGCTATGACCCTCAATTTGGTGCTAGACCTATGAAACGCGTGCTACAAAAAGAAGTGGTCAATCCAATTTCTAAAAAAATACTGGCTGGTGAATTTGGTGCAGGTGACACCATTTACATCCATGAGGATTATTTAGGATTGACCTTCAAAAAAGAACCTTGGTGGCAAAGTGAAAACGAAGACCTTGCTTTTGAGGAAGTACGAGAAGTAAATTAAACAATCGCTCAATGATAGCCCACAGTTTAAACCGTGGGCTATCATTGTTGCGCCACCTATACCTGCATCCACTGATGCACGGCTTTAGCTACATTTTGTCCATCCATGGCAGCCGAAAGGATGCCGCCTGCGTAGCCCGCACCCTCGCCGCAAGGAAATAAACCCTCTACCCCTTCGTGCATATAGTTTTTAGCGTTTCTAGGAATGCGAATCGGCGAACTGGTGCGACTTTCTGTTGCTACTACGACTGCCTCGTTGGTATAATAGCCTCTCATTTTGCGACCAAAATCTTGTACGCCTAAGCGCAAACGCTCGTAAATAAAGGGCGGTAACAGTTCATGCAAAGGTGCTGCATACACTCCTGGTATGTAGGAAGTCTTGGGCAGGTGCTTAGATATTTTTTTCTGCACAAAATCGGGGAGCAACTGTGCTGGAGCTTGCTGATTACCCGAACCATACTGAAAAATAGCCTGTTCAATAGATTGTTGCAAGGCTAGTCCCGCAAATACGCCATGTTGTGCTTTGAGAAGTAACAAATCTTCTTCGTCAATGGCGACTACTGTTCCAGAGTTGGCAAAGGGGGAATCTCGGCGCGACATAGACATTCCATTCACTACAATTTCACCAGGTGCAGTAGCGGCAGGCACAATCAACCCACCAGGACACATGCAAAAAGAGAACACGCCCCTACCCTTAACTTGGCTCACTAAAGAATAGCTAGAAGCTGGTAGATGTTGCTCTCTAGGTGATTGTCGATATTGAATTTGGTCAATCAGCGGTTGAGGATGTTCAATGCGCACACCTAATGCAAAAGGTTTCGCCTCAATCAAAATATGCTTTCGAT
>DAITMC010000172.1:0-4569 GCA_036835365.1 Saprospiraceae bacterium
GGTCTCATAAGGATTCGAACCTTAAACCTCCTGATCCGTAGTCAGGTGCTCTATCCAATTGAGCTATGAAACCAATACATAATACTACTTTATATGCCTTTCCCTATAAAGCGGATGCAAAAGTAATATTTTTATTGCAGAAAAAAAAGGCTTTAAGAAAAAAAACTAAGTCGATTTGAAAATAAATTGTATTGTAAGGCAAATACATACAGGTAGGTATAAAAAAAGAAATAAAATCATCCCTTTGGCATTCATCTTTGATGGTTATGCTCTTTTTGCAACCTTTTCAAGGGTATTATCCACTGAAATAGTCTAATTGGGTTAAACAAAAATGATGCTTCAAATTAGTTTTAGCCACTCCAACTAGAGATAGCAACACACGAAAATCCAAAATGATGATGTAATGACCGCCTTAATTTGGCGTAAGAATAACTTCTTAGATTTTCGTGTGTTTGATTAGTTGTTTTATAATGTTGGATTTTTTAGAACGGTACTTTCAGATTAGTATGGCTAGTCGTTCCTCTATTTCGTCAATATGTACCGTGTTATTATCATGCCACGCTGCGCACCGCTAGGTGTTGCAGCTCGAAGTACTGCCGCCACATCTGCTATTGTCCAACCTTCTTTCTGCAAATCAGCTATTTTTTTACTCACGATGCCGTCGTTGCTTTTTATATTCTTTTCATTTGGTTAATAGCTAGTTATCTAAATATGTGGATAGAGGCGGCACTATATCAACATTATTTTGCTACTTCACAAGCATATCAACCTAATATTGGAGAATATATGTTGGGCATGTTTTGGTTGATTTTTGTATCATCTGGGGTAACCTTTGGTCATTTGTGGTATGAAAATCAACTAAATGACAAAGAGGCAGAAACCCTAAAAATACGTGCCGAACTCAACCATCTCCGCTATCGTATCAGTCCGCACTTTTTATTTAATACCTTAAATGGATTATATGCCTTAGCATTAGACCAATCAGACAAAACACCGCAAGTTGTACTGCAACTTGCTCAACTTATGCGCTATATGCTTCAAAATGAACAAGATGAGGTTTTATTAGTTGATGAAATTAATTATTTAGAAAACTATCTTGCGCTGGAAAAACTGAGATTGGGCGAATATGTAAAGATGACGATGAATGTAAAAGGAGTTGTCAAATATCAAAAAATAGCACCTATGATACTCCTTCCATTTGTTGAAAATAGTTTTAAACATGGACTAAACAGCTCTGCCTTTCCAGGTTATTTAGAAATAGAGCTCCAAGTAACCGACGATAAAATATTCTTTTATGTAGAAAACAGTAAAAAGACACGGTCTGATGAAAATCCCAAAACAGGCATAGGGCTACCTAATGTAAAGCGGCGGCTTGAGCTTATTTATGGCAATAATGGTTACGAATTGGAAATTACGAATACACCAAATAAATATATGGTCAATTTATACCTTCAACTAAACAACACCATATGATGCGTTGCTTAATTGTGGATGATGAGCCATTAGCTCAAAATATGCTCGAAAAGTATGTTCGTCAGTTAGATGAATTAACTTTGGTTGGCAAATGTGATAATGCTATTCAAGCCATTGGAAAATTACAAACAGAACAAATAGACCTTCTGTTGCTTGATATTCAAATGCCCGAAATTAACGGCTTGGATATGCTACGCAACTTGCACCATCCACCTAGTGTCATTCTTACCACGGCTTTCAGCGACTATGCACTACTGGCTTTTGATTTGAATGTACTGGACTATCTGCTCAAGCCTATTTCTTTTGAACGATTTGCACGCGCCATCAACAAAGCAAAACATTATGGCGCTGCTCAACAAACGAATCAGCAACCAATGAATACCCCCTATATTTTCCTTAAAGCTGATCGAAAACTCCATAAAATCTTCCTATCAGATATTTTATTTATCGAAGGATTAAGCAATTATCTAAAGGTGCACACCCCTCGACAACTGTTAGTAGTAAGGGAAAAAATGTGCGACATGGAAGCCCTACTGCCCAAAAGTCAATTCTTTAGAGTACATAAATCTTTTATTATCGCCATTCAACACATTCAGTACACTGAGGGAAACCTGATCATCATGGGAAAACATCAAGTACCTATTGGAGAAACCTACCGACAAGCATTTTTCAAACGAATTGGACGCGAGTAGCTTACATTAAAATAATTATGTTAATTAATTTGCTTTCCTCATTTCCATATTAAATTCTAAAAATATACTTTTTTTAGAATTTAATATATAGTTAACACAAATGAATGACCCATTTTTAGTCAATTAAGTTTAGATTAAATATTTATTAACATTATCTAAAATTCCCAATTATTTATGTTTACTAATCATTTACTAAAGGGAATAGGGTCAGCTTTCTTGCTGGTACTATTATTGTTTGCTGTGGAAGTGCAAGCACAGAACTTTAAACTACAGATTCTTCACAACAATGACGGAGAATCCAAATTGTTACCATTAGACAATGGCTACGGTGGAGCAGCGCAGTTCTTAGGAACAGTAAATGCCCTTCGCTTTGATGCCTTTAGAGGAAATTTTCCGTCTATTTTGCTCTCTTCTGGCGACAATTTTTTACCTGGACCAGCTACTGAAGCTAGTTTAGCGCTTCTTGAAAATGAAGCACCTTACGACTCAAGGGTATTTAACCTATTGAACTACGATGCTTTTTGCATCGGTAATCACGATTTTGATTTAGGTCCCGATTATTTGGCAAGAATTATCAATGGATTAACACCAACTCGTGCTTTTCCTAAGTTTCTAAGCTCAAACCTAGATTTTTCTGGTGAACCAGCGCTACAAGCCTTATTCGAATCGGGCAGAATTGCCAAGAGCACCATTTTATTCAGAGCCAATGAAAAAATTGGCGTTATTGGATTAACTACACCTAACTTATCGTTCATTTCTTCTCCAAGAAATGTAACTGTAATGAGCAATTTGGCAGAGATTGTTAATACCGAAGTTGCTGCATTACAAGCATCAGGCGTTAACAAAATTATTTTGATTAGCCATTTGCAAGGTATCGAAGAGGAAACTGCCCTGATTGCTATGTTGCGTGATATTGACGTAGTGATTGCAGGGGGTGGCGATGATGTACTAGCAAACGATCCATCTCAAGTAGTGCCAGGAGATGAAATTAAAGGGGCATACCCATTGCGCATTAACGATGCAGATGGAAGAGCGGTGTTAGTGGTTACAACAGGTGGCGACTATAAATATGTCGGTAACTTAATCGTTACTTTTGATGCCGAAGGAAACATCATTGAGTTGGATGAAACTTCTGGTCCAGTACCTGTTATTGGCAAGGTAAATCCACAAATGGAAGCAGTTGTTCAGCCTGTGGCTGATTTTATTAACAATTTGAATCAAGTGGTTATCGGAAGAACAGAAGTTGACCTAGATGGTCGTAGAAACTCCGTTCGAGGTGAAGAAACCAACCAAGGTAACTTAATTGCAGATGCTTTATTACAACAAGCACAAGCATTAGCTCCTTCTTTCGGTGCAGCGATACCAAATGTAGCACTAGCCAATGGCGGCGGAATTAGGAATAACAACATTATTGCCGCAGGTAGCGAAATTACGGTAGGCACTACCTTTAATATCTCGCCTTTTGGAAATATTGTTTCCGTAGTTAACCCTATCGCGCCTGCGCAATTCAAAATTATAATGGAAAATGCAGTTTCCAGAATTACACCAATGGGTCCTGCGGGAGATGGTACAGGTCGTTTTGCACAAATTGCGGGTTTCAAGATAGAGTATGCCCTTGAAGGTGCACCATTGCAAATCGAAAATGGTACTATCTCAAATACTGGCTCAAGAGTAAGAACAATTACGTTGGATAATGGCACTAAAATTGTAGAAAATGGGAATGTAGTAGCAGGCGCACCAGACATTGTAGTTGCTACTTTAGATTTCTTAGCAACAGGTGGCGATGAATATCCATTTGGTGATACAGGATTTACAAGATTAGGAGTTACCGATCAAAAAGCATTGCAAAATTATATTGTAGATGTTTTGAATGGTGTGATTACGACTGCTCAGTATCCTGAAGGTGGCGAAGGTAGAATTAAGCAAGTACAGATTGGCGAACGCAGAACAGTGGTGGATGTGATTGTGCAAAGTGAAGTGCACAATACACTAGAAGTTGCTGTGGTAGCCGCTGGATTGATAGATGCGTTGAATGGCGATGGTCCTTTCACGGTCTTTGCGCCAACAGATGCGGCTTTTGCTGCTTTGCCTGAGGGAACAGTAGAAACTTTATTGCAAGACCCAACGGGTGATTTGACGCAAATTTTATTGTACCACGTTTTAGGAGCGCAAGTGCTTTCCACTGATTTATCAGATGGCTTAAAAGCAACAACTTTGCAAGGAAAAGAAGTAACCGTAACAATCAACAACGAGGGCATTTTTATCAACAATGCCAAAGTAACGGTTGCGGATATTGTAACAGACAACGGTGTAGTTCATGTGATTGATGCTGTCTTATTGCCGCCAGCTCGCAGAACAGTGGTGGATGTGATTGTGCAAAGTGAAGTGCACAATACACTAGAAG
>DAITMC010000172.1:4669-7500 GCA_036835365.1 Saprospiraceae bacterium
ACAATGCCAAAGTAACGGTTGCGGATATTGTAACAGACAACGGTGTAGTTCATGTTATTGATGCTGTCTTATTGCCGCCATCTGAAGAAACAAATGTAACATTTGACTTAGCACCAATCGGAACTTATCGCACGGGTCAATTTGATGCAGCAGCTACTGAAATTGTAGCTTTCGACAAATTATCAAAGCGTTTATTTTTCACAAATGCAAATGCTAATAGTGTTGGTATTCTAAATATTGACAATCCAACTGCACCAACTTTGATAAGCGAAATTGATATGTCGCCTTACGGTGGTGGTGTAAATAGCGTTGCTGCTTTCAATGGCTTAATTGCAGTAGCGGTAGAAGCAGACATTAAAACGGACAATGGTAAAGTCGTATTCTTTGATGCCAACGGAACTTACATCAACGAAGTAATGGTTGGCGCATTGCCAGATATGTTACTTTTCAACAATGCAGGTACAAAAATCTTGGTAGCTAACGAAGGTGAGCCTAATCAGGATTACACTATCGACCCTGAGGGTTCTGTGTCTATTATTGATGTAGCCGACGGTGCTGTAAATGCTATCGTAACGAATATTTCCTTCGAATCATTTAATCCTTTTGTAGATGCTTTGAAAGCAGAGGGTGTACGTGTATTCGGACCAAATGCCACTTTAGCACAAGACTTTGAACCAGAATACATTACTATTTCCGAAGACGATGCAACTGCTTTTGTTGCACTGCAAGAAAACAATGCACTAGCTGTTATTGATATTGCTTCCGCAACAGTAACATCTATCTTACCTCTGGGCTTCAAAGACCATAGCATTGCAGGAAATGGCTTAGATGCCAGTGATAGATCAGGTGCTATTGATATCAAAACCTATCCGATTAAGGGGATTTATATGCCAGATGCAATTAAAGCAGTCAACATCAATGGAATAGATTATGTGGTAACTGCTAACGAGGGAGATACAAGAGATTACGATGGCTTTTCTGAAGAGGCTCGTGTAAGAAGTTTGACCCTAGACGAAACGGCTTTCCCAGATGCTTCCAACTTGCGAGATAACAACAACTTAGGTCGTTTGACCGTTACAACAAGCATTGGAGACATTGATGGCGATGGCGATTACGATGAACTTTATAGCATCGGCGGAAGATCGTTTGCTATTTGGGATGGTGAAGGCAACTTGATTTTCGATAGTGGTGATGAATTTGAGCGTATTATCGCAGAGGTAAATCCTAACTTCTTCAACTCTACGCATACGGCCAATAACTTTAAGAATCGTTCTGATGATAAAGGTCCTGAACCAGAAGCAGTTGAGATTGTAAAATTAGGCGATAGAGTATTTGCTTTAATTGGATTAGAGCGCGTTGGTGGTATTTTTGTCTATGACATCACCGACCCTGCTAATGCAAAATATATAAATTATGTAAATAACAGAAACTTCCAAGCAGCTACTAACACACCAGAAGCCGGCGATTTAGGTTTGGAGGATTTGAAGTTTATTGCAGCGGCAGATAGTCCAAATGGTCAACCATTAGTGGTTTCCGCTAACGAAGTGAGTGGAACAATAACATTATTTAGTGTAAATGTGGTATTGAGTTCACCGAATGCGCCTGCTGAGGCAATATTAGTAGAAAAGGCAACGACAGCTAATGCTACAACCACGGTTACTGTTGCACCAAATCCTGCTAGCGATTGGATGAACTTAACTTATGATGTAGCTCAAACAGGTCATGTCAATGTATTTATTACCAATATGCAAGGACAGAGAATAGCTACACTATTCAACGGAACTGCTGAGCAAGGTACATACAACTTGAATATTGTACCTGCTCAATTGAAAATGCCTAGCGGTTTGTATTTTATCTCTGTTCAAACAGAAGGTAAATTAGAAACGGTAACGGTAAACGTAAAATAAGGAAATAGTATAGTTAAGGGTTTGCTACAGTAATGTAGCAAACCCTTAACCATTTCTAAACAGCAGTAACAATCGTTAAGGTTACTTTTTTACCTCAATTTGGTAAGGAAAGATGAATTGAGCATACCCCTTCCTCCTGGAAGAAGACAGCATCTTTACAAAAAATAGCGAAACCCTCGCTACTTACTTATTTCTTTTAGCGTCGTTTTTATCATTTGGAAAAATCCAGTCCGTAAGCAAATGTGTTTAAGTAGCTAATCGTGCGCCTTATTTTAGTGATTACCCTATTAATCGCTTTTTTCGCATCATTGTCTATTTGAAAAACTTCAAGTAGCATTTTATTCACATTACCAAAATTTGCTTCAATAGCTTCAAAAAATAATATCTGTTTAAAACCTAGTTGACCATTTACACTAAACCACTCGCACATAGCAATTCTTTCAGATTCCATTACCAAGATATTATTTAAAAGGTTCACTATTTTTATCATAATTTTTGATGTACGGAGAATCTATTGAATTGAACGGTAGAAATTATACTACTAAAAATAGCCGCTTTGTTATCATCAATCGAGGGAGCATTTCGAACTTTATGCTTAGCGCCACAACGATTAGCGAAAGCCCTAATGGGAATATAGCAACTTAGGTGTTAGGATTGGATAATTTGTAAATTATGTTCAGCATTATTGTTATCCGATTCTCGGATAGCTACCCTAAAATTTATGCAAATCCTTCAATAATATCATCCCTATATTTTTTTTGACACAAATTTATTTAGATTATAATTATGTAGTATTCTTTTTTTTTGGATATTGCACAAATAATAGTTCAAAAAAAATATTTTGTTTAACGTATTCTAATTTAATTATCAACAAAAAGTTACTAATTATTTTGTTGGCATCTTTTGCACTTAGCTTCTCTGCTA
>DAITMC010000173.1:0-7477 GCA_036835365.1 Saprospiraceae bacterium
CCGACCTTGGCAAGGTCGTGCTCTACCAACTGAGCTACATCCGCATTTTTCTCTTCGGAATGCAAAGATAAGTCAAAATCCTTTAAATTATCAAATTTTTTCCTCATTTTTTTCTTTAATTTTTAATTTACCTTTTAACTATTTCTTTTTATTCTATATTCGCTATTACAAAACGATACCCACTATGATTGCTCAGTACGGTATGCTTTCTTTAATCCCGCCCATAGTTGCTATTGCGTTAGCGATATTGACAAGGCAAGTCTTCGTCTCTCTCATATTGGGGATATGGATTGGGTGGTTGATTTTAAATAATGGCAATTTACTACAAGGTTCATTCGCTACTATTCAAGCGCTAGTTGATGTATTTCAGGATGCAGGTAACACACGCACGATTATGTTTGCAGCATTGGTGGGCGGTTTGATTTTATTTATACAAAAATCAGGAGGCGTAGAAGGATTTATCCAACGTGTAAAAACACTTCTAAAACGATACGAGCAAAAACAAAATGGCAGCAACCGCGTCGTTATTCAACTACTAGCATGGTTGACTGGCTTGCTTATTTTTGTGGAATCCAGCATATCAGTTCTCACAGTTGGAGCCCTATACCGCCCTGTTTTCGATGAGCTTAAAATATCTAGAGAAAAACTCGCATACATTGCCGATTCTACTTCTGCGCCATCTAGTATCATCATTCCTTTTAATGGCTGGGGTGCTTTTATTATGGGTATTCTGGCAACACAGGGTTTTGCAGACCCTTTTAATACCATGATTCAGTCGTTGCCTTACAATTTTTATCCTTTTCTATCTCTGCTAATGGTCTTAGTTATCATTCTTTCTAAAAAAGACTTCGGGCCTATGAAAAAAGCAGAGCAGCGAGTAATGGAAACGGGGCAATTCATAAATGATAATGCTCAACCAATGGTTTCCGACGAACTGACCAATGTGAGTACTAAATCAGGAGTAAAACCAAAGGCTTTCAATATGGTACTCCCTATCGTGTTGATGGTGGTTCTAATGCCCATTATGCTGGCTTATACTGGTTGGAGCAGTGCCACAGAAAACTTACCTAATGCTCCATTTTCAAGTCAACTATTTTATGCGATTGGGCAAGGTTCGGGTTCAACTTCTGTATTAGTGGCGGTAATTGCTTCACTTTTGTTTTGTATGGCACTTTATAGTATTCAGCGTATTTTGACCCTAAAAGAATGTGTGGATGTAATATTGAAAGGAATTTCTGAAATGATGCCATTAGCCTTATTAATGCTTATGGCATTTGCCATTGGTGCCGTTTGTAAAGAACTGGATACGGGTAACTATGTTGCTGAGGTAACTAAAAATTGGCTCTCGCCAGGGCTTCTTCCTTTCACCATTTTTCTAGCAAGCTGCTTTATTGCCTTTTCCACAGGCACTTCATGGGGCACATTTGCCATTATGTTAGCCATTGCGATTCCAATGGCAAATACAATGGATGCTAATGTTTATATCACAATTGCAGCAGCACTTGGCGGTGGCGTTTTTGGCGATCATTGTTCGCCGATTTCTGATACCACCATTATTGCGTCTATGGCTTCTGCCACCGACCATATTGACCATGTTAAAACACAATCGCCATATGCTATTTTTGCTGGTGCCTTAACTGCATTTTTTTATCTAATAATTGGATTAATCTAATTTTATGCTGATACTGTTTTGTGAATAGACTTTAACATAGCGGTTAATTATGGATGGTTTTCAGGAAAAGTAGGTTAATCCATTCACGAATTTTGGATTTAAAAAGTTGTTTGGAGAAGAACCAAATAAGGATTTACTATTAGATTTCCTTAATGAACTCTTGAGAGAACAAGAAGGAAAGCAGGAAGGCGAACAGGAAAAAACTATTGAATTTATCAAAAAAGGAATTGAATCAGGACTGGATATGTCATTACTTTCCAAGCTGACAGGATGGAGCACAGACCGTGTCCATCAGACTCTTGATTGATGTTCAATTTTTTAGATACATTTTTTTCTTCATAGCAGCCACCTCTTGCATATCTACTTCAAACCATTGAAATTCATCTTCCAAATTGCTTTTGCTCATCGTTGCTTTTCCTTTGTATAGCATCTGACTACTAACCAATTTTTTGGCGGAGCTATGAAATTCATTCAATCCAGTAATACAGAGTAACTGTGCGATATTGTTGGCTCTAATTCCACCACCTGCCACTATTGTGATGCGTTCATTGGCTTGAGCTACCCATTTTGTTATATTTGACAAGCCTTCCAATGCAGTTGGGTTTTGCCCTGAAGTCAAAATACGTTGTACGCCTAAATGAATGAGTTCCTCTAGCGCTAATGCTGGTGCGCTACACATATCAAATGCTCGATGAAAAGTAAAAGGAAGTGGAGCAGTTGCTTCCATGAGTTGTTCGGTGCGCTTTAGGTCTAAACTGCCGTCCTTACGAAGTACACCACTCACAATGCCATCGGCATGAAGTTGTTTTGCCAAGTCAATATCTTCTAGCATAGTCTGAAATTCATACTCACTATAAAGAAAATCCCCTGCTCTTGGACGTACCAGTACAAAAACTGGAATAGAAAGATATTTTTTAGCTAATTTAATCTTAGCAGCACTTGGCGTAGTACCTCCTTGCACCAAATTATCGCAAAGTTCAATTCGGTTAGCTCCTGCTGCTTCAGCATTTATCGCAGCGGTAATAGAATCGCAAGCAATCTCTAGCAATTTCATTGCGGCTTTTAGGTTAATCCACGATGATTAGGCAGCTAAATGAATCACCTTGGAGCGACTTAAGCGCTCTTCGACGTACGCTTTTGTAACCGTAAAGGAATATACATCTGGTTTAGATGGCAATTCAAACATAGCATCGGTCATCACTGCTTCACAAATTGAGCGCAATCCTCTAGCACCTAGATTAAATTCTAATGCTTTTTGGGCAATGTAATCAATCGCATCAGCTGTAAATTCTAATTCAATACCTTCCAATTCCATTAACCTTCGGTATTGGCGAATCAAAGCATTCTTTGGTTCTGTCAAAATTCGACGAAGTACCTCAAAATCAAGTGGTTCAAGATACGTTAGCACTGGCAAACGACCGATAAGTTCCGGGATAAGTCCATAAGCCTTTAAATCTTGCTGATTAACATATTGAAGTAAATTGTCTTTGTCTATGCGTTCTAACTTGTCATTGTGCTTGAAGCCAATAACTTGGGTATTGACACGTTGGGCAATAAGTTTTTCAATACCATCAAATGCCCCTCCACAAATGAATAGAATATTTTGTGTATTTACTTTAACTAACTTCTGCTCTGGGTGTTTTCGACCACCTTGTGGCGGCACATTTACATCTGTTCCTTCTAACATTTTTAGCATCGCCTGCTGCACACCTTCTCCAGAAACATCCCTTGTAATAGAAGGATTATCACCTTTTCGAGCAATTTTATCTATCTCATCAATATACACAATTCCTCTCTCGGCAGCATTTACATCATAGTCGCAAACTTGCAATAAACGACTCAAAATACTTTCTACATCTTCCCCCACATAGCCGGCTTCGGTAAACACAGTGGCATCCACAATAGCAAATGGCACGTTGAGAAAACGTGCAATCGTCTTTGCTAGCAGCGTTTTTCCTGTTCCTGTTCTTCCTACAAAAAGTACATTTGACTTTTCAATCTCGATTTCATCATTCGTAGGTTGCTGCAATCTTTTGTAATGATTGTAAACTGCAACCGAAAGATATTTTTTAGCATCGTCTTGGCCAATGATATATTGGTCGAGGTGTTTTTTGATGTCCGTAGGGCGTACTTTATCTGATAAGTAAGCGCCATGATTTTGAATTTGAGATACACTTTCCGGGTTAGACTTTTCTTTTTTACCCCCATACAATTCTTCTTCCACGATTTCTTGAGCCTGCTCTACGCACACCTCACAAATATGCCCCTCAATGCCTGCAATAAGCAGCAATGCTTCTGATTTATCTCTTCCGCAGAAAGAGCATCTAAAATTCTGTTTGGTTCGACGCATTTCCACTTTAATTAACTGTTTTGTGAAAGAATAATTAGATGTAAAGTTAACGGAAACTATTCCATTCTGAATAGGCAGTTAGAACTGTTAGTTTATTAACTACTTCAACAGTTCTAACTTTAAAATGAATACCTAAGCTTCTTTTTTTCCTCTTATCAATACCTCGTCCACTAAGCCATATTCTACTGCATCTTGCGAAGTCAACCAGCGGTCTCTATCAGAATCCGCCTCAATTTTCTCATAAGGTTGACCAGTATGCTCACTTAAAATAGTGTAAAGTTCTTCTTGCATTTTTTTCACCAACTTGTAGGAAATTTCCATGTCAGACACCTGACCTTGCATGCCACCAGAAGGCTGATGAATCATAACGCGGCTATGCTTTAAGCAAGAGCGTTTACCATTTTTGCCTGCTGCCAACAGCACCGCACCCATGGAAGCCGCCAATCCGGTACAAATGGTAGCTACATCGGGCGTAACATACTGCATGGTATCGTAAATACCCATTCCCGCAATAACAGAGCCACCTGGACTATTGATGAAAATCTGAATATCTCGCTTAGGGTCTGTTGACTCCAAGAAGAGCATCTGCGCTTGAATGATATTCGCAATGTCATCCATCACAGGGGTTCCTAGAAAGATAATTCTATCCATCATCAATCGAGAAAATACATCCAACACAGAAATGTTAAGTTGGCGTTCTTCGATAATATTCGGTGTTACATAATTGGTAGGCATATGATTGGCTGCAAATTTAGCATAACCTTCTATGCGAGTGCTACTCATGCCCATATGCTTTACAGCATATTTTTGGAACTCATTTTTATCAAACATACGTCGAGTGTTTTATTAAGAAAGATAGCATCCTTTGAAATACGTCGCTTTCATTGGCTTTGATTAGTTGTTCAATTAATGTAAACGCCTATCTTGGCAACGAGTTGAAAATTTTACTTGAAGTTAGTAGAAAATAGATTTTAATTTACGTGTTTTTCAGAATTAAGTTTATTCAAACAAACTGTTGTAGTGATTTTACTTCAAGTTACTTTTACGCACTCAACAATTCAGCCTCCTCTAATGAGTTGGACGATTCATCTTTCTTCTTCTTCATTATACTTTCTAATTCTTCGTAACTAATCATCTGCTCTTCAATGGTAACTAATTCTTTTATCTGCTCTAACACCTTGACATCTACAATACTTTCTCGAATCCTCAACACTTCATCTTTGTCATTCAACATTCTACCGATAATGTTATTCAGCATTTCCACGTTAGAGATATAAGCACCATACATTCTCAATATGTTATTGCGTGCAAAACTTACAATTTCTTCTTTTTCTACCGTAATGTCATATTTTTTCTCCACCTTACCTCGAATAACGGTCCACTTCAGACTCTCTTTGCCTTGCTCATATTCTTGCTCAATATCTTCTGCTGTACGTTCTTCCTCACTGGAAACCAACATCCAACGTTTTAAAAAATCATCAGGCAATGCTATTGGATTCTTCTCTAAAAGTTGCTTTCTCAACAATTCGTACAGTAACTGTTGAGCCTTTATGTTACAATCGGCTATTATTTCCTCTGTTATAGCAGCTCTAGCTTCTTCTTCTGTGGTGATATTGCGCTCCTCTCCAAACACGGTCTTAAAAAACTCTGGCGTTAACGCTGCAAGTTCCATACGAGTGACGGATACAATCGTTAATTCAAATTCAGGATTAAACGTTCGCTCATCTTCTTTATCCAAACCAAGGTAATATTGCCGTACTTTGCTTTCGTCGAACGATTGCTCTAGCTCAAGAAGGTTGAATATAAGCGAATCGCCCTTTTTCTTTCCTAAAAAGGCGGTTTTAGCTTCAGGTTTTAGCTTATCGTCAATTAGAATAGAAAACGCACTTTCTATACCTCCTTCTTTTATCACGCCATTTTCCAATTCTTTCGCCGCCAATTTTAAAAAATCTTGTGCCTCGATAGCCTCTTCCACCTCAACTTGTTTGCCTTGCCTTTTTCTTTCTAGTTCTAATTCTTGCGCTATCAACCCCTCTGGTATCGTATCCACTTTATATTTGCTGTAAACATCGTCTTTAGTGGCACCTACTAATTCAAACTTAGGGGCTAAACCAATATCAAAAATGAAATGATAATCCTTGAAATCTTTATGAGAAATACTCAGCGTTTGCTGGTCTTCTGACAAAATGGGCTGTCCAAGAATATCCAATGACTCGCGCTCCAAGAAGCCATAAAGTTCTTCTTGCATCATTTTGTTGATGACCTCACTTAGCACACTATCGCCATACATCTTTTTCAATACAGATGCTGGTGTCTTTCCTTTGCGAAAGCCTTTTATTTGTGCTGTTTTTTGATATTTATTTAACTCCGAATTAAATTTCTTTAAGTAATCATCGCTACTGATGGTAAGATGTACAGACAGATTCAGGGTATCTTTATCCTCTCGAACTATTGTTGGCATAATTTATTGAACAGTTTTTATTGCGTCAACCCTAGAAATTGATGCAATAACGTGGAAATAATATTGACTTGAATGTATGATTGAATAGTTTTTTGATTGCATCGAAGCAACTTGTAAGCGATTTACATTTGTGCGGGTAGAGGGACTCGAACCCCCACACCTTGCGGCACTAGATCCTAAGTCTAGCGTGTCTACCAATTCCACCATACCCGCTCAAAATATATATTTTGTCAAATGGAATGCAAAAATAAATGCTTTTGTCAAAAAAACACATTTTTTGCTCAAAAAATTCCACTTTTTTTTGTGTTGAACAATAGTTTTGGGGATTATTCAATTTTTAGTGAGTAGAGGTAAGACTGAAAAAAAACAAAACAATTGATAATCACACAAATGATGAAAAATAATTGGAAAAAATATGCTACACTTTATTTTTCCTGCCTTCTTTTCTGGCAATGCCAAAAAGATGATTTAGTGGTTGCATTTCGGATGGAATACCCAAATCTCACTTTTGATATTCCAGCAGGTCTAAACACATTAGATGCCCATTTTTTTATTCTCAGAAGTATTCCTACGAATAAAAACTTTTTCTTTGGCAGCAATGACGAAGCTAGTATCATTGAAATTACACCATCTTTTGCACGCATCGTTGGTTTACAAGGCAACTTAGCAGATTATGGATTCATCAATGAAATTGTCGTTCGTATTTGCCAAGACAACGATGTCAACCCGACAAATGTCGTTGATAAATGCCGTAGGGAAATTTTTTTTCGAGAGGGCATACCACTCAATGTAGGTAACCGCGTGGATTTGCTGCCCAACAGCAACAACCTTAAAGCAGAACTGACCGAAGAAACTTTTACCGTGGTGTTAGTCCTGCGTCGCTTGCGCGATTTTTCGCCTATTAATATACCTTCTCGTCTGGAAATGCAATTTCAAGCAAAGCGATAAAAATGCCATCTCCTAACCTCCTAACAACCCTGCTTTTGCAGAAACC
>DAITMC010000174.1:0-7466 GCA_036835365.1 Saprospiraceae bacterium
ACTGCTGGATTGAAAGTTTCCAGTAGTCAGAATCCCATAATAATAAATTGTATTATTAAAAATAATTTTTCGCACTCTGGAGGAGGAATGGTCATTTTAGAATCAGATGCGATAGTTCAAAACTGTATCATCGAAAATAATTTTTCAAATACGTGGGGCGGGGGTATTATTGTATCTGATTATGATGAGGGCACTCGTTCAAAAATTAACTTAGACAATTGTGTTATACAGCAAAACAAGGCACTATTAGGAGGAGATGCTATTTACATATATGCTCATGGAGATATTAATATAAACAGATGTATTATTACTGAGAATTATCAGTCTAAAAGGGATATAAATATATATGGCTTTTTAGGATATTTGCCAGGAGCTATAGTATATGATGGTAGTGTTGTTCCAAATAACCCAATTTATCCAGAACTAAATATAGTAATAAAAGAAAGTTTGATTAATAATAATTTTGGTGCAGTTACCTTATTCTCTAATCTATTTGGCAAAGTAAATGCAGTAATAACAAATTGTACTTTTGTGAATAATGGAACATATCCTTTTATAAAAGCAATTGATCCTTGGGATATAAACAACAATTCATCACCTTTCAAAATTCAGAATTGTATTATATGGGAAGAACAAGATAGTTCAAATATTGTTTTTCATGACTTTGCAGTAATTGTTGATAGCAACACTACTACATTTTTTCCAAAACAATACGACATTTCTTACAGTTTGATTAGTACGAATCTATGTGAAGGATGTAATGAAGAAGTAATATATGCTCAGTATCCTGATTTTTCAAATATTAACGATAACGATTATAGATTATCACCATGCTCGCCAGCATTAAACGTCGGTGATAATCAAGTTATAAGTAGCGAAGTTGATTTGCTAGGAAACTCAAGAATAATAAGTGACCATGTAGATTTGGGCGCAATTGAAATGCCTGCGTTATCTATTAATAATCATAAAGTAGATACTGCTTGTTTTGAAACAGCAAATGCGAATATCCTATTTGAGATAGAAAATGGATGCCCTCCATTTTATTATGTTTGGGAAAGTATAAACAACACTGGTACAAACCTTAGCAATTTAGCAGCAGGAGAATATCATTTTACGGTTACAGATACTAAAAGTAGTAAAAACAAAGGAAAAATAGTTATTCCTCAACATGAAGAATTAATGATCTATTTTACAATTCAACAGCCATCATTTAATGATAACTCTAGCGGAAAGATTATTATTGATAGTATTGAAGGCGGGACACCTCCTTATCAAGTTAGTATAGATGGAATACCTATTGGAAGCAGCAGCGACATTTCAGTAGGAGGCTATCAACTATTGCTTGTAGATGCAAATAATTGCGAAAAAGCTATTCCTCTTACCATAGGTGATATTACTGATACTAAAGACTTTATACCAGTGGATATTCAGCTATATCCTAATTTGATTTTGGATAATGAGTACGTTACACTTTACCTACCAGCACACCTTTCTTCTCTATTTCAGATAAAAGTCGTAGATAGTAAAGGGCAACTTATTGAAACCATATATTCTGACCAAAAGGAAATAAACATTTCCATTCCGCAAATAAAGGGGGCTTATTTTATCTTCATTAGTCATCAGGGAAAAATAATTAATGATTTTGTAGTGGTTAGAAATTGATATTATCTCTTTTACAAATTCTATTTTACTTATAAAAAAACAATCTAACCAACATAAGTTGAAATTTATCTAATCAATTTATTTCGCTCCAATTTTTATCCTAAAGTAAAACTTTAACTTTTTTGCTGTTGCTTCTACGGCAATTTTCATTTATTTTTGGAAATTGTACTAAAGTTGTTATGTCAGAGCAACGTCAAACATTTTTGGGTATATGATTAGTCAAAAAACTAGAGCGCAGATTGCTTATGCTTACGGATTTAGAGGAACAAGCACTTTCTCAAAGTACATACAAGATAATAATCTCGACCTACCATTCTATCGCTTGCTAGACCAAAACGCACAAATTGAGCTTTATGCTAAAATGGGGATTCCAAAAGGGCTAGAAGAAGAGGAAAAAATAATACTCCTGCCTATGGTGAAAACCTATCAACTAGAACACAACCTACCTTTCAATGTATATTTTCTACTTCCAAAGACAAGAAAACAAATAGCAAAGGCTTATGGCTACAACTGTACGCGGACTTTTACAAGGCATCTTCAAAATAATGAAATTGACTTAGTGCCAAATAAACCCCTTAATCAAAACGCACAAATTGAGCTTTATGCTAAAATGGGGATTCCAAAGGGGCTAGAAGAAGAGGAAAAGTATGTTGTCTTATTGATGGTAATAGATTATTGTAAAAAGCATAGTTTATCCCCCATCATATTATGATAAATTAGGTATGTCCAGTTCTTCGAAAAATTGTCCAGTTCTTGAAGAAATTTCTACTTGCATCCTTGCATCTTACCCTGCATCTTTGTATCAAAAATCTTAGCAATAAGATTGTTGATGTAGTATTGATGGTGCATCTCAATATAGGAAGAAAGCACTAATGCTGATAGTTTTGGCCAACGACAGCAAAAGTGCTATTTGTTTATTTAAAAACTTTTCAAAATTATGAAATTCTCTAGTAATTTTTTGCTATTTGTTTTTTTAATTTTTCTAGTGTTTGCGTGCGAGCAGGAAGATACCGCACCTACTGAGCAACCATTAGATTCGAAGGCTCGCATTGAGCAGTACGTGAAGCAACTGGAACAGCTATTGAAAGCCGATGTGACGACCCAACTTATAATGTACTAGGTGATATAGATCTCGATAATAAGTTAACTGATAATGATGTTATGATAGCTCGAATGATTATACTAGGAACTTCAACCCAAAGTCCAAGATTGTTTGGTTGCCTTACTGACTATGCAGGATATAAAACAGGATGTGGACTCACATCTTTTGATATAATAATTGCCCGAAAAGTTATTTTGGGTTTCCCTTGTGATCAGATATAATTAGAACAAATTCAGTATTGGCGGGAGGGGTATTTGCTCTCCTGCCACATTCCATGAACAAAAAAAACGGTACAATGAAATTTTTATCTTTACTTCTTCTCTTTACTTTTTTAAGTACATCCATCACTCTTGCTCAAGGCGAAAACAACAATTGGTATATCAATGCCACTAGGCTGCTTAATTTTAATGAAATCCCAATGCGTGTGGATAGTATAAATGCAAGGGTAATCAATCAGGTATATAATATGACTGTTTCTTCACAACAAGGAGAACTACTTTTCTTCTCTGAAGGACTCACCATTTTTGATAAAAATGCAGAAAGAATGCCAAATGGGCAACTTCCTACTCCCACCTCGCCTTTTAGGGATAGAGCTATAAAACCTATACTAGGGTTTCAGCACTTCGATAATCCAAATTTATACTATATCTTTTATGTTAAAGATGGAGGGATAATTCGTAATGATGGTGATCCAGCATTTTTTAGGAGCTTCACAGCAGGAGAATTGTATTACTCTATCATAGATATGACTTTAAATGAAGGAAGAGGGGATATACGACCAGAACAAAAAGATATACTCTTATATAAAGGAATCACAGGCGGTATGGTAGCACTACAGGGGTACTGCGGTTCTATATGGGTAGTAGCACATGAGTACAACTCCAATCGCTTTTTAGCCTTTGAGGCAACAGCGCAGGGCGTAGCGGCACCAGTAATTTCCGAAGCAGGTACTGTTATTAATTATGATAATCTTCAAGACGGACGAAACTATGTACAAGCAAATAGAAAGCGTAATTTCTAGTTTTATCCATCTTGAAAAAAACGAGTTTGATTATTTCACAAGCAAACTGCAAGTGAAGCAATTGAAGCGTAAGGAGCTTCTTTTGAGCCAAGGGCAGGTTTGTCGCAACTCCTATTTCATTAATAGTGGTTGTTTACGTTATTTTTATATTATGGATGGCGAAGAAATAACGGGACAATTTTTCTTCGAAAACGGTTGGTACACCGACTACGGGAGTTATCTTTCTGGCAAACCTTCAGCACAAAATATTGAGGCATTAGAAAAAACGGAACTACTGGTATTGCCCAAAGCAGCCTTAGACCAATTATTTTTAGAGATACCAAAATTTGAGAGATTTGGAAGACTAATGGCAGAAAAATCTTTTTTGGGCATAAGGCAGTATAACGAAATGCTGACCAAACAAACTCCTGAAGAACGTTACCTTAATTTAATAAAAGATAGACCCAAAGTGATTGAGCGGATTCCTCAGCATTATATTGCTTCTTATTTAGGCATCAAACCGCCTTCACTGAGCAGAATACGCAAACGCATTCTTGACAACAAATAAAAATATTTTCCCTGTTTTTTATTTCTTAACCTGAGTGAACGTTTAGCCGTTTGCTCACCCCTACTTTTGTAACGTAATATTATTCACCATTTAATTCGTTACAAAATGAATACATTAACCACAACTCTTGCAGTGAGTATAATCTGCCTTTTTACACAGTTTGCCGATGCTCAAACAAGTGCAGCGGAACAACCAGCATATAAGAAGTTGCCTGTTTATGGAGCTGTCAACGTTGGTTATGGCAATACCTTTTTTAGAGGTTACCTCGGAGATAAAGAAACCATTAATGATAACAGAGGTTTCGGCAGAAATGACGGTTATAGCTTTTCTACTTTTTATTATTGGGCACCAAAAGCATTTTTAGGCTTGGGTATTGGCACAGGGTTGAAAGGGATGCTTGCCAGACCTAACGAAGGTGGGGATAACGAGACTTACTCATACCATTACTATAGCGCAGGGCTGGGTATCAAAGATTACTTCATTACCAAACGATTCAATGAGGGCTTTGCCTTTAAAGCAAACGTGGGCTACGGAGTTGACAACGAAAGAATGAAATTTGGTAATACCAACACCTATGAGTTTCAGAATGCCAACGGATTTACGTATCTAGCTGGTTTTGCCTACGCTATTCCCTTCAAAAATAGCCAAGCTGCTTTCAACATTGATTTTGATTATCAGTACGCTAACAAAAATGCGCGCATTACTGGCGAGCCAAACATCGTGAAGTTCACAACACATCACGTAAGTATGAATATAGGTATCGTTTTCTAAATTTTAAACCACTAAATCTAAAAAAAATGAAAAATAATTTAATTGTAATTGCATTATTAATTTTGGTATCAAACGTAGTATCTGGTCAATCTAACAAAACACGCATCTACGGTGAAGTTGGTTTGGGAACTGGTCAAGCAATCATAAATTCTTCAAGCAAAGCCTCATTAGCGACAGCACTTGGAGGAACTTTTGAACCAAGCTTCGGAAACAACCTAATGATGGCTTTTTATGTTTCTCCAGAAAGTTGGAAAGGCTTAGGCATTGGCTCACGTATTCACGGAACTTTTGGCTCGCCAGTAAGTGGCACAAACAATAGCCAATATGTTTTTAATTACTACAATCTTGCTTTGTCTGCTAAATACTTTGTTTTAAGCAGCGCATTCAACAAAGGTCTGTATGTAAATGGAAA
This sequence comes from Saprospiraceae bacterium, assembly GCA_036835365.1. Classification (GTDB taxonomy): domain Bacteria; phylum Bacteroidota; class Bacteroidia; order Chitinophagales; family Saprospiraceae; genus JAAUTG01. Next base: position 5,516 of record DAITMC010000174.1, read on the forward strand.
TTTTGGTTTCGGACAATTTACAGCTAAACGCCTTAATGAATCCACAAAAGAATATCAGCATCAATACGCCATAGGCTTATCTTTGACTGCTGGATTGGGTTATACGCTTCCTTTCAAGAAAACAGCTTTAAGTATAGAACTTCAATACGAAAATGCCAATCGAAGCGGAACAGTAAATGGCATCGGTGATGTGAGTTTTGGGAGTGGGCAAATTGGTGGAAATGTCATTTTATCATTTTAAAAATATATCAAGATGACAAATCAAATTCATACGGTTTTAGGAGCATCGGGGGCAACAGGACGTGCTGTCATAAAAGCGTTACAAGCAAAAGACTACCGCACAAGAGCCGTGTCAAGAAATCCAAAAAGCAAAGACACAGAGCGTGTTGCAGCAGATTTATTAAAAGCAGATGAGACCATAAAAGCTATTGATGGCTCTGCCTATGTTTATTTGTGTATTGGCTTGCCTTATCAAGCTAAAGTTTGGCAAAGAGATTGGCCAATAGTAATGCAAAATGTGATCACTGCCTGCGAAAAAGCAAATGCTGTTCTGATATTTTTGGATAATGTCTATATGTACGAACGCCCTCTAGCCGTACCATTTTCTGAAGCACAACCCCAAAATCCGAGTACAATAAAGGGAAAGGCAAGAAAGCAAACAACTGATTTATTGCTCAAGGCTATGGCAAATCAGAAGATTCGGGGCGTTATTGGGCGTTCAGCAGATTTTTATGGCGAATTTGCTACCAATAGCATGTTTTATCCTGCTTTTCTTGAAAACTTGCTAAAAGGAAAACCAGGTCAATACTTAGGCAGAAAAGATGCCTTGCATACTTACGCCTACATTGATGACAACGCCAGAGCATTGATAGCGCTGGCAACCGACCCAGCAACTTACGGACAAGTGTGGCATTTGCCAGTGGGTAAACCTATCAGCCCTAACGACATTAACAATTTTATGAACGATTCATTAGGCTTAAACTATGACTTGAAATATGTTCCAACATCTATGAGAAAACTATTAGGTTGGTTTATTAAGCCAATTGCTGAGGTCGAAGAAATGCTTTATCAGTTTGAGACAGACTATGTAATGGATAGTCATAAATTTATGAACAATTTCCCCGACTTTAAAGTAACGGCTTATAAAACTGGTATAGGAAAAATGATACAATCGTTTCAACATAAAAAGATTGAATAATAAAAAGGGCAGTAGGCAATACAGGATTTGGGAAAGTGGTAGTTGTATAATTTTATAAGAAGTTTATTACTAAAAGTCGCCATCCTCGCCCAGTCTATCCACTGCTGGGCAACGGCGCAAGCCCTTGAACCGTTCACAATGACATTAAAAAAATGGACTACAAAAGTATTGCTCAAAAAATAATTGATCTAAGAAATGCCGACTTAGCCTTGAGAGACAAACTTGTGCAAAACGGACAACTCGGTGAAGGGTATCACCAAGAAATGGAAGCCTTGCACCACCAAAATACAGAAGCAATCAATGAAATAATTGAGGCTATTGGTTATCCGACAATAGATAAAGTGGGCAAAGCAGCAAGCGAAGCGACTTGGTTAATCGTACAGCACTCCATTGGACAGCCAAAATTTATGAAAAAATGTGCCCATTCATTGGCAATTGCAGTGGATGAAAACAAGGCAGACCCGAAAGATTTGGCTTATCTGACCGACCGAATAGCAGTGCTTGAAGGCATCCCACAACTCTACGGGACTCAATTTGACTGGGACGAAAATGGAACACTAAGCCCCGCTCAATTGGACGAGTTCACTAAAGTAAACGAGAGAAGGAAATCTATTGGACTCAATACGCTGGATGAGCAAACCGAAATTATGCGTAAACGAATGAAGGACGAAAAGCAAACCCCACCAATAGACTTTGAAAAACGGAAACAGGAAATAGAAGAATGGAAAAAAAGTGTTGGATGGAAAAAGTAAA
>DAITMC010000175.1:0-7465 GCA_036835365.1 Saprospiraceae bacterium
CACAAGTAGCCAAAGAACTTCAAGAAATTACCAAGCAGCATCATCCATATTTTGGCGAGTCTCATTATGCTAAGGAGTCGGGTCACATTCAGGCAGAAATGGATGATGTAGAGCATTTCGTTGAAAGTATACAACTGACAGAAACGCAGAGGGAAAAAGCTTTTACTTTGGTAGAGAAAGTGTTTGTAGATTTTACTGATGCGATGAATGAGATGCTAGTGTTTGCCCAAAAGCATCCTTATGATAGACCGTTTACAACAACGGCAAATATTGAGCAATCAAGAACGGCTGCATAAGTAATTTGCGACTGTTCTCTTCCATAAGCAATCTGTATCATCTAAGATAAAAAATTGTTTTGCATAATCTACCTTTAGGAGGATTTATAGATATAACTTTTAAACAATACTTGTTTAGTAGTTTATAAAATACTGTTCTTATAGTATATGTTTAGAAAGAAGATAGCTATAAATTTTCTTAAGCACCAGAGGTTGTGAAACAATGTAGTATTTTTTCTCTTCTCACTTAGAATGGATCTGAAAAATATAGTTTCTAGCTACAGCATAGCTAAGATGGAAATTACATCAAATTTAAAGTTTAGCGACATTAAGAGCGATAATACGACAAATAGATTGTTATCCTACAATAAGTTGTAATTTAGAGCAAGATTTTGATAACAAAGCAAGATTTAAGTATCGTGAAATTTCAAGGTTATGTAAGTTGTTAACAGCATTTAAACATACAACAGAAAAGGAAAAAAAATAGTAGCTTTCTCCAATTGTAAACAACATAGCACTGCCCTTTGGGTGAATGAGTGAGGGTCTTCTGAAATGTATTTGATGAATGAGTCAGTTATAAATTCGATACCTTTTGAGTCACCGGGAGAATTCCGAGTACATATGCTTACTTCTGGTTCTAAGTCGTTCTTAACCAACGCTTTTCTTGTTGAAACAAAGCGTTCAGTGATTGCAATTGATGCGATGATGACTGTTTCTGATGCCAAAAGTGTAAATCAGAAGATTGAGTCGATAGGTAAGCCTTTGGCAGCTTTGCTGATTACTCATCCTCATCCTGACCACTATAACGGAGCGGCGGTTATTATTGAAGGAAATGATAAAGTCCCAATTATTTCCACTGCAAAAGTAAAGGAAGTAATTGAAAATTATGATGATGCCAAAGAAAAGAAATGGAAATCAATTTTTGGTGAGGATTGGCCAAGTATTAGAGCGCTACCAAATCAGTATATTAGTAACCAAGAGACATTGATTTTTGATGACCTACCTTTTTTGGCGATAGAACTTGGACCGGGAGAGTCTTTTTGGGATGTTTGCTGGATTGTAGGAACTAAACGGAAAGTGGCTTTTGTGGGTGATGTTGTGTTCGGTGGTGTTCATTCATTTATGAATGATGCCTGTGGTCAAGAATGGTTAGCAGCACTGAATTCTCTTGAGACATTGATGAACAATATCGATTTAATTTTTTCAGGGCATGGGCAGCCAGGTAAACATAAGGAGATGATATCTGCACAGCGCACCTATATTATTGAGTACTATCAGAAAGTATGGGAATTAGCACAGGATCGTCCATACCTTTCTAATGATGATAAAGAACAGCTATGCATATACATGAAATCAATTCTTCCTTGTAAAGAACTTGAATTGTTTATATCTGCTGGGGCAGATACCGTTGCGAATAAAATTGCCCTAGATATGGAATCAACCTCTTTTATTACACGCATTAGAAAATGAGAAAGGTTTATGACACATACAGTCTATTACATAGCGCAGCTGAGTTTTTCTCTGGCAAAAGCACCTTTGAACGACCCAATGATGGAGGAATTTGTTGTAAACTTACCTGTCATCAACGGCCTTAGCGATAAAGCACCTGGGTTTGTTTGGCGTCTACAAACGGAAAAGGGCGATGCTACTGGTATCCGTGGCTTCGATAATCCTCTCAAAGTGCTTAATATGTCTGTGTGGGAATCAATTCAGTCGTTGAAAAACTTTGTATATCGGAGCGAACATGTAGACTTTTACCGTAGATCGAAGCAATGGTTCACTCCTGTAGATGAACCTACGACAGTACTGTGGTGGGTTCCCAGTGGACATATTCCAAGTGTTGATGAGGGAATTGAAAGACTTAACTACCTTACAGTACATGGGCCATCAGAGTATGCTTTTAGCTTTGCTAAACAGTTTCCTTCACGCTCTGTTTCTACCGATCAAGAAACTTCTTTTCTATAGAGGCAAATGTTGAATGGCATCATTGATAAATAACTGTAGCAATGAGGTCAAAAACTTGCACTGCTTTTTGCAACAATGGTTAGGAGGCGAAGTGCAGAAACAAGATTTAGATTTCAGCCAAATTACAAATGCATTTGCCGAGGAATTAGTCCTCGTTACACCCGATGGTAGAATTGAAAACAAATGTTCTCTTGAACTACGCCTCAATCAAGCTTATGGTGTCAAATCTGGCATTAATATCTGGATAAAAGATTTTATTCCAATCTACGAAGCAGAAAATTTTTTAGTAGTAGGTTATACCGAGTGGCGCAAAGAAGGTTCTTTTAGTTCGGGACGTTACACGACGGCTTGTTTCCGACCTGAAGTATTAGCACCAAATAATTTGGTGTGGGTACGTATACACGAAACTTGGATGGTATCTGATGGATAGTAGGTGGACAGATAATTTGACTTCTGACTTGGAACATTTAAATAATCGATATGTTCCTCTTAAGCTTTCTTCGTTGGAGTTCAAAAATTTGGGATACAAGCTTATTGATCAGCTTGCAGATTACCTGGATAAAATGCCTACAAAACAGTTGCCATCTGATTTAAATGAGGCAAAATTATACCAACTACTTGAGCAGCAAGCAATGCTGGATGACCCTCAGTCGCCAGAACAGGTATTGAATTCCGCAACACAATTACTATGTGATTATGCTATATCCACCTCGCACCCACGTTTTTTTGCGTACATCATGGGGGCGGGTACACCTTTTGCTGCTTTAGCAGATTTGTTGGCATCTTGTATCAGTCCGCCAATGACAAGTTATACCACTTCAAAACTCACGGTAGCGTTAGAAGCTCAAACTATACAGTGGTTAGCGGATCTTCTTAAGTATCCTAGTGACTGTTCTGGTTTGTTCTTGTCTGGTGGGTCTATCGCGAACTTTATTGCTCTCCTTGTTGGTTTGAACCATATTTTAGGCATTGACATTCGACATACAGGTTTGACAAATGCGATAGCAGCTAAGGCGTGCCTTTATGTTTCAGTTGAAGCTCACAGCAGTGTGATAGCGGCAGCGGAAATGAGTGGGTTAGGAAAACAGGCAGTTCGTATGGTTGATGTAGACAGGTTTGGTTGCATGGATATATTTAACTTGAGATGCAAACTAAACGCTGATATAGAGCTTGGCTACAGACCTTTTATGGTAGTTGCTACAGCTGGAACCACAGGACGGGGTGCGATAGACCCTTTAGTTGAAATAGCAGCCATCTGCAAGAAGGAGGGTTTGTGGTTCCATGTTGATGGAGCCTACGGTGCTGCTGCAGTGGTCTCTCCAGAAGCTCCTGAAGAACTTCGCAGTATTCAGGAGGCGGACTCTCTCACTATTGACCCGCATAAGTGGCTTTATGTTCCAGCAGATGTAGGTTGTTTTATAACACGCCATCGCCAAGTTCTTTTCGATACTTTCAATCAAAAATCTGCATACTATGCACCGAATGCAGGTCCAAATGGATTAGGAGGTTTAGAAAGGTTACAATTTCGTGACCTCGGACCACAAACTACGCGGGCATTTCGTGCTTTGCGAGTCCGACTGTCTCTAATGGCTGCTGGGCGCGATGGATATAGACGGATGATTACTGACGATATTCTTCTTGCTAAATTACTTTTTCATCTTGCTGAAGAAAACGAGCAGTTAGAGGCTTTAAGCCATAGCTTAAGCATTACAAATTTTCGTTATGTTCCAGCAGAATTAAAGGAATGTGCCAATTTTGCATCCACCTACCTAAATGAACTCAATAGGGAAATTCTCCGTTCTTTAAACGCAGAAGGCAAAGTTTATGTCTCCCATACATTACTAAACAACACCTTTGCAATTAGGGTTTGTATAGTTAATTGCAATACAACTACTGATGATATAAAAACGCTTATCGAAGCAATTGTAGAATCGGGATTGCAGCTACATAAATTGTTATGGCCTATTAACTCTCAAAAGCTCTAACATCTCTTAAAGCAAACGCATTTAAATTAGTCAACAAATACCGTTTATGAATGTCATACAAACAGTAACTAATTTAAGAGTAAATTCGGCTTTCAAAAATCTAATGTTCATACATTGGTGGATGGCAGGTTGCTACCTCATATTATTTACTTCTGGTTGCTTCATGGCTCGACTACCTGGAAATTTCTTGTTTTTAAATTCAATTTACGATTTTCATAAATCTATTGGTGCTATAACGATGGCGCTACTAACCTGGCGAATTTTAACTCTGTTGCGAGTGTGGTGGCGCAAGTACACGAAACGGTTGCCAAATCTAACACCAAAGTGGTGGAAAATTTTTTTGTTACATACCTGCCTTTATTTTTTTATGTGGGCGGTTCCTGTATCTGGTTTCTTTTTATCCAATTCTTACAAAAATAATAATGTAAAAATTCTCTGGTTTGTTCTTCCAGACTTTTTCCCAGAAAATTCTGCACTAGTGGATTTAGGTACTAGTATACATTTCTGGATAGCTTATACATTTTTGGCATTTACGGTTATACATATTCTCACCTATTGGAAAGTTTTTAAAGCGAACGGGCGGCGATTCTCAAATTTTATAAACAACAAATTCATTAAGTTTCAGTAAACCAAAAACTTTTTTAGAATCCTTACCATGCGGACATATCAGCTAGATGCAGGAATACAAAAAAACAATCTCTTAGTGAGCATTTCAGGCGATGTCATTAGCTACCTTTAGACGATCGCTTTTAAACCAATGCTGTTTGCCTCCTTGCTCACGAGGGCTGAAACCCTTATTCTTACCTTCGTTTCCAAAAGTTTGTGGTTTACTGATTTTGTCACTTATCAAAAAAGTTGATTATAAAGACTAGTATTCTAGTTTAGGTCTCAATAAAGAAGGCAATAGAAACGTTTCGATTGAGTATTGAAAATATAACAAAAGATAGAGATATTTAACATCAAAACTATGGTAAATTTGCTTCATATTGATGCAAGTCCACGCGATAAAAAGTCACATTCTCGCAGACTAAGTAGAGAATTTGTTGAAGCTTTTAAACAAGCATATCCCAACTCCACACTAACTTACCGTGATGTTGGTCGTAACCCAATTTCTCATGTTGATGAACAGTGGATTGCAGCCGCATTTACAAATCCAGAAAAGCGGACACCGGAGATGTTGGCAGCTATTCAATTTAGTGATCAGTTGATTGATGAATTCTTAGCATCTGATATCTATGTGATGGGTATCCCCATGTACAACTTCAGTGTTCCAAGTGGGTTTAAAGCATACATAGACCAGATTGTACGAGTAGGAAAAACATTTGCTTTTGAGCCTGATGATAAGGATACACCGTACAAACCGTTAGTTCATGGCAAGAAAATGTTCATTATCACTGCTTGTGGCGCTTACGGATACTCTCCTGGCGGTTCTTTTGAAGCTTATAATTACCAAGACCCTTACCTAAAAACTGTATTTGGTTTCTTGGGTATTACAGATATCACATTTATTCGTGTGGAAAATGATGAGTTTGGGGGTCATAGTTTAGCTCACTCTATCGCAGATGCCCAAGCACAAATTGCTAAATTAGTTGCACTGTAAAAATTTGTTTCCATCGTTCTTGTTATGCCCAAAGAAGTAAATCTACCTATAGTATAAATTAATGAATTATAAGCATTTAATTTCTGAGAAAACAGAATTTTACTTTCTCCCACAGCGATTTAATCTGGAATTGGGAGGAGAATTAACTGAAATCCAAATTGCCTACCGAACTTGGGGAAAATTAAATGCAGAACGTAACAATGCAGTACTAGTTTGTCATCCCTTAACTGGCTGCGCTGATGTAGATAAATGGTGGGAACCTCTATTAGGAGCAGATAAGGCATTAGACCCCAATATTGATTTTATTATCTGCAGCAACATTCTAGGAAGTTGTTATGGAACAACTGGACCAACCTCTATCAACACTGAGACTGGAAGAGCTTACGCTGCCTCCTTTCCATCCATCACTATTCGCGATATGGTGCGATTACAAAATATTCTGATAGAAATGCTAGGTGTTAAAACTTTACAATTAGTCATAGGAGGGTCAGTAGGTGGTATGCAAGTGCTTGAATGGGCTTTGCTCTATCCAGAAAAAGTCCAAGCTATCGCACCTATAGCAGTTTCTGGCCGACACTCATCTTGGTGTATTGGTTGGAGTGAAGCTCAACGACAGGCGATTTATATGGATCCTCAGTGGCAAGGGGGAAATTACACTCTTGAGAAACAACCTTCACAAGGATTAGCAGTGGCAAGGATGTTGGCAATGAATACATACCGTTCGTGGCAAAGTTCTGTGGAGCGATTTGGAGGTATGCACCATTGTGAATTACCAAATAAACAGTTTGAGGTTATTAATTACTTGCGATATCAAGGTAAAAAGTTGGTAGAGCGGTTTGATGCTAATGCCTATATTACCTTAACTCATGCGATGGATTGTCATGATATTTCCTATCATGGTCAAGATTATAAATCAGTACTCCAGCGCATTTTACAACCATCCCTAATTGTAGGAATCGCTTCGGATATACTCTATCCAAGTACGGAACAACAATATCTAGCTGACTTAATACCGAATGCACAATTGGTATGGTTAGAGTCAATTCATGGACATGATTCTTTTTTGATAGAAATGGATGCATTAAATGAACTAATTTGCAGTTTCCGTAGCAAATTAGAAACTTTTAAGCACTCTAAATTTAGAGTGTTCGACAAACGACAATATTCTTTAAATAGCATTAATGCTATTTAAAGAATAATTCTTGAATCAATACTGTAAGCTTTAGCTTAAAGGGAGCATATTATTGTGTTAAATCATCTGTACAACTTAATCTATGAACCAAGCAAAATACTTCATAAGGATGAGGATAAAGACTCATTGATTGATTGGTCATCAAAAGTGGTGCAACGTGCATTTGTTGAAGATAATCAAGATGCGAAAATGGAGGTACAAAGAGCTTTATATCAAATAAACTTAGGACAGCTAGCTGTACCTTGGGAAAGAGAAGCGATTAATGTTAACAATCCACTTATCGCTGAGGTTCAATTCATTCTTGAAAAAAGTTGGTACAAGGCAGAGCTACTTAAACATGAACATAAGCTGCAATCTTTACCACAGATAGAAGACTTTCCTAATTGGATTGAAAACTATGTTAGAAAACACACTTCTAGTCTCATTCACCCAATTTTCCCCTTCCTAG
>DAITMC010000176.1:0-2646 GCA_036835365.1 Saprospiraceae bacterium
GTGCAATTCAAAGTCATTCATTCTATAACAATAATTTGTAAAATAAAAAATTTCAATTCCAAAAGGTGCAATTCAAAGCCGTTAGGCTAAAATGTATAAATGTCTGCTTATCAAGCAACTAGATCGGCTAAAATGCGTCAATATTACCTTGATTTAGCGTCGCATGGTAAAGATAAGATTCTCCCCCCAATTCGACAACTTTTTTAAACACATTATTATCAACGACTTACCGTTTACTACTAACAATTTTTTCCGTCGGTACACTCTGCCTGACCCGCCATGGCAATAGACCGACGAACCCATTGATGTCAAAGAACTTATTTTTCAACGACTTACAGAAAAATGTCTAATTTGTTTTTTTCCTTTCCAATTACCTCCTTTTCCAGCCATTTTTCCGTCCTGCTCGTAAAGATAATCAAACTATCCTCCTGAATATCCATAATTTTAGTTGCCTCTATCTTTAATTCAAGCAACTGCACAGACGATAACTCTCCCTCAAATACTGAATTTTGAATCCAATTCAAATATCGGCGGCAAAGCTTCAACATCTTCCCCACACGCTTCTCCCCACAATCATAAACCAAGATAACATACATAGTTCTAATTTTTTTTATCTCACCAATCGTCAAAAAAATAAATACCCATAGCCAATGCCTTTATCCGCTACCACCAGATTTTGAAAGCCTTATACTCCTCCTCCATCCCCAAAATATACTTCTGCAATTTGTAACCTTCCAACCTAATCAAATGCTTATAACTAACGTGCTTTTTAAGTGTGCGATGCTTAATTGTCTCCTGAATCCGATCCTCCCAATCTTTCGCAAATATTTTTTTCCCCGTATCGCTCAATAAACAACCATTGAGCTGGCGGTCAAAATGTTTGGCTTGAATCTCTCGCTTATTCAACAACTTAAAAATGGCACGATCCACCAAAATGGGTTTAAAAACCTCCGCCACATCTAGTGCCAACGAATAGCGACGCACACCTGGTTCGTGTAAAAAACTAATCGTTGGATTGAGTTGAGTATGATACAACTGATTCAACACCAAAGAATAGCACATCATGTTGCCAAAGGAAATCAAAGCATTTATCTCATTACTCGGTGGCTGCTTCGAGCGACCACCCATCTCAAAGTCGTTGATAATCAAATCGAAAGCCTCATAATAGACCTTGCGGCAATTCCCCTCAATCCCCATCAGCGCTGCCACCTCTTTTTGTGGCTCAATTTGCTGCGCCAATGCTTCAATATTATTAATGAAAGACGTTAAGGTCTTACCTCGATTATCGTAATATTGCAAATTTTTCAGCATATTACCTACCGCACCTGCTATGAACGACTTAGCAATATGTAGCCGCTTCGATTTACTCAAATAAGCCTTTGTTTGCTCAATCTGCACTTTGCCTGCCAACAAATAATCCTTTGGCATAAAAGACCCCGTGTAGTTTTCATAATAACCAAAAAAATGAATCGTAACACCCTCCTGACCAAGAAAATTAAACAAAGCAGCATTCGCATCCAAAGTGCCAAAACAATACAACGTTTCCACCGTTTCGATGGGCAAATACTTTGGCGTTTGCTCCACACCATGCTCATCCGTGGCCACAAACTTCAACGTATTATCCTTTCGACTCAACCGTCCGGAATTAAATAAATAATAGGTTCTTTTGGACATAAGCAAAAAAATATGTTAACTAAAAATAGAAAATATGACCACTACTCGGTTTCCAGATAGCAGATACCAATAATCCAAAACCACCTAAATCAATCGGCGTAACAAAAATCAAAATAAGAGCACGACTTACAGATTTTTGCATGAATCACAGGCGGGACACGCTCTGACTGGACAATCCGCTCAATATCTGCTTCCCACTGCATAATCTCGGCACGTTCACTATCCGTCAAGGCTTCTACTCGGACGGTTGCACGCTGTTTGGGATACTCAATAATGCCCGTTGCGCCTGCTATGCCATTCTGCTCCAACTTCCAAAGGTAATACTTCACCTGTGCAAGATGCGCCGCCTCCACTTTGTTGCTCTTCTTCGTCTCATGCACCACCTTATTTTTAGCGTCAAAAAAATCAATCTTCACCCCATCGAACTGCAACTCAGAATGTTTATTCGACCGCTGCGGATACGTGTTTTCCCCTATAAGTTTCCCCTCATAGACCGTGTCGGAGGTATGCTCCATCGCAATTGCATTGCCGAAAAGCCATACCTTGCGCTTACAAACTTGATAATACGCAACTTGTGTAGCTGAAATAATCATCTTTAGCAATTTTTATTGTGAAAAAACATATCCTCTTTCCACTTCAAAGGATTATTCAAAATGTACTCCGAAATGCGAATAAACGATGCCTCACTTCGAATAATATGGTCGTGAAAACGCTCCTGCCATGCAAACTCCACCTCGGGGAACGTTTTATGAATGTGATAGGAACATGCCGCTTTGAACGACCCTACCATTCTGGACACCGAACCTGATTTTGGGGATATTTGCCCTAGAAATTCCGATTTTGGATCAGGATTGGCATCCGAATTGCCATCCGAATCGGCATCCGTACAGACGTTGCACTGCAACGTCTCTACGTCGTGCAACGTCTCTACGTCGTGCAACGTCTCTACGTCGTGCAACGTCTCTACGTCGT
>DAITMC010000176.1:2746-7440 GCA_036835365.1 Saprospiraceae bacterium
GCAACGTCTCTACCCCCATCCCATCCTCCATTTCATGCAACATCAAAATCCCATGCACATGATTCGGCATCACCACAAACGCCCCCAATTCCACATGATGATTCCGCTTCGGGATTTCATGCCAACATCCCTGCACAATCAATCCCATGGTGGACAATTTCATTTTCCCATCCTTACATTCTCCAAAATGATGCACCCGATTGTGCGTACAAATCGTAATAAAATACGCCCCTGCATGGCGATAATCCCAACCTTTCAAACGGGTAGATTCAATGCGGTATTTATTTTGAAATTTTGCCATAGGTTGTTGATTGTGAATTGTGTTGTTAATTTTATTGCATGGATTGGTAATCGGTAGAGACGTTAAAATTTAACGTCTCTACGGGTAAACCATTCGATAATCCGTATAGGATTTAGATGATTAAACCTGGTTTTCATAGTTGCAATGCAACATCTCTACGTCATGCGATGTGCTAACAAAATTTAATAGAATTATTTTAAATAGAGACAGTATAACTCGTATAGGATTTGGAAGAACGCTTACTTTCCAAAGGCAAAACCCAAATTTCTTCCCTTCTTTTAGTTGGTTTACCTGAAAAGTTATTCACCCTCTCAAAAGTAACTTCTTCATCAAAATCGTCATACTTTTGTAGGATACCTGACAGTCCTTTTTTAGCCTCAAAAAGACTTACATTCGCTTCCGGTGGGTCATCGTTGTATTCCAAGAACTGAAAGAAACAACCCCGCTTTCCAAAGTAGTTAATCTTGTGAAGGTACTTTTTCAGATAGCTCACAACTAATTCATCAAATACTTCAAAGATGATTTCTATGGGCCGTGTAATGTGAATATATTCTCTGAAACTGACTGTTTCTTGAAAACCAGGTTCAAATATCTTTCCTGCCTCCTTATCTTTTTTGCTACTTTTGTCTTCTTTAACCTTCAAAATCTTAACAAAGGTATTATTTACACAAAAACTACTTTCAGGAGCAATAAAAAAACTAATTTTAGCATTTCTGATAAATTGAAAATGTAAGCTATGTTTTTCATTCAATTTTTCTAATTCGCCTCCAATAGTGATTACCTGATTCAAAATAGCCATTCTAATACTGTACGGTGAGGGCAAAAACAATGATTTTGCCCCTGAATTGGTAGAGTTGCTGTCTTTGAGCGAAAATAAAGCGGTTGGTAAATATTTAACTGAAAATCTCTTCATTTTTAGTCGTTTTGTTCTGGTGTTGAATCTGTACTTTGATCTCCAATCTTATAAGGTTCGTAATCTACTAAATCCGCCAAAATTTTGGATAAATCACCCAAGCCGTTAAACTCTTGAAGTGAAATAGCATTTTGTTCTATCCTATTGATATTTTCGGATATTTTCTTGATTTCAGCTATATATCCGTCATTTAAAGCACTGATAGTAGGGGCAGGTGTTAGCTTGTTAGAAATGGCTACCACGCCTTTAAAGTCGGTAATATGTGGTTTTTGGGTGCTTGTCATAGCTCCTTTGGGGTTTACAAATGAGCTGAGTAATGCCTGAATCAATGCTTTGTATCTTGCTTGTCGTTTTTTAGGTTCGGGATAGCTTCTTGAAATATCGTTGAAGCCAATTCTATACACATCTATACTGCATACAAAGGCATACACACCGTGATTAGCAGGGCGGTGGAAGATATTTTGACCTTCATTTGTGCCATCAGTCTTTTTGCCCCCTGCATCAGATACTAATTTGGTATGTACATAGCTTTCTGTATTGTTTTTATGGGGAATACCCACAGTCCAAGCAAATTCTACTACAGATTTACGAGGCACATTTTTGTTTTTCCCACCTATCTTGGTAACCAAAACTCCGTGAGTGTCATCTACAGTGCAAAGCTTAATAATGGCATCTACAATATCTTTATCAGAAGCATCACCCAAATTAAGTTTACCCAAGTCCTCTCCACTTGAAAGACGATTAGGATTAAAAACTTGGCAATTTGTGCATAATTCCAATTTTTGCTCCTTTGACAAATTGATTAGATGCCCAACGTGAATATGCTTAAACATATCTCCACTAATACCATTAACAGTATGTTCTTCCCCATTTTTGTCAATGATAGTCAATTGACGGGTGATGATTTGGTTGCCTTCGCCACCTTCATTGTTCAATGAGTGAAGGTTGAGGGTAATCTCTCCGCTGATGGAAAGAGAAGCGATGATTTTTTTGTTCTCCGACATTTTATTGATAATTTAAAAGTTTACAAATTGTTTAATCTTCTTCATTGATTTCTGCTTCACCTTCTTCTTTTACTTCTTTGGCTTTGAGAGCAAAACCATAAGAAGCAAGTAAAGCTCCAATTAGGCGGGAAGGATGTTTATCAAGTAAAGCGTAGAATTGAGCTAATTCTTCATCCTTGACATTGGAGCGAAAAGATTTACCTCCATTTTTTTCCGCCACTTTTGCAGTTTCAGCATTATAGGTAGCAACGAACTCACCTATAAAGATTGTCAAATCAATTTTTGACTTTGATTTGTTTTGGATTTCTTGGGCTAATCCATAACGAATATCAAAATTACGAGCAGTTTTCGGGGTGTACTGCAAACTGACGGTACTTTTCCGAATAGCTTGGGCTACTGCCTTGAAGCCCTCATTGGCGATTATCTCGCTCAGATTTAAAGTTTCATTGTCCATATTCATATAAAAAAGATTTAAAGTTTCTATTTTAAAGGGTTTGACATAATACTGCTCTTTGTCTAATGATTGCATTAAATACACAGAGTACCAGTTACAGAATTTGAAAAAGCTTTGTAAATCACCGCCACTCAAAAAATTGCGGTAAGCCAATAAACCCTGCATAGCATCTCCTTGTTCTTTAATGGCATTGATAATACTTTTTTGTGAATTGAGAATCTCTATCCAATCGCTCGCCTGCCTTCTATCTGAAATTTCCACAAAATCTGGTGCTTCTATAAAGGCAATATTAACTACCGCCTTGTTCTGTCCTAGGTCTTTTTGATAGACAGAATGAAATCCATTAACAGCGTTCTTCAGTCTTCCTGTAAACCCATCACTTCTTTGGATAAAGTTGATTGAGAAGTTCAAAATATTGAGAATATCTAATTTGACAGGTGAAACACTCTTTAAATGCCGCTTAAACTCCAACATCAACTCCTTAGACTTAGTCCATAGGATTTGCTTGAATTCAGGCACAAATATTTTCAAGTCATAGCTACTGCCAACTTTTACAAACTGACAAATCATCATATTTAATGCTCCTGATATTTTCATTAACTCTTGTACCCAATAACCATCTAAATTTGTCATATTGGCATTATCCGCTTTGTTTTTATTCAGTCCCTTACCCTGATTGGGTGAGTATAACTGTTGAGCCGTTAGTTTTTCATCAATTTTAAAATCTCTTTTGAGCTTCCCTATGGTATTAGGGACAGCAGAGTAGAAATCTAAAATCTCATTTAATAAACTGCCAAAATGCTCTTGATTATTGTGTAGGATTGAATGAGCCTTTACATATCCAGTATATGGATTGCTAATCATATTTTTATAGACATCATAAGCCTCGTCCAATTTTTTTCCAAATTCACTTTCAAACTGATTTTTTAAAGCCAATAGCTTTTCTTTCCTTTCCTCCAGCTTTATTTTTTTATTATCACTAACTTTTTTTCTCGCCTCTTTAATTATGTCAAACTGTTTCTTTTGGTTAGGGTAATCATAGAAATTATTACCAATGCCATCAGGAACTATTGTATCCGCTTTGTTTTTCAAAAATTTAATTATTTGAAAATAACTAAGTTTTGATAGCATCTCATCAGTTATAGCTTGACTTGGTTTTATATGATAATACAAACCACTATCAGTAATTTCAATTTTTCGGTTGGATACATTCGCCCTCGTCAAGATTTCATCAATTAGATGAGCCAAGCCATAAGCTTTTAAAGTTTCAGCGTATGTGCTGGAGTTCTTGTCTATGAAAAACTCCTTGTATTTTTTTAGTTGCTCCATAAGAGTTGAGTTAGTTTTCTGTGAAATAATTAGATAAATTTTCAGTGGCTTTTTGGTCGCATAACCTCAATAGGCGAACTAAGAATAAATAAACAATGTGCTGTTCGTCTGTTTCCAAGCCGTTCAGGTTCATTTTCCCCTCAAAGTCTTCTTTTTTGGGAAACTCTACATCATACCCAAATTCATCTAAAAGCTTTTGAATAGCCTGATAACTCTTATCCGAAACATCAAACTTTGTATAGGTATCAGTAGTAGAGCTGTGATGTCTGGCGATAGCCATAGAAACTGCATAAGCCAAATCCTCACTATCAAAATATTCTTCAATCAACGTTTCTGCCACAAAAGCCCCGGTCCCTGCGTGTCCACCTCTTTTGTAGAGTTCACACTCTTTTTCCAAAGCCAAATCAATAGGGCTGTTTCTATCATAATCGGTATGGGCTAAAATTTCATCGAACTCATTTAGCTCTTTGCCTTCCTTTCTGGCTTGGTAGCATCGCATTGGTTTTTGCCATTGTTTATTCAGTTTACCGTAATCGTGTAGAATAATCATTAATTTAATCAGTTGCTCAAACTCTGTTTTTGTCCATTCGGGCTTGCCTATTCCTTTGGCAAGAACAGTAAAGGCAAAATCCAACTTGGGCAAAAAATCCCTCTCAAAGCAACGTATCAAGCCCATATTATGCTGGTAAAAGG
>DAITMC010000177.1:0-7435 GCA_036835365.1 Saprospiraceae bacterium
AAAATTGAAGCGGAATGCGCAAGGAATTCCTTCAATCACTTTTGAACATCTTGAGTTACTTTTACTTAAATTATCCCTTTTGGATAACATAAATAATGCTTTGTAATGATATTTGATTGCATATTGTATTCCTGAATTTGCGACATTCGGCGTACTTCACCCGATTTAAATAAAATCTTAATTTCATCTTTAGAAGTGCTATAAGTCCGATTCGATTCTGTACCAGTGAATACTAGATAATTAACTTCTTCTGGCGTAAATTCTGTACTTTTCATAATAGAATCTTTGACGTACTGCACATAGTTTGAATCAAAAGGGTCATTTCTAAGGATTAATTTGAATAATTTCCTTTGCACAATGCCCTTGGCTAAATAGGCAAGCAATTTATCCTCATGGTGCATCATATATTTTGAAGCTGCCATAATATCAACATCGTCGAGCAAAGCAAAATGGTACAATAAAATATTGCGATTCGATTGAAAATCAATAGATGAAAAATCTTGATGTAGAAAAAAATCAAGGCTGGGCGAAATATTGAATACAACGCCACTTCTTGTCAGTTCCTTCGCTCGTTGCAACATACGAATAAGCATCTGCTCTACTGCCAGCACCGTTTTGTGCAGATAAACCTGCCAATACATCAACCTCCTGGCAATCAAAAATTTCTCAATAGAATAAATGCCTTTTTCTTCCACTACCAATTCTCCATTCTTGACATTTAGCATTTTAATAATTCGGTCATAACCAATGACCCCTTCTGAGACACCTGTAAAAAAACTATCCCTGTTGAGGTAATCCATTCTGTCCATATCCAACTGCCCAGAAACGAGCTGATGCAAGAATTTCTTTGGATACTGGTCATTAAAAATCTGAATGGCTAAAGACAAACGCCCCTCAAATTCTTCGTTGAGTTGTTCCATGAATAGATTGGATAGTTCTTCGTGATGCACATTAATCAAGGTCTTTTCCAGGGTGTGTGAGAATGGACCATGCCCTATATCGTGCAGTAAAATAGCAATACAAACCGCTTCTGCTTCTGAATCGGTGATGTCAACATTTTTTCCTTTCAACACCTCAATCACCTGCGTCATTAGGTGAAGTGCGCCTAATGCGTGATGAAAGCGGGTATGCAAAGCACCAGGATAAACATAATGCGTCATGCTCACCTGTTTGATTTGTCTTAAACGCTGAAAATAAGGATGTTCAACTAAATCAAACAAAATACCATAAGTAATGCTAACAAATCCATATACAGGATCATTGAAAATTTTAGTTGTTGCCAATGCGAATTATATTTACGAGAGTATGCTAAATAGAAAAAGGGAACGCTTGCTAAAGTGTTCCCTTTCTTGGAAGTCTAAATATTCCATTTTATTTATTCTGCAACTACTTCAAATTTGAGTGTCGCTTCTACTTTCGGATGGAATTTTATGATTGCCTCGTAAGCGCCTAAGTCCTTTACTTCTTCTGGCATTTCTACAATTTTCCTATCCACTTCGATACCTAATGTGTTTTGAAGTGCTTGTATCACTTGTACGCTAGTAACACTACCGAAGATTTTTCCACTGGTACCTGCTTTTGCACCAATCTTAAAGTTTGCCCCTTCAATCTTAGTTTTCAGTACGTTGTACTCTTCTATTAATTTAGATTCTTTAGCCGTTTCTTTTTGCTTGTGCTCGTCGAGTTTAGCTAAATTTTCTCTATTTGCAATGATTGCCATTTTCTTAGGGATTAAGAAATTCCTTGCATAACCTGGCTTTACCTCAACCAGTTCAAACTTCTTCCCTACTTTTTCTACATCCTGAAGCAAAATAATATTCATTAGACTATATTTTAATGCAATGGTCTATTTCAACAAATCGGTTACATAAGGAAGCAATGCCAGATGGCGTGCACGTTTCACGGCAGTTGCTATTTTACGCTGGTACTTTAGAGAATTGCCAGTAATGCGACGCGGCAATATTTTACCCTGCTCATTCACAAATTGAAGTAAGAAATCAGCGTCTTTGTAATCAATATATTTAATGCCGTATTTTCTGAATCGGCAATATTTCTTATTTCTTTGTCCAATATTTGGATTGGTTAAAAACTTAATGTCGTCTCTGGTTGCCATTTACTGCTTTAATGAAAAGTTTAGAATTAATCCTTTTTTTCCTCTACCAACTCTTTGTCCGTAGATTTCTTTCTATTGTCCTTGTCATATTTTACAATCAAACCTTTTCGTTTGTCATCATTATATTTTATGCCATGCTTGTCTAGCAGAACAGTCAAAAAGCGCAAAAGACGCTCATCGCGGCGCAATGCTAATTCAAGTGCTGTAATAATATCTACATCTACTTGCTTTTCGATAGCAAATTCTACGGAGTAGTAAATGCCTGACGTTCTTTTATTAATTGGGTATGTTAACTGACGTAAACCCATTTCATCCACATGAATGATAGTACATTCTAACTCAACTAACTTGTCTAAGTAGGTTTTAGCTGTTTCACTAATCTCTTCCTTAGAAAGCACTGGATCTACAATAAATGTTACTTCGTAATGGCGCATAAATGCAAATTGTATTTTTTAAAGCGGATGCAAATGTAGAAATTTTTATTCAGAAAAAACAAAATAAATATAAAAAAAACGATAATTAGGGATAAAATTATGCGAATGACTATTAAAACATTTACTTTTCGAGCAATTTTATCATGCTAACACAAAAATGAACACAAATAAGATTATTTTCACTGGAGATTTACTGCGCATCTCTGGCGATATTAGCAAGCGAGACCTCATTGCAAAGAATAGCTATTGGTTACATCATATCCTTCATCGGCAAATTAAATACGCCACTAAAAAAGATATTACCGTCGTAGAATGGAAAACCGATGCGGCGTTCAATGGTAAGCATGTATTCGACTTATTTGGCTTAGCAGCAAGCACAGAAAATTGGTCGAAGCTATTCTTTCAAAAAGAAATTCCTAGTGCAGTGCTTCGCTATTTTGAACAATTCTTTAAGGATGCTATCGTTGTCGGCTTTGAGGTTTCTCCTTTTATAATGAATGTATTGAGCCAACTTCAAATTCCCTGTATCAGTGTTGCTTGGGACCCTGTTCGATTCATGGATGATATTTTTTTCTGCTTTAGTACCAACCGACCAGAAATCTTTGATCGTCTGTTACCTTATCAGTTAGATCAACTGCTAGTTTATCAGGCAGCAGATATGCACCGCGCACGATTTTTGAGGAAAGGAACAGCAATAGCTATTGAGGGAGCATTGGTGTTTGGACAAACTTACATTGACCGCTCTTTAATTGAGAAAAACCGCATTCGAGAACTAGAGGAGTTTGAGTCTGATTTGCTTCGATTAAGAAAAAACAGTGAGGTGTTTTTCAAAATCCATCCTTTCGATTTTAAGTTAGACCAGCGCAAACAATTCGCTAAACACCTTAAATTGAAATTGCTTGACGACGCTTACAACACTTACGAACTTTTTTGTGCCGAGGGCATCAAACACATTGCAGCTATAAGTTCTGGAACTACTGTAGAAGCTCGCTTTTTCGATAAATCAGCGGAAACCTTTATGCCTACCTATTACCAATATCATCAAAACACAACAACTTTTGAGGAAACCACCTGTGTGCCTATTTTTGATGATTTTCTAACTGCTAATTTTTGGGCGGATATACTCAGCCCTTTTTTAAAAAACACTTACACCACTCCACAAAAGTTAGCATTTAAACCTAATCGGATGAGACAAGCAAATTGCTCGTTCTGGGGCTATCAAGAGCCCAACAACGAGCAAATTGCAGTAAAATATGACAAACAAGAAAATATTTAATTTTTTATCGGTACTAGGTATCAGGTGCTCGGTATCAGGTGCTCTTAACCACTTGATACCGAGCACCCAAAACCGAATCCCTAATTAATTATACCCTGGATTCTGTGGATAGCCTCCTAGTGTTCTATCTATTTGAGCCTGTGGAATCGGACGCACTAAATGGAAATCTTGGATGTTCGGTCCACCTTCCTTATTGTACAAACGCACGCGCTCCACTAATGTACCTGTACGCACCAAATCCCACCAACGATGCCCTTCACCGATTAACTCCCTTGCTCTTTCATCCAATATGAAATCAAGATTGACTTGTGCAGCACTAATTTCCATATCCGCTTCTCTTCCAGGTTGTGCTCCTCTTCTTCGGATAAGGTTCAAATCCTCTGCTGCTCCTTGCGTATTGCCTTGCTTGAAACGTGCCTCCGCTCTCAATAAGTGAGCATCCGCCAAACGCATCAAAATAAAGTCGCGTTGTCCTTCCACTTTTTGACGATCGGGGCGAGTAGGGTCAATCCATTTATTCAAAGAAGGGAAACGACGCTCGTCATATTCATCAGTTGAATAGACCGTATATCTCGTTCTAGCTTGGCGATCGGGTGTCCAGATGTCATCTGTTCCGGGTCCAGGTATGTACACTGCGGTGTCCCCAAGCGTGAATTTCGGTTGACCTACCAAGCTAGGGTCCACAAAACCTTTAGCTGCTTCGTCGGGAGTCCATTTTGGAATATTCCCTGCTGTATTAGCAAACCAAGCGTGCTTAAATGTTTTGTCGTAGCGTGCATCAATTTGTCTATTCCAAAGACTAAGCAAGTAGTTGGTAGGGCGAAAGCGCTTCCAAGGACGACCATTATCAATATCGCGTGTCATGCCAGGCAATATATCATACTCCATTAAAAAGTACAAATGCCCTCTATGTCCTTGATTATCAATTCCTTCGTCCACTTGTGATTTTGAATTTTGAATCGAAAATACGACTTCACTGTTTCGCTCATTGTTAATATCCCAAAGGGCAGCAAAGTCGCTCAATAATTTAAAATCGTAGTTATTAATGACGTTGCTGAACAATGTTTCAGCACGAGCGGCATCAGTGCCTTCTGCAAAACTCTTATAGCTTCTAGTGAGTAACACTTTTGCCAACAAAAATTCTGCCGCTGACTTAGTTGCTCTACCGTAGTTGCTTTGTGTAGCAGGCAGCGTAGCTATGGCAAATTCTAAATCTGGAATGATGGCTTGCTCATAAATTTCACTTTGCGCTGTGCGATTGGCTTCCAGTTCCACACCTTCAGTTTCTTCCAATGTCAAATGTACATCGCCGTAGGTGGTGACCAATGTGAAATAATACAAAGCCCTTAAAAAGCGAACTTCTGCCAAACGCGCATCTTTCAGCTTTTGGTCAATTTGAATCGCTTGCGAACGGTTGATAGTTGCGTTGGCTTGATTGATACCGCGATAAAAATTTTGCCACATGTCTCTTGCATAACCATTTGCGGGGTTCAAATCGCCGTTGTAAAAATTAAACATTTTCCAGCTACCATCCGCACCATTGGTGTAGGTATCTGTTCCAAAAACGCTCATAGTGAAGCCAATTTCTATGCTATAAAATTGCTTCATCCAAGAATAAGTAGCATTTACAGCGTCCTCAAAACCCTGAGGCGTAGTGTAATAAGAACTAGACGACACATCTGAAACCAGTTCTTCTTTCAAAAAATCGTTACACGATTGATGAATAAATGCTGTCATTAAGAGGGCGATAAGCCATATTTTGATTTTCATGTTGAAAAATTTAATTTTTTAATAAAATAACATTGCCATGTTCTCTTTGAATGATACTTGAACCATTCAATAGTTAATTAGCTTTAAAATTGAGCATTGATACCAAATAATACAATTCTCGTTGAAGGCACAATCGAATCGCCACTACCTGCAAAGGGCAAACCTTGTGTATTAGTTACATCTACTTCAGGGTCAAATGTTTTATAAGGTGAAGCCACCAATAAGTTCTGCCCCGAAACATAGAACTTCAATCGCGACATTTTTAGTTTTTCCGCCACAGCCGTTGGTACGGTATAGCTGAATGAGGCATTTCTCAACTTAATGAAACTACCATCAAAATACCCTAATGTGCTACCATTTCTTGGAAACTCCTGATTCTCATTAGGTCGTGGAAAGGCATTCGTTGGATTATCGGGTGTCCAATAATCCACATTGAGGTTGTTGTAGCGACCAAATAGACCATTAAAGCTACCGCTAGTATGGAATGAACTACCAATCATGCCGCCTTGGCGGAAGAAAAAGAAAAAGCTCAAATCAAAACCCTTGTAAGAAAAACGATTGGTGATACCGCCTAAGAAATCAGGGATATCTGTTCCAAGAATGATACGGTCATCAGCAGTAATGATACCATCGCCATTTTGATCTTTCAATTTGATTTCGCCTGGCACTTTGTTTTCTGCAGCTCTCGCTAATTCTACCTCGTTGGCTTGATAGATACCAATTTTTTCGTAATCGAAAAATACACGAATAGGCTCTCCAATGAACCAACGGTTGCCAATGTCGTCAATCGAATTGCCATTTTCATCTTTTAAAGCCAATTCTTGAATACTTTCATTATAAGCAGATATATTGAAATCAATAGACCATTGCAACCCATTCGGATTACTTAGAATATTTGCACCTAAAGAAAACTCAATACCATCAGATTGGGTAGCCCCAATATTTTGTAATACGCTATTGTAACCTGAGGTGAACGGTAAATTCCTAGCTAACAATAAATCGGTTGTGTTGGTGCGATAGACTTCAACAGCACCATTAAACCTTCCATTGAGTATGCTAAAATCAATACCAAAATTGACGGTACTGGAAATTTCCCAACCCAAATCAGGATTAGGAATTTGATTCAAGCCGAATCCAAAAGCAGGTGTTTCTCCCCAAGCGTAAACCGTACGGGTCAAAGCTCCAGCAGTTTGATAGGGATTAATAGACGTATTACCCACTGCGCCATAGGAAGCCCTAATTTTTAGCTCATCAAAAAACGTCACATTTTGCATGAAAGGCTCTTCTAGGATGCGCCAGCCAATAGATACACCAGGGAAGTAGGCCCATTTATTGCCTTCTGCCAAACGCGAAGAACCATCTGCACGAAGTGTAGCTTGGAATAGATATTTATTATCAAAGTCATAATTGACCCTCCCCATGAAAGATGCTAACGTCCATTCTTCTAATCTACTGTTTAAGTTTCCTTTCACTTGCGCGGTACCTATGTTGTAAAACAACTGACTTTCGTAAGGTAAATTAGCGACTTCTGTAAGGTGTCGTTCAAATCGAAGGCTCTGGATACTTTGCAACCCTGTGGCACTGAAGTTGTGTTTTGTACCAAACGTCTTATTGTAATTCACAATATTTTCCAGAGTGTAACCGCTTTCTTCTTCATTTCTGATACTTGCATTAGCAATTCCACCTCTGTTTCTGTTGGTATTGCGTCCAAAAAAAATGCCATCTCTGCGAAGTCGAACATCGGGACCGAAGTTAACGGTATATTTTAGTCCTTTCGCAATATTGGCTTCAATATAAAAAGGGACAAATATTCGATTAATTTTGCGTTCATCTATCACATTA
>DAITMC010000178.1:0-7430 GCA_036835365.1 Saprospiraceae bacterium
GTTTTATAGTATAGCAGCAATAAAAAGTTAAGGATTTTTAAATAAGAAATCTATTTTTGTTGCTGGTAAAAAAACAATAAATTAATATTACATGAAACAGTTCTTATTCTATATCGGGCTACTTTGTATAAGTAATTTTTTAATATTTCCTGTGTCATATGGTCAAAAAAGAAATATAAAAGAATTAGAAGAAAGAATAACTACTTCCCCTATATTTAGCCAAATATTTACTGGATTTGCACTCTATCATCCTAAACAAGATAGCTTTTTATATACCCACGAGGCTGAAAAATATTACACACCAGCCTCTAATACAAAAATATTTACCCTCTACACAAGCCTTGCCATACTTGGCGATTCTATTCCTACTTTAGTTTATCAAGAAACGGATACGAGCATCATTTTTTGGGGAGCAAGCGACCCTTCTTTCCTGAATCCATTACTTCCCAAAGATACCAGTGTACTTTCTTTTTTAAAAAATAAGAATAAAAAGCTCTATTTTTCTGGACATAATTTTAGAGACGTTCGTTTTGGTCCAGGTTGGTCTTGGGATGATTACAGTTATACTTACCAAACAGAAAAATCGCCGTTCCCCATTTATGGCAATAATATCACTTTTGATTATAAAAACAATCAGATAGGATTTATAGCAATTCCTTCTTTTTTCCAAGAAAAAGTGCAACTTAACCCTAATTTACCTAACCAAAGACCAGAATTTTCAAGATTAATGAATGAAAACATTTTTGAATGTAATACTGCGGCATTAACTGGCAACATGAAATATAAAATTACGGTTCCTTTCAGATATTCTGATGAACTTTTCGTGGCATTACTAGCCGATACATTAAAAAGGCAAGTTTATTTACAAACCCAGCCTATTCCTGCTTCCAATATTCGATATTTATACAGCCAAATACCAGCGGATAGCATTTATCAATTAATGATGCAAGAAAGTGATAATTTTGTGGCAGAGCAGTTGTTAAATGCTTGTGCCAACAAGCTATTTGGTGTGCAAGACCAGAATTTGATTATAGATTACGCTATTAAAAATTTACTTAACGACCTACCACATGTTCCTCGTTGGGTGGATGGCTCTGGGTTATCTCGCTATAATTTATTTACGCCAAAAAGTATTGCTATTTTATTAAAAAAAATCTATGCTACTATTCCTCAAGAAAAATTATTTAACATCTTTGCTGCGGGTGGCATCTCGGGGACAATAGAAAATTGGTATGCGCCAGAAGAAAAAGCCAGACCTTATGTTTATGCAAAAACAGGAACTTTAAGCAATAAGCACTGTCTAAGTGGTTATATCATCACTAAGAAAAATGAAGTTCTAATATTTAGTTTCATGCACAATAACTATTTAGGAAGTAATAATCCTATCAGAAAAGAAATGCAAAATGTACTAGAATTTATTAGAGATAATTTTTAATCTGAATATACAACTTAAAATGAGAATTTTCTTTTCAGAAAGCAACAACGATTACACTACTTATACCTTTAATTACGCTGTTTATGCTATTGCCGAACAACTAGAAGAATTAGAAAATATTTATCATCAGGGGTTTCTACCCTATTCCAGTAATATTACCCTTCAACATGAAATCTTTTACTTGGCTAGGAGTTTACGGGTCAATTTGGAACAATTCGAAGATTCTTCTGAAAACAGAAGGGTGGATCGAAAGATTGAGTCATTGAATATTCATTTTGAATTGATTCCTAAAAACGGAATTGATATAAATAATTCAGCATTTTTAAATTTTTGTTTGAGTTATGCTCAAGAGCGTTTTTCCAATAATGCCATGAATGAAGCGCGTCTTAATTACGTTTTAAACCGAGATACAGGAACGCATTGGCTCGTATTTAAAAGTGAAGAGAAGATATTAGCTTATGTTTTATTGGCGATTCATGGAAAAGCCGTTCATTATTGGTATGCTTTTCTTGATGCTACTTATTTGGAAGAATACCCTTTAGGCAAATGGATTATGTGGCGAAGTATAAAATGGGCAAAAGAAAATAATTATAGTAAAGTTTATTTAGGTACTTGTTATGGCAATTCAGCATTATATAAAACAAGAGATTTTAAAGGCTTATCTTTTTTTGATGGTTATGACTGGAACGGCAATATCAATACTTTGAAAGGATTGTGCAAGATGGATGAACAAATAAAAACAAGCGATCAGTTTAAATTAGAAGAAAATCAAAACGAAATTATTAAAACACTACTCCAAAAATAACGGCAGCTATTAATAAAATACTATACAGCCCTAGCCATCTTACATTGGTATATTGATGAATCGTAATATTAAATTTCTGTTTTAAATAAACCGCATATACTATTTTTTCAAAAGTATAGGCAATAACTGTCCCCATTGCAATACCCATTAATCCCATGTATTGAATAAGGAAAATACTACTTAACACATTGATAAACAGCTCTACAATAGAAATTTTCATCATAAAATTATTTTGGTCTAAACCAATTAATAAGGTATGAGGAAAGAAAAATCTATTAATTAGAATCAATAAATAAATACCGAATACACCAGCACTTTCTATGAAAGCAGCACTAAAAAAAAGTACATATAATTGTTTACTAAAAATTGCCATGAGTATGGATAATGGGAAAAAAAGATGCAACAGCCGAGTTGACTTTTTTTTAAGTTCGTTCAATGCTACTTCCACACCTACGGCAACTTTAGGTAAGATGGTATGACTAAAAGCGGTCGCCACCGCTAAAGTCAGCGGCAATTCTCTTGCTCCATATCGAAAAATAGCAAATTGTTTTTGGTCGCCATCGTAATACCACCCCACCAACCAACTATCAAATACCTGTGCAAAACCTCCTAAAAGCGAGTAAATGACAAGTGGTGAGGATAATTTTAGTAATTCCCAAAGTAAATTGTAATCAAAATGAATACGAGCATATTTGAACTGTAGGTAAGCTATCCAAATGAATTTTATTATCGCTAACCCTATTAAACCTATAAAACTTTCTTTAAAAGTATAACCTAGATAAATAGGAATTAGAATAACTAAAAGATGCACACCAAAGCTGAGTGCGGCAAACCAAACAATAGGTAAGGCTTTATTTTTGAGTAAATAAATCGTTTCGACAAGATAGGTTGGAATATTAAAAAATAAATAAAGTAAGAATAAATTAAAATGATTTAATTCCGTTTGTTTCGTTAATATGTATGAGATAGAATACTGCCCTAAAAAAAGTAGCGTGGTTACTATCAGGCTGATTAAAAAGAAAAAAAGAAAAACTTGAAAAAAGAGTTGTGCTTGTTGAATAGTATTTTTTCTAGGGTAGAGTGTCAAAAAACCTTGTGTTAAGCCGTTTACCCAAAAAAAGCTAATAGAAAACAGCACAAACATTAGCATTTCGTAGTTACCAATTTCTGCTTCGTCAATACCGCTTTTGGCTAATAAAATGGCTGTCAGGAGAATAGAAATCTGCCTAAGTACATGAAATATTTGGAATGCACTGGAAGCAGTGAGTAAGTGTTTCATGTACTTAGGCGTAAAAAACTTATGTTTTAAAAAATAATTCAAAAAAACATGCTACTTCTAATTAATAAATTCGTCTTTCTTTTTAAAAACGACACCATACTGCTCCATTTCTTCAAGTGCCGGTTTATAAAATTCATTCGTTACAGGAACATGTAACCCTTTGGATGTCAATTTCTTTTCTACAAAATATTTAGCAAAAATGCCAATAGGTAGTCCAATAATCTTAGACATTGCAGTATGTATTCCATTTTCTCCTTCTACTATAAGCGTAGCTGTCCTGCGTTTTTTCTTGCCATCGATGAAATAATCAATTTCGTGTTTCATCGCTACTAAATCTTTCTCTTCTGGGGCAAGTTGCCATTTTTCAAGCAATAAATGCTCTAATATTAATGCTGGAGTAGCATTAGCTAAGTTAATTTTCTTTTTTCTAAATAGTCCTAGCCAAGTTAATTTGTTCATGATTGGCGATTCCACATGCTCACCAAGCAATTTTGCTACTCTTTCCTTCACTGAATTTCCTTCCTCCTTGCTAGAGTAGGCATCCATCCATTCGTGATAAGTGATTTCACCAGAATTTAATATGGGAAAATCTCCATCTGTCAAACCAAGTTGAATCAAAGCGTTCCAAGATTGACAAAAACCAGGATAACGCAGTGTCCCTTTTAGAACATTAGGAATATTTTGTAATCCATAAAATTCTTTGTATAATAATGAATCTCGATTAATATAAGCTTCTAAGTTCCCTAAGCCATCTATTTCCACAGTTTGCGTTTGTTGAAATAATTTAGTGTAAGGAATGAACTTAAGTCTATTATTTTCCAGATACTGTGCTGTACCTTGCCCTGCTAGCACCACATTTCTTGGATTCCAAGTAAATTTATAATCCCAAGGATTTTCTCTATTTTTCTCAGCAATTAGTCCACCAGTATAAGACTTGAAAGAGAGAATTTTAGCGCCCTCAGCACGCAATTCATCCAATTCATTTTTGGCAGACATATGATCCAAACCTGGGTCTAAACCCATTTCTCCCATGAATAAAAGTTCTTTATCGCGTGCCTCATCACCAAGTCGGTACATCTCCTTAGTAACATAAGAAGAAGTGATGACAGGTTTATTCAATTTGATACAATCGTGGGCTACTTCCAGATGCAAATGAGCAGGCAGTAGCGTAATTACTAAGTCAGCCCTAGAAATGAGATCTTTCTTATCATTGGTTTTCATCACATCTAGCCAAGTTGCTTGACCTCTAGGATGTCCATTTATTTTTTGTTTTGCAGATTCCAAGTTAGTATCTGCCACCATAATATTCCATTTGCAAGCCTCTGCATGCTCCAGCATATATTGAATTAATGCAGCAGAAGAACGCCCCGATCCTATAATTAAAATACGATTCATAAAATCTATTTGATAAAGGATAAATAATAAGGGCGCAATATAAACTATTCGATGGATATTTACCTTTTTTGATGCTTTGATGAAACAGAACATAATTCACTATTCTTTAAAAAAGGATGAAGGGAACAATCAATATTGACTGTTCCCTTCATCCTTTTTGTAGTTATAGTTTAAAAAGGGTTTACTTTCTCATGTACTGTAAAGATGGTCCAGGGCGACCGACAAAACAAGATTTAGTAAATCCATATTTTTTGATAATACAGAATGCCTCTCTTGCTTCGTCTTCTTTTTGGTCAAAATCAAACATCGAATGGTTACCATCTACAATTTTCCAACGACCATTCACTCTTTTCACTTCTATACTATTCGGATTGAAGTTAACACAATCCTCACCAGCCATAGCTCCTTCTGGTGCTTTTCCCTTTTGTGTAAGGTAGAAGAAAGATGCACCTGGACGACCCACGAAGCATGACTTATCTATATTGTAATGAGTAAGCACTTTCACGATTAGCTTTGCTTCAGCATCGTTTGGTGCCATAAATTTTCTGGAAATACCATCTTTAATCACATATTGACTTCCCTCTCTTACTGCGATTATTTTACTGGCATCCATAGGTACACAATCCTCGGTAGCACAAATATCCTCTCTGTAAATTTGAATTCTGAAGGTTGCCGCAGTGTAACCATAAACAGAGAAGTATCCATAATTTTCACTTACATTCAAGTCGCTTCCAGCTAAGGTAGAAACATCTACTCCTGCCATTGCACTTTTTCTTAGGTATCTCCAAGGGGCTGCTTTACCTGATTGATAGCCATAGACATATAAATCTGGGTCGCCACCGATAGGCGTAATAACCGCTTTTAGCTTATAGCCTGCTAATGAGCTTTTGCTGTATCCAAAATGCTTCCAACCGTTGGCACTAACAGAGGAAGTTGTGGAGTAAATCAGTACGCTAGCACCTCGTGTTTCTATTTCATCACTAATTTGGATGACATCTAGTGCCTCTGCTTGAACTTCGGCTTTGTCGGGCATTGCCAGCGGCTTGTTTGAGGTTACTTCTTCTTTTGTTACTTCAAGTAATTCGTTTTGCTCACAAGCAGTAAACAAAGAGATAGCGAGCATAATACCTAGTGCGAGAATTAAAATATTTGTTTTCATTTGAAAAGTTTGAATGTTTTAACGAAATAATTATAAGTTTCGCAATAATGTGTAAACCACTTTAGCCAAGTACCCACCCATATGCAAAAAAAATTGCACACACCATTAAGTTGATGCGTGCAATTGCAGAAAACGAATGCCTAAACCATGAATACTTTTACTTAATCCAAGATAACTGTATTAAGTTCTTTTGCTAAGCTATTGCGGATAGTAAGTAGTTTTTGCTGTACTCTTAATAGCGTCATTAATTTATCGCTATCCGATTCCGTTTGTATTCGTTTTTGATTCTCTACACACATCCGCATAATTTTGTGCAACTTAAAACGCTTTACCCCTTGTTCACTATCATTGGTGAAATTTTGTTCTGGCATTTTTTGAGTATTCAAAAAAATCTCTCGCTCTTCCCAACCTGCGCTATACTCGTAGGGCGGAGAAGTCAAATCCAGTGCTAGCTGTCGAATCTCAGGATGCTCATGATAAAGAAAAAAATTGCTATCTACTGATTCCCCACTTTTTAGACGTTGACGGGTTTCTTTGACTATTAATTTGTATAACGAATCATCAAAATTTTCAATTACATCCTCTATATTCTCCAGAATAAATTGTGCCACTGTTCTATGCTTCACAGAAAGTTCTTTTTCTTTTTTGAATATGGTAGCTCCGCCAGTAATCAAGATGCGAACAATATCGCGCTCTTGAAATTCATGCGTACCCTTTTGCCCCTCTTTGCGCAGCTTAATAGGGGTAGCAGTTCTGGCAGCCTCGTGAGGAATAGAGGCTTCCGATTTCGATTTTTGATGAGTCTTTGAAAGTAATCGGTTCACTTCCGCATGCAGCACTGCCTCCTCGATTTCCATTAAATCGCTGCATTGTTTAACATAAACTGCGCGTTTAATACCATCAGGAATCTTTGACACAGTTTCAATAAGGTCCTTTATCAACAACGATTTCTTAATGGGGTCATTTGCTGCCTCTTCAAGCAATAAATTGGTTTTAAAGAAGATAAAATCTTTTGCTTCCTCTTGAGCATACTGACGAAATTGCGTTACACCTACTTTTTGAATATACGAATCTGGGTCTTCGCCATTAGGCAGTAGTACAATTTTAACATTCATATCTTGCTCCAGCACCAAATCAAGCCCTCTCAACGCCGCTTTTACACCAGCAGCATCGCCATCATACAAGATTTTTATGTTCTGGGTATATCTTTTAATGAGTTGAATTTGCCCTACGGTTAGTGAAGTTCCAGAGGACGCAACCACATTTTCTACACCAGCTTGACTCAATGAAATAACATCGGTATAGCCTTCTACTAAAATACATTCTTCTTCCTTGCGAATAGCTTGCTTAGCAAAAG
>DAITMC010000179.1:0-7418 GCA_036835365.1 Saprospiraceae bacterium
TAAATTCGTTAAGAATTACAATATTTGCACTATTGTTGAATTATTAAAACAAAATGAACTGAAATTATGGCTAAAAGAATCGCAATTAACGGTTTTGGTCGAATCGGAAGACTAACTTTTCGCAACCTAATGGAAATGGACGATGTAGAGGTCGTAGCTATTAATGACTTAACAGACAATGCTGTTTTAGCGCATTTACTTAAATATGATACTGCTCACGGCAGATTTAACGGAACAGTTACTGCAACAGAGGACAAAATTATTGTCAATGGCAAAGAAATTCTCGCTACTGCGGAAAGAGACCCATCAAAATTGCCTTGGGCAGAAAATAATATTGATGTAGTATTGGAATGTACAGGGCGTTTTACAAAGAGAGAGCAGATGCAAATGCACATTGATGCAGGAGCAAAGAAAGTAGTACTTTCTGCACCATCAAAGGGTTCTGCATATGTACCAACAGTAGTGCTGGGCGTGAATAACCATGCAATTACAACAGAAGAAACGATTTACTCGAATGCTTCTTGTACAACCAACTGCTTAACACCAATTGTGAAAATTATTGAAGATAACTGGGGCATTGTCGTAGGCTCTATGACTACGATTCACGCTTACACTGCCGACCAGAATTTACAAGATGCACCGCATGGCGATTTGCGCCGCGCAAGAGCTGCTGCTCAAAATATTGTACCCACTTCCACTGGCGCGGCTTCCGCAACAGGTGAGGTAATTCCTTCCTTCATCGGTAAAGTTTCTGCTATTGCTGTTCGTGTTCCAGTAATTACAGGCTCTATGGTAGAACTCAATGTTGTGGTAGAAAAAGTACCGACAAAAGCAGAAATTAACGCTACTTTTAGAAAGTATGCCGAAGGCGAAATGAGAGGCGTTTTGGAATATTCTGAAGACCCATTAGTTTCTTCTGACATCATCGGCAATAAGCACTCCTCTATCTTTGATTCACTGATGACTGCTGTAAATGGCAACATGATTAAAGTGGTAAGTTGGTACGACAACGAAGCGGGCTACTCTGCACGTTTAGCAGAATTGACACAAAAAATTGCATTTGCTTAATCTTAATGAATTTCAAATTACTGATGCTCATTTGAGTATCAGTAATTTATCTCCTCACCAATCAACTTAATCTTCTACCATGAAAATTAATTCAATCAACTTCAACGGGAAAAAAGCATTAGTCCGCGTGGATTTCAATGTGCCTTTGGATGAAAATTATAATGTAACGGACGATAACCGTATCCGAGCGGCGGTGGCTACTATCGAACATATTTTGAACAATGGAGGTGCTGCTATTTTGATATCACATTTGGGTCGTCCTGAAAAAAAGTTATTGCCTGATGGCTCAATGAACAAAGAGCGATTCACGCTAGAGCATGTAGTAGATACACTACGCCAAAACTTGCCTGGTCGTGTGGTAAAATTCATTAACGCTATTGTCGGAACAGCGGTGCAAGATGCAGTGAACAACTTACAAGCTGGTCAAGTGCTATTGCTTGAAAATACACGATTTGATAAAGGAGAAAAAAAAGGCGATGAAACTTTTGCTAAAGCCCTAGCAGCATTAGCAGATATTTACATCAACGATGCTTTTGGCTCTGCTCACCGAGAACATGCTTCTACTGCAACCGTAGCAAAATTCTTTGCACCTGAAAATCGTGCCTTTGGTTTCTTGATGGAAAGTGAAATTATCAATGCGACCAAAGCTTTAAATAGCGATGCTCGTCCAATTACTGCTATTACAGGAGGCGCAAAGGTTTCAGATAAACTTTTACTGCTCGAAAACTTATTGAATCGAGTGGATAATTTGATTATCGGTGGCGGTATGTCCTACACGTTTTCAAAAGCGCAGGGAGGAAAAATTGGCAACTCTATTTGTGAGGACGATAAAATGGAACTAGCATTGGACTTACTCAAAAAAGCAGCAGAAAAAGGCGTAAATGTTATTTTACCACTAGATACGAAGATTGCAGATGGCTTTTCTAATGATGCCAATACTGAATTTGTAGCCGCAGGCCAAATTCCAGATAACTGGGAAGGTTTAGACATTGGACCAAAAACGATTGACCTTTTTGGCAAAGTGCTTTTAGACTCAAAAACCATTCTTTGGAATGGACCTATGGGTGTTTTTGAGTTTGAAAATTTTGCATCAGGCACACGTGCCATTGCTGAATATGTAGCTAAAGCAACCGAAGGAGGTGCATTTTCACTCATCGGAGGTGGCGATTCTGTAGCCGCTGTGAAGCAAATGGGTTTGTTGGATAAAGTTAGCTTTGCCTCTACAGGCGGTGGTGCTATGTTGGAATTTTTGGAAGGAAAGGAATTACCTGGCATAAAATCAATGGAAGCTTAGCTTATTGTCTCTTGACGAGGTCAATTTTCTTTAGCTAAAAACCATTACTTGCCTACATCTGTCTAATCTATGTGCTATTCTCTAAAGGCACATGGATTGAATAGATGTTATGCTAAATAATTTTTCATGCCAATGATTGTAGGATATCAGTCAGACTCACTTTTTCTATATCTTCAAACCACTTGCATTACGGGATAGAAAATAAAACTCAAATACAAGACATTATGTACCCATAAAAAATAATTTTTCAAGTGTTTGTTTCGTCTATTAGCCTTATCTCAAGAAAAATTCACACTTTTGTTATCTATTCACCAACATTTTTTAAGAAACGAGCAAAAAAATGAAAAAACTAGCCCTACATTGGCAAATTATTATCGGAATGGTACTTGGCGTATCTTTTGGGATTTTAGCAGTTTATTTAGGCTGGTCAAAGTTTGTGTTAGATTGGGTGAAGCCATTCGGAACAGTTTTTATCAATTTGCTCAAACTCATTGCGTTACCCCTGATTATCGTCTCTTTAATCAAAGGCGTTTCCGATTTGAAGGATATTTCTAAACTCTCCAGAATGGGGAGTCGAACTATTGGTTTATACCTATTTACGACAGTTTTTGCCGTCTGTGTTGGCTTATTACTCGTCAATGTGATTCAGCCAGGCAAACTCATCACCCCTGAAACACGCGACAACTTACTTTCCAGCTACGGCACAGATGCCAATAAGCGAATCGAAATAGCAACTGGGCAAAAAGACCAAGGACCACTTCAACCACTTGTGGACATTGTACCCGATAATATTTTCAGTGCAGCTACCCAAAATGCGAATATGCTGCAAGTCATTTTCTTTGTTATTTTCTTAGGCATAGGTCTAATTCTAATCCCCGAAGAGAAAGCCCAACCCGTCAAAGCCTTCTTCGATGGGCTAAATGACGTAATACTCAAACTGATTGACCTCATCATGTTAACTGCACCAATAGGTGTTTTTGCGCTATTATCATCGCTTATTGTTGAGTCGCCGAGCATTAGCCTATTCAAAGCATTGCTTGGGTACAGCGCTACCCTATTACTTGGGCTTGCCCTCCTGATTATTGTATTTTACCCTACCCTAGTACGGTTGTTCACTGGAATTAGTTATAGCAAATTCTTCAAAGGCATTTCACCTGCTCAATTACTAGCCTTTTCTACTAGCTCTAGTGCTGCTACATTGCCTGTAACGATGGAGCGCGTAACCGAACATTTAGGCGTAGATGATGAAGTGGCAAGTTTTGTATTGCCCATAGGCGCGACTATCAATATGGATGGCACAAGCTGCTATCAAGCAGTAGCAGCCGTTTTTATTGCTCAAACCTTTGGTTTGGAGCTTGATTTAACTACTCAGCTAGGCATTATCGTTACTGCTACATTAGCCTCCATAGGCTCTGCTGCTGTACCCAGCGCGGGGCTAGTTATGTTGGTGATTGTACTCGGTCAGGCAGGTATTCCAGAAGCGGGTTTGGCTCTCATTTTTGCTGTGGATCGTCCACTAGATATGTGTCGCACTATCACTAACGTAACAGGCGATGCAGCGGTTTCCTTGCTAGTCGCCAAAAATTTGGGCAAACTCAACGAGCCACAAGCCAAAAATTGGGATGATAATTATCCTAAGTAGAAGAACAATAATGCATTTCTTACCCTGAATAAGGCAGTCAGGATGACTAAAATATAACAGATGAATCGTTAATTTTACCGCTCATTGATAAATATGTTCTACATTTGCATTGATAGCACCCATTACTTATATATGCTGCTTTCTGCATTATGAATTTTCACAGTATCTCCTTGTTAACATTATGCTACATTGTTCTTAGTTTTTCTTTGTCTGCCCAAAGCAGTTACACGCTAAGTGGCTACATCAAAGACGAAAAATCGGGCGAAACACTCATTGGTGCCAATGTGTTTTTACAGGACAACCAAGGCAAAGGCACTTCTTCCAACAACTACGGATTTTATTCTATTCAATTGCCGTCGAACGAATACTATGTTATTTTTTCCTTTATCGGTTATAAAAATCAGGTTATAAAAATAAACCTTACCGAAAATAAAAAACTAGACATTAAACTTACACCTGAAGGTACTTTTTTAAACACTGCTATTACGGTAACTGCTGAAAATGGTAACGCCAATATCGAAAGTACAGAAATGGGGGTTATTCAACTTCCTATCAAAGAAGTAAAGCAAATACCTGCATTACTTGGAGAAGTAGATTTATTGAAAACGATACAACTACTGCCTGGTATCACTTCGGCAGCAGAGGGAAATACAGGCTTTTTCGTTAGAGGTGGCGGGCAAGACCAAAACTTGGTACTACTAGACGAAGCAGTCGTGTACAACGCCGGACATGTATTAGGTTTCTTCTCTGTTTTTAATGCCGATGCTATAAAAAATACCACCATCATAAAAGGAGGAATGCCCGCCAATTACGGTGGTCGCCTTTCTTCTGTATTAGACATCCGCATGAAGGAAGGCAATAATCAAAAAACTTCTGTCGAGGGAGGAATAGGGGCTATTGCCTCGCGCTTCACGGTTCAAGGACCCATTCAAAAAGAAAAAAGTTCCTTTATCATTTCTGCTAGAAGAACTTATGCCTATGATTTAGCTCGACCTTTTTTAAAAGGCTCCGATTTTGAAGGCACAAACTATTACTTTTATGATTTGAATACTAAAATCAACTATACCCTATCCCCAAAAGATAAAATCTATTTTAGTAGTTATTTTGGCAAAGATGTACTGGGGTTTACTTCTAGGTTCAGAGATGCTAATTTTGGCGTGGACTATGGCAATTTAACAAGCACTTTCCGTTGGAATCACCTGTTTAATAGTCGTTTATTTATGAATACCAGTATAATTTATAACAACTATGATTATGCTTTTCGAGCCTTAGAATTTGGCATTGATGCTAACATCAAATCAGGCATTGAAGACTGGAATCTAAAAATAGATTTTGATTATTTATCTACCCCTCACGATTTAAAATTTGGATTAAACATCATAAAACATAAATTAACTCCTAACTTCAGTAACGTTAGCTCTACTGCCTCTGGTACAACTTTATT
The DNA here is from genome assembly GCA_036835365.1 of Saprospiraceae bacterium. Taxonomy (GTDB): domain Bacteria; phylum Bacteroidota; class Bacteroidia; order Chitinophagales; family Saprospiraceae; genus JAAUTG01. The sequence continues at coordinate 5,449 of DAITMC010000179.1, forward strand.
TAATAGAGGCGAAGCAAGATTTTCTAATGAATATGCACTTTATTTGTTGGACAACATAAAAGTAAACCCTACTTTAAGCCTAAACGTAGGTACTAGGCTATCTGCTTACACTTTTTTAGGTCCTTATCAATCTCAACAATCAGAGCAAATTTATAATGCAGGTGAGCCTGTTATAAATTATTTTCGAGTAGAGCCTAGAATGGTCGCTAGATGGCAGCTTTCCAACACAAAATCTATAAAAGCTAACTTTGCAATTAATCATCAATATTTGCATATGGTTAGTAATACAGCTAGCTCTCTGCCTTTAGAAATATGGGTATCTAGTACCGATATTATAAAACCACAATCTAGTTGGCAAATAGCTACTGGCTATTTTCAAAACTTTAAAGAAAATAATTTTGAGTTTTCCATAGAAACCTATTATAAAAAACTAGGTCATCAAATTGATTATAGAGAAAATTATGTCAGCGACCCTACGGAAGACGTAGAAAGCGAATTTGTATTTGGTCAAGGTGAAGCCTACGGGATTGAGTTCTTACTGCGCAAGCGAAAAGGGGCGCTCAATGGCTGGATTAGCTACACATTATCACGTACCAATCGAGTATTTGAAGACATCAATATGGGTAATCCTTACCCCGCTGTTCATGATCGTCCGCATGATCTTTCGGCAGTAATGAGCTACGTTATCAATCCTAAATGGCAAATTAGCAGCACCTTTATCTATACTTCTGGTATTGCTTTTACCCCCGTTGAAAGTATTTATCTGATTGACCAAAGCATCAATTATCAATTTGGACAGCGCAATAGCGCTAGGGTGGAGCCCTATCATCGCTTTGATATATCTGCTATGTTAACACCTAAAGGCAGTGAAAACAACGCATTTCAGTCCAACTGGGTTTTTTCAGTTTACAATATCTATGACCGTCGGAATTTACTTTTTTACTATTATGCCCCTCGTCAAAATAATGAAACAGGCAACACAAGCGTTGAAACGAGAAAAGTTTCTTTTTTCCCTATTATTCCTTCGATTACTTGGAATTTTAAATGGATAAGCAAATAGTCAGGATGAGAAATTCATATTTTTGGAGTATTTTATTTTCCTTTTTTATAATCGCTTGTGAAGAAGCCTTCAACGCTCCCAATATTTTCAATGAAGCCATAGTTGTAGAAGGCTACATCGAAGCCTATACGCAGCCCAACAGCTTTATCAACCGTCGCCCTGCTTACGTTTTATTGACAAAAAGTATTCCCCTAAATATGGATTTCAACCCAAAAGAATTTGAAAATTTATTCATCCACGATGCTAAAGTATCCATCCATAATGGTCGCGAGATTTTTAATTTAACTGAAATTTGCTTGAATGACTTATCAGAAAGTAATCGAAAAATTATAATACAGATACTAGGTTTAAACGAATCCGATTATTCATTATTTGGCATTAATTTTAATACCACCAACTTTTGTGCTTACGTAGATAATATTCAAGATTATGAAATAGGGACAACCTATGAACTCAAAATAGAGGTAAACAATCAAATCCTAACTGCAAGTACAACTATTCCGCAACATAATCCTTTGGATTTCATAGCTTTCCGCTTACCACCTGGCGATTCTACTTTTTTTAGTAGCGGCTCGCTTCGTCAAATGACCATAAGTGTGGCGGATAAAGATGAACTTAACACCAACTATTATCGCTATTTTACACAACAAAATAGTAAGCCGCTTTATAAAGGCAATGCATCCATTTCTAGATTCAGATCTGTACTAGAAGATAAATTTTTTAGAAACGGAGATGGCTCTATTCCTTTACCCAAAGGAGAACCCAGAGATTCAACCTTCAATACAGGGGGGAATAATTTTGGAAATTATAATATTGGAGACGAATATTTAGTAAAATGGTGTACTATTGAAAAAGCACAATTTGATTATTGGAACGCTATTGAATCAAACGTTTTGAATCAAGGATTGTT
>DAITMC010000180.1:0-7409 GCA_036835365.1 Saprospiraceae bacterium
TCTAAGGTATCGTCCCACCAAACATGATACACGTCGAGGGCAACGCCTACAAAGTCATTGTTAATGGCTGCTACCATATCATTGGCTTGTTTCAGCGTATTGATGGCGGAGCGGGTATCCGCATACATCGGATGGAGTGGCTCAATCGCTAATTTGACACCAACAGCTTGTGCATGAGGCAAAATCGTTTCTATGCCTGCTTGAATTTGCTTTCTAGATTCGTTCAAATCAACACTTGGCTCCGCACCACACACCAGAACGAGCATAGGTGCACCTATTGCTGCTGCCTCATCCAGCATGGTTAGATTATTTTGAATTGCTATTTGTCGTTCTTGCTTGCTGGTATGCGGAAAAAAACCACCACGCACATAAGCAACTACTTCAATGGGATATTGTTTGATAAGCCTGCCTGCATTTGCTGCTCCCATTGGTTGTATAGCCTCTTGCCATACACTGATTCCTCCAATTTTATGTTCACAATATTGAAGTAAAGCCTCTTCCAGCCGCCAAGGCTTAGTCGTTATAGTATGAATACAAAGTTGTTTCACTCTTTAAAGTTGTTCGTTTTGATAAGGTAATATTAGAATTAAATTTCGAGTATTCCTACTTTACGCTATTAAAAAATGTGTAATAAGTTGATTTTTCTATTAATCGTTGAACATAAAGAGCAACTTCTCTAGCGTGATAGTCTCCCCACATACAGGCTTCTCCGTGTGCTACATTATGGTGCTGTGGCACATAATCCCAGCCATTAGGTTGATGATAAATGGCATGTAAAATCAAGCCATGATGTTGCTCATCAGTGCTTAAATAAGGAGTATCAAAAAGGGTATTTAAAATAGTTAATCCCGCTTGGGTGTATTTTTTACTGTTTTCCTGTTCGTCGTTTTTCAAATAATGTCCTAGACGCAGCAAACCTTGTGCGGTAATTGCAGCAGCAGAGCTATCCACAGGTTCGTAAGCATTGTATGGATCGGCAGGGCGATTCAGATAATCGCCTAGCAAATGCAACTTTGGTGCACCAGTATCCCAGTATGGAATCCCATCGGTAGGCGTATTTTCGATATAAAAATCGCAAGTGGCTTTAGCTGCTTTTAAGTAAATTCCAGTAATTTTTTCTAATCCACCAAAATCTTGTAATGCTTCATTTTGAAGTGTTTTCAAGTATTCTAACTCTTCAGCAAAGCCTGTTATTGCCCAAGCTAGTCCGCGTGTCCAAGTAGAAAAACCAGTATAACCTTGTTGTGCATTTGGGCATCTGAAATTTCCATCGTTGGTGTTAAAAATACTTTCGTGAGCCGTTCTGCCCCGCACGTCGTAGGCATCTCTACCCTCGCCATAGTAAATAGAATACTGGGCAGTAGCTACACAGTGTTGAATGGCACGATGCAAAAGATTGGTTTTTACATCATTTTCCCCCCAAAGGGCAAAATCAAGTTCATGGCTCAGCACCAACGCACGCACAGTGCGAATAGTGTCCACAAAAAGGGAATGTGGTCCGTTGAAAGAGTAAATAAATCCACCGTTTTTAATATTGGTCCAACGCTTGGCTTGTACTGCACCTGATAATTTTAGCGCAAGTTCGTAAAAATGTTTTTCCCACTCATTGTATGGAATTTTGCCTTCCTTCATCAAGCGAAGTAAATTTCCATAAGTACTGACGTTATTGAATCCATGGTCGTGAACGCCAAAATGCGTCACATGAGAAGCCATTTTTTCTATGGTTGCTTTGCGTGCGGTAGTTAAGAAATGTTCTTCGCCTGTGGCATCGAATTGCAGAATAGCTGAGCCGTATTGAAAGCCTTGTGTCCATTCCGTCCAACCGCGAGTTGTATATTTTCCTTTCTCTGTAAACACCGGTGCGCCTTTTCTTGCATCGTATTCGTTTTCAATGGCTTGTATTTTTTTTGCAGAAATCTCCCAAAAGCGATTCACCTTTATAGTGAGGTCTTCAATGGTTAGCGTATGATTGATGATCATAAATAGAAAATAATTTTTTTGTTGGTTTTGCTTAATGTTGGAAAGACAAAATTAATAATTCAATAAGTATTTTACTGGTACTTTTATCGCAAGGAGGACAATAAAAATGATCCTCACAACAAATGTAAGGATCATTACTTCACAATACAATTAACTAATTAAATCTGTATTTACTTTTCAAAAATTTCAGTTTTTCGTTTCGTTTCAATTTTCTTACAGGTCAAAGATAGCGTTACTTTTTTTGCAGTTCTAGTATAAATCCAGTCGTTTTTGGTATATTTGAAGCATTGTGTAGTTTTATACAGATGCTTTTTAATGTTGTACTTATTTGTTAATAACCTTGTTTAGCGTGTAGCCGAAATTCGCTAGGAGTCATGCTGGTCTTATTTTTAAATAATTTAGTGAAATGGGAAGGGTCATTGAATGAAAGATAAAAAGCAATTTCCTGATTGTTCATTTCCGAAAAGAATAATAATCGCTTGGCTTCTAGTATGATTCGTTCTTGAATTAATTCAATAGCTGTGCGCCCGCTTAATTTCTTGACGACTCGATTGAGTTGGCTCGGAGAAATAAAAAGCAACTGCGCATACTCCTGCACTTGATGTTTTTCCAAAAAATGCTGCTCTATCAATTGTTTGAATCGTTCTAATAGCTTTGTATTGGTGTCTATTTTTACCAGTGCAGTAGGCTTTAATTCATTATAAATTAGGTGGATTTTCCAAAGGAATAAATGCAAGTGCGCCCACAAAAAAAGATTAGGAGATTGGTTGTGGTAATCTATCATCAGATTGGTTAGCCAATTTTTTACATAATCTGCTATTGACGATTCAAGATTTAGAACGGGATAGGTGTTGGTTAAATTGTAAAAAGAAAAACTAGCTAATTTTTGCTGATTTTGAGCAAAATAATCGTAAAATGCAGCAGAGAAAGCAATAATGTAGCCTTTTGTCTCGGGGCAAGCCTTGATTAAATGGACGCTCCCTGGCGTAATAATGTGTAAAGTATTACTGTGAATAGGATAGGGCGTGAAGTCAATTTCATGTATGCCTGACCCTTCGAGAAAAATACAGACTTCATAGAAATTGTGCGCATGTGGGATACTAGTTTTCTCAGGGAAATGGGCTATGCGCAACATGGGAGTGTTGTTTGTTTTTAGCTGATATAGCTTAAAACCAGCATGCTCTATATCGTGTTCAGAAAAATTATACCTAGCAATTTCGTGTTTTAACATGAGTAATCTTCCCAATTTTGTTCTTATAACAAACGTTTGCTTACAAAGTTTCTTTTGTTTCTAAGCAAAAAAATTACCTTTGAGTAACAAAACGAAAAAATAAAACACTTATGCTCTTACAAGCCTTAGCCATTGCTGGAGTCCTTTATGTCGCTGCACTTATTTTTCTAGCTTATCGTGCACGCACTCAAGAACAAACTTCCAAGAGTTACTTTATGGCAGATGCCAACTTGGGAGTGTTCTTTGGTTTCTTCACTTTTGCTGCAACTTTATTCAGCACTTTTACTTTATTGGGAATGCCTGATTTTTTTAGAACACATGGTGTAGGTGCGTGGATATTTTTAGCAGTTTCTGATGCTATTATGGTCTTTGGTATCATCTGGGTAGGCTACTATTTTAAGAAAAAAGTCAATCAATTCAGCTATTATGGAATGTCTGGTTTCATAAGCCAACAGTATGGAAAACAATGGGCAGGATACATTGCTTTTTTTGGGGCATTTATTTTTCTAACGCCTTATGTTGCCATACAAATTAGAGGCGTGGCTATTTTTCTCAATGCTGCTTTCCCTAATGTGTTGCCTATATGGATTTGGGCAAGTATGATTGTGCTAATCATGCTAGTATATAGTGAAATAGGAGGACTAAAAGCCATCATTTATAGCGATACGCTACAAGGTATCCTACTTTTTGTTGTCATTTGGTTGATTGGTATGGGTTGTTTACAACAAGTAGGTGGATTGACAGCTATGTTTGAACAAGTAGAAATCAAGAATCCTGCACTTCTTTCTGTTCCTGGTCCGAAAGGATTGTTTACTTTACAATTTTTGTTAAGTTCTACGGTTGCTATTGTACTACTGCCTTTTACCCAACCGCAGATTTCCACTCGTATCGTTATTATGCGCAACACAAAAGCCCTATACCGTATGGCGTTAGGGTTAGGCTTTTTTGCTATTTTGATTATTCTGCCTACGGTTTTTCTAGGAATGTATGGCGCTATTCTTTATGCTGACGCTTCAACGGCTGATTTTTTAGGCAAAACATTGGTGAATGATCAAGCGCTAATATTAACTGCTTTAGTAATGATAGGTCTAATTGCAGCCGCTATTTCTACTTCTGATTCTCAGATTTTTGCGTTGGGAAGCGAGATTCGTTCCTTACTCAAGGGAGAAGATCGTAAGATGATGTTCATTTCAAAAATCTGCATTTTCTTCTTTGCTTTAGTGGCTTTGGTTTTTGCCATTCTCAGTAACGACCAATTAGTTTTATTGGCACGTACTAGTTTTGCTGGGACATCACTCATGGCACCCATGATTTTTAGTGCTATTTTTATTCCAGTAGTCTCCCGAATGCTTTGGCTACCTATAGCTACTTTATTGGCGCTACTTCTCTTTATCGCTAGTCAATTAGGTTGGCTATCTGATATGTGGTTCTCCATTCGCTTGGATTTACTGCTCTTAGGGATATTAACGTTAGCTGCTTTAGCTGGTAAGTTGCTCGTGAGATAAAAAAAGGCCACGCTTTTAAAGCGTGGCCTTAATACATAAAGCAATTATTACAACTCCGCGCAAAGAAATGGAAGTTATTTTATTATTAATCAATAATCAGTTAATAATTTCAAATTTCTGATTCATTACTTTTCCATCTGTTGTGTAAGCTCTCAAGAAATAAAATCCATTATTCCAGTTACTTACTTGCAGTTGTGGCTGTGCTGTGCCTTCATAAATTTTTTGACCTGTAATAGTAAATACTTCAAAGTGGTCAAGGTCATTCAAATTGATGTTCAATACCTCTCTTGCTGGATTAGGAAATACACTCAATTCATTATAGGCAGCTACTTCAGGCGATTTAGCTTCTTCCTCATTCAACGCCAGTCTTACTGCATAGCTATCTGTACCTAGTTGCATTTGCTGCCCTTGACCATTAGTTGCTGTGGCAGTAATACTTAAAGGGGTAATTACTTCATCTCTAAGGCGAATTAAATCAATATCTGCCACCACAATACCAGAGAATCTAGCTACTACACCATGACCACTTACTGTTTTTCTGTTAGTTCTGGTAATACCTATATCTACTTTGCCTGTAATGTTTTCTCTGGTAAGGCTCAATGTAGGCGAACCATAGTTGAACCAACTATTATCTTCAAAAGTGACTTTTACAGAGCCTTCAAGAAATAAACTTGGAGAATAGTTAATTTCAAATGACAAGCCATAAATATCTTTTGCCGGGAAAAAATCATTGCCTAAAATAATTGGTATTTCAAGAATAGCCCCTGGTCCGACCAAAGGGATAGTGTCCGGTTTACCATAATAAATCGGTAAAGGACTGGTTGATGGAATACCAATAGGCGTTATTTTGTGCGTTCTATTAAAATTAGTAATAATCGCTGAAGTATCTTTGCTGCTGACAACGCCATCTCCATTAGTATCGGCGTGTTTTAATCCTTGTCCTGCATTCCATTCTGCTCCTGATTTGCCTAACCAAACATTGGTTGAGCCATTTCTTACATTACCTACTTCACCAATATAATTCCCTAATGCTAATAAATCTTGAATATTTACAATACCATCATTATTTACATCTCCCTCCCAAACACAATCATTGGAAATACACTTTTCGTTATCTGGAACTACAATATCCAATATCTCCACATTTATTTTCACTGTTCTGCAAGAAGTAGCGGAAATGCAATATTGCACTTCAAATTCGTCAATGCCTGTTGCATTTGCTTCTGGTATGTAAAGTAGCACTTTATCGCCGATTACGGATTGTCCTAAAATCTCCTCATCAATATTTGCATGGAAGGAAACTTTACCCAAACGACCTTGAGAAACTACTTTGAACTCTTGATAATCAATAGGAACAGCATATTGCATGACCAAAGGATTATTTTTAGCTACGGTCAATTCGTATCTTGAAGACGCTGGATTGAAGTTATTCACATATACATATGCCGTAGCTACTTCTATGACACCATTGGTATAAGTAACTTCGTAAGTGAACTTATCAACGCTGAATTCATTTATGGTAGTAAAGTTTCTGCGTGGAACATAATTCACTAAGCTACCTTCCAATAAAGTAGCTGTACCAAATCTAGGTCTTTGCAATAATGTGATGGCTTCAATTTCTTCATTTTCATCATTAGCCAATAAATCAAATTCAATCGGCTGATTCACTGGAGTAAAGAGGTAATCATCCTTCGCATATAAGTTTGGCTTTTCTTCATCCAGAATTGTTATTTGTATTAATTTGCTGCTATTGTCCACCAATGATTTATATACTAATATATCATTTCCGATTTCAGTGCCGTTGGGAACGTACTTGACAACGTCTTCACTATCGTCCACCCAACCTTTGGTCGGCTCTTGGTCTAAAATAAATCCTTCTAAAGGTAATAAGATTGCTTGGCTTGTATGGCGTGTAGTAAAAATGCTTAACGTGTCATTCGCGGGAGCAACATTAGGCTGTACCGTAACACTTACTGTTGCTACATCGCAAACACCAATTTCATTACAAACGAGATAACTTAAATTGGCAATCCCTTCAAAGCCACTAACTGGATAAAAAGTAATATTGCCATCTACGTCAATCGTTACATCTTCGGCGTTGTTGGCGATTAATATTTCTTTAATGGATAGCGTTCCGTTAGTTTGACTATCGTTACCTAGTATATTTATCGCTATGGGTTGGTCAGCATTTGTGTAAGCATAATCATCGGCTGCAAAAACTTGCGAGCGCAATACATTAATAATGAGCGTTCTTCTAGTGGAAGTTGCTGGTGGTCTCCAGAAAGTAACCTCTAAAGTATCTTTTCCGATAAAATTAAGATTTGGAGTATAGATTAATGTGTTGAAACCAACAATTCCTTGCGCAGCACCTGTTTCTTGCCATATAGCTGCACCATTGGCTGGTGGTTTAGTGATACTTGGTGGCAACACCAGAGAGTTGATAAACTCTTCAACAGATTCCCCTTGATATATCTCTGAGAGAGAGATACCTTGAGATATGCCAAAAACGGGGATACCCAAAAAGAATGTTAGTAAAAAATGTTTAATATGTTTAGATATATTCATGGTAAAACGTGGATTTTAAATCATTGTAATTGAGAACTTTTCATAGTTTACTCCCAAAGATATACTTTTTCTTTTTGATACGCAAAATTCTAAGATTTGTTTAACATTTTGAAATAATTTTCTTTGCA
>DAITMC010000181.1:0-7392 GCA_036835365.1 Saprospiraceae bacterium
ATTTAGATGGTGTGGAGCGGCATGGTGGTTCTTTTTGGTTGCAAATCGTTTAATATATCTTTTCTTCAAAAAACCCTGTTCGCTTATTTTTCACTACATTGTTCCAAAGGAAATAGCGACCATTCATGACCACGTAAGTGCCAGCAGGCAATACTTGTACAAAGGCTAAGGCACTCCCTAGATTAAAAAAGCCATCAGACGAAGTACCGAAAGCATAAGGAATCATAGCCCCTGTAAGAACAATCGTTTTACTCGGAATAGCATCTTTAGCAAGGAAAGTAGCTGTTTCCACCATCTTATCGGTGCCATGTGTAATGATAATTTGGTTGGCAACCGTTTTGGCGCAGTTGTGGGCAATGATTTCTCTATCCGTGTCTGTCATTTCGAGGCTATCTACCATCATGAGTGTTTTTATGTCTATATCTAGCGTGCAGCGACCTCGCTGAAACATCTCTTTGAGATGAGTATCCTTGAAATAGAGTTCACCTGTGATGTAGTTATATTCTTTATCAAAAGTGCCTCCAGTAACGAAAACTTGTATCATTGCTTATGGTGTAGTTCTACAAAGAGGCGAATATAATACAATCCCTATTTGTTTTTGAAATATAGACAAGTGGAACTACCCTACTAGCAGTAGCGGCAATTAAGTGTACACTAACTGAAAGGGCGAATAAACATACTCGCCCTTTTGGGTTATACGACCTTATCAGCACAAGAAGTGCTGGCAAAAGCATCGGGTTTAGCCTTGAATACAAATCCCATTCCTAGGATGTAACCCATTGCTTCTTTGAGCGCTTTATTGGACTGGAAGCTAGGGTCGGTGTTAATATCCGCATGCACTTCCAATTCGATGTTGTACTTATCCAATAAATCACATAAGGCATAGGCAACTTCCACAGATTTACCTACTTCAAGAATCATCCGTTCCTTCAAAGGCATATTACGTTCATCTTTGTAATTGCTGATAAACATAAAACCTCCTTTTTTTTCACGAAGGAACACAATTACCGTAGCAAATTCTGTGACACTACCTCTTACCTGCGAGTCTGTTCCGATGCAGACTTTCAGGCGATGACCTTGCTCTTTTTCAGCAATAATGGTCTTTTCTACGGCTTCTTTAATCGGAAGTTCAATGGGTTTACCACTTAATCTACGCCATTTCATCCTTTTTACGTTTTTCCGCAGTTTGAAATATTAAGAACGCAAATACATCGCTTTCAGATGCATTTGCTATTATCGACTATAAATTTGCAAAATAGATAAGTAAAATTCAAGTATTTAAACAACCTATATCTATTAATTACACAAAACTTAATATTATTTTAACATAAAAACGTAATTTGACATTCCGCTTACTTTAGTTTAGGAGAAATTAAAATTGAATATGCCAGCAGATATAGCTTTGTGTTTTTCTAAACGACTTGCCCCATATTGGTTTCGTTTAATAAGGTATAGAAGGCACCAAAAGTTCCTCCTCCCATGCGTATTTAATTTAGTGGAACTGATGTAAATTGAACATTAGTCCGGTTCAAAGCATTAAAAAATTGAGCATTTGGGATAATCCAACAATTGAATCTGCCTCACTTTTGGTCTAAGGCATTTATCAGTATTTTTTTAGCCTCTTGTGGATTGGCTTTGCCTTTGGAGGCTTTCATCAATTCTCCCATAAAAAAACCAACTAAGGCTTTTTTACCTTTCCGATAGGCTTTTAATTCTTCAGGATGTGCACTCAAGATGGAATCCACCATTTGTTGTAAAAAATCAGTATCACTATTTTGCAACAAATTAAGGTGTGCTGCTAACGCCGAAGCAGATTGTTCAGGTTGCGAAATCAAGGCAGAAAAGAGCTGATTGTAGGCCACAGTGCTACTTACTTTTTGCTGTTCAATGAGCTGAATCAATTCAGCTAACTGGGTAGCAGTCAGTGGAAAGTCATTAAAGGTGGTTTGTGTTTCCTTCAAATAAGGTATTACTTTATTGATGACTACATTGGCAGCCGTTTTATACGCATTAGTTTGTTGGCAAAGTGCTTCAAAAAATAATGCACTTGCTTTTTCCTCTATCAGAATTTGGACATCTTGAATAGGCAGTTGATAAGTTGCCATAAATTTTTGTCGAAAAAAATCAGGCAATGGCGGCATCGCTCGCTCTATTTCTTTTAAATATTCCTGTGATATACGCATAGGCAACAAGTCAGGTTCAGGAAAATAGCGATAATCATGCGCATTTTCTTTGGAGCGCAACGGCGATGTTTTACCTGTTTCGGGGTCAAAGTTCAATGTTTGCTGCTCAATCGTTCCACCTTTTTCAATCCAATCAATTTGACGTTTCACCTCATAAGTGATGGCTTGTCGGGCAAAACGCATGGAATTAAGATTTTTTATTTCACAGCGTTGACCATATTTTGTGGCTTCTTTTAGGCGTACAGAAACGTTACAGTCGCAGCGTAAAGAACCCTGCTCCATGTTGCCATCCGATATTTCTAGATAGCGCACGAGTTGGCGAATGGTTGTCATAAAAGCGTCCACTTCATCCGCAGAGCGGAGGTCTGGTTCGGAAACAATTTCTAAAAGTGGCGTTCCAGCGCGATTGAGGTCAATGAGGGAATATTTTTTATCTAAGTCGTGAATAGATTTTCCGGCATCTTCCTCCATATGGATGTGATGCAATCGAATACTTTTTTTTACTCCATTCATCCAAATATCCACCTTGCCGCCAATGCAAATAGGCTGCCGGTCTTGCGTGGTTTGATACCCTTTAGGCAAATCAGCGTAGAAATAATTTTTTCGGTCAAATTGGTTGTTTAAATTAATTTGGCAACCTAATGCTAAACCCAATCGAATGGCAAATTCAATTTGCCGAGCGTTAGTTTTAGGTAGTGTGCCAGGGTAGGCTAGTGAAATAGCACTGATGTGGGTATTCGGTGTCGCACCAAATGTGATGTCATCACTACAAAAGGCTTTGCTATGAGTGGAAAGTTGAACATGGGTCTCTAGCCCTATGACGGTTTCGTACTTTTCATAAACAGAAGTTACGGCAGCTACTGACATGTTGTTTCCAGATGTTTTTGTTGTTCAAAATTACTTATTTCCAGTTAAAGGTAGCAATCATATGTTGAATATCCTCTTTCAAAAAGGCGTAAATTGGCGCAAGGGAATCAATTTGCGGTTGTGTATTGAAATATAATGAAGCCCGAAAAAAGTGGCTGGTACTATCCGTCATAAAAAATTGGTAAGGCGAAGCCGAAGCTCCTTCTATGTCGAAAGTAAAGCCAATGGTAGCTTTTCCTCGCTTGATGGGTTGTGTATCAATGAAATCCGCTCGAACGTTGTGTTTGCTGGCTAACTCAAAAGCATCTGTCCAAAGTTGCTCAAAGTCATTTTTATGCTTGACAGGATAGTAAGTGCAATGTAAGCGAACATCAAAATCTTTTACATAGAGATCAAACCAACAAAGGCTTCCAGGTGCTGTCCTTTGTGTCTGGCTTTTCTCCATGGTAGCATAAGCGGGAAATTCAAAGCGAAATGGACAGCTAGATGGTTCAAAGGTTTGATAGCTTCTTTCTGGGTAGGTTACTTTTGGATAAACGCGCGGTTTGGGGGTATATATTGGCGCTTCACAGGCTATAAATAATGCCGCAAAGCAACTGACGATAAACATCGCATTTATGCTTTTTGATAAACTTTGAGAATAGTTATTTTTATTCATGTTTGGGTAAAGTGACTAAAATATGTTCAATACGTCGTTTTGAAACGCCGGTTATCGTAAACGTGTAAGGCAAGCAAACTATTTTCTGGTTTTTGACTGGAAAATGCCCTGTAATTTCCAAAACAAGTCCAGCTAGTGAATCCGCATCGCCACGAACTTGATCAAAGGTAGAAGAATCTATATTCATCACTCGACAAAAATCATTAATGAGGGTTTTTGCCTCAAATTCGTAATTCCACTCATCTATTTTTCGATAATCCACCTCTGGGTCATCGTCAAATTCATCTTTAATATCTCCTACAATTTCCTCTAAAATATCTTCTAAAGTAACCAATCCTAGTGTGCCGCCATATTCATCTACCACGATAGCCATGTGCTTTCGCTGTATTTGAATATCGTTGAGCAAGTCGTCAATTTTTTTAGCCTCTGGCACAAAAAGAATGGCTTCACGAACCAGTGTTTGCCACTCGAAGTCATAATCTTGGTTTAGGTGTCCAATCAAATCTTTCACATAAAGAATACCTACAATATGGTCTAAATCACCCTCATAAACAGGCAATCGGGAATATCCTGATTCTTTTACAACCGCCAACACCTGACTATAACTCATATTTTTTTCTATGGCTATAATATCTATACGCGGTTGCATAATTTGCTTCACCGCTACTTCGCCAAATTTTATAATACTTTTAAGGATATTAGCTTCTTCATTTGCTCCTGTTTCGTTTTTCACTGTAAGATCAATAGCTCGATCAATTTCTTTTCGGCTAGTGGACTTGCCTATGTTATTTCTGCGTACTAATAATTTTTCTAGGAATAAACTACTGACGACCAACCCTGTGGTTGGTAAGTAGAAAATATTTTTTAGTGTACTAATGGGTCCCGCCATCATCTTGGATAGTCGAATATTGAATTGATTAGCATAAACCTTGGGCGCAATTTCACCGAAAAGCACCAACAAAAAGGTAATACCAACCACCGTAATTAAAAAATCAAGGATTGGATTGGACTTAACCTGTTCAGGTAAATAAATCTGAATGACTATTTGAGCAACCAACACAATAGCGATGTTGACAAAGTTATTACTAATGAGAATCGTGGCTAGTAACGTTCTAGGTTTTTTGAGTAGGCTCAGAATTTGCCTACTGACGCTAGAGTTTTCTTCATTCAATTTCTTCTTATCATTTTCTGATATAGAAAAAAATGCAATTTCAGAGCCTGACATCAGGGCAGAAAAAAATAGCAAAACGATAATCGCTAATATGCCAATTCCACCTGTTAAAAATGGGTTTACTTCAGCTAATAGCGACCACTGACGATAAAAATATAAGGGAACGTCTGTGTCCAATTTTCAATAAATTTAATTAACAATTACCACTTTAATGAAATTAAAATGGTAAATCATCTTCTGCACCACTTGATGACATCGAAGTACTACTTTCTGTGGCAGGTGTATTTTCTCTGAACTGTTGTGGGTCGTTGTCAGCCGTTGGGAAAGAACGCACGCCACTTCCTTCTTTGGCGGAAAGTGATCTCATGTAGCTAGCGACGACTTCTGTAGAAGAGCGCTTTACCCCGTTTTGGTCTGTCCAATCGCGTGTGGAAAGTTTTCCTTCAACATAAATCAGACTACCCTTTTTTAAGGTAGCTTCCGAACGCTCTGCTAATTCTCGCCAAGCAATAACTGTATGCCACTCCGACCTATTTTGCCAAGTACCTGTATTGTCTTTATAGCTTTCAGAAGTAGCTAATCTTATTCTTGCTACGGCTGCACCATTTTCGATTCTTCTTACTTCTGGGTCTGCACCCAAATAGCCGATTAATGTTACTTTATTGACCATAATTACTGCACTTTGTCATTGGTTAATTAGATATTGAAAATGACTTGATTTTGAGTTCATTCAATGGGTTGTTATAAAAACTTTGACTCATGAATGAACGAATTAATTTCTTGGATGTAGCTTCTCGTGCTTCAAAGATGACCTCTTTTCTCGAGATTAAACCAACTTTTTTAACACTATATTTTGCTTCTAGGTTTTCTCTTTCATAGGGAAATCCTTCTACTTTCCATTCACTTGTGGTGTAATAATGCTTAAAAAAAGGTATCCAGCTTAAATCAACAGTAGTTTGGCTAGTTCTTTTCAAATGCACTTTATGTTCTCCTTCACCATAGTAATATTTAGCATTGCCCCAATCCACAACAATTTGACATTGAGCAGGATAGAGTTTATAATCTCCAAAGTCATAATCAAACACATTAACTGATTCCGATAGCTTGATAGGGGCGTTCAATAAATTAGCCTCCGCAACAGCCCAGACAAGAAGACCCAATATTAACATGACTTTTGCTGTATTTATATTGTTTATCATTGCCTTTAACTTGGTTTAGTTATTTAATAAGAAGTAAATATAAAGATTTTTCTGCTAAAAAACAATCGATAATTTTAGGAAATGCAAAATTATTTAGTCCATTTTTAGGGACTAACAAAGCGCTATCCTCTAATGTAGGCGGAAAATGAGATAAATGAATCTCCCAAAAATTAGCAAAAATCTGTTGATGAGTTAACACCTGCTTAAATGTTTTGGAAACAGATTGAATCTGAAAAGAAGTTTCTGTAAGATAATTTTTCCAGAAATCTGTATTTATCATTTCTTGAGCATCCTGTATCAAATAAGGTGCTTCAATAAGTGGAAATTGATACAATCCTTGCCAAATATCCTTTTCTACTCTTTTTTCAAGCATCATCTGCTCCTGGCTGTGCAGCAATAAATAATGGAAAAAACGATTGCGTTTTATCATTTTTTTCTGCTTCATTGGATAGTTAGCCACTGACGATGAAATGTGAGCAGTACAATGTACTTGCATAGGACAAATGGCACAATTTGGCTGTTTGGGTGTACACCAAGTTGCACCAAAGTCCATAATGGCTTGATTATAAATATCTGGTTGTGAGTCATCTAACAACTCTTGAGCAAGATGTTCAAATATTTTTTTACCTGCGGCGGAGTCAATTGGCGCATCGATACCAAAAAAACGAGCCAATACTCTAAATACATTTCCATCCAATACAGCATAGGGAAGCTGAAAAGCAAAGGAGGCAATGGCAGCAGCGGTGTAAGCACCAATGCCTTTTAAAGCAAGGATATCGTTGTAATTAGAAGGAAAAACTCCATTTAATTGATAGGCAATATATTTTGCCGTCTGATGAAGATTTCTAGCACGCGTGTAGTAACCTAACCCCTCCCAGTCTTTTAGTACTCTATCCTCGGAAGCATTTGCTAGGTGCAGCACATTTGGGTAATGTTCAATAAATTTTACATAATAAGGCAACCCTTGCTCAACCCTTGTCTGTTGAAGGATAATTTCGGATAGCCAAATTTTATAGGGGTCTTTAGTTTGTTTCCATGGCAGCTTGCGGTCTTGCGTTAATGACCATTGAAGCAAATTATGGGTGAAGAATTTTTTTTTTCTAGCATTTTTTCACAGTCCTAAAATCACAACTTTACTATGATTTTGCTCTTTCCCTTAGCTCGTCTAAATTAGCATATTGCTGCGTAATCAGATGCTTTAGTTCTTTCCTTGCAAAGAAAATTCTACTTTTCACCGTACCCAATGGTAAGTCTAAGTAATCTGCGATTTCTTGATATTTATAGCCACGATAGTGCATCAAGAAGGGTATTTTT
>DAITMC010000182.1:0-4099 GCA_036835365.1 Saprospiraceae bacterium
TGTAATGCTACTTTTTCTACGGATGAAAAAAGGATTTACTTTACGGTTTGTCGTTCGGTAGAGAACTGGGGCTATTTGACTACGCGCTGTGAAATTTACGCCACTCGACGAGTAGGTAATTTATGGAGTGCACCAGAACGACTAGATGACAAAATTAATCAAGAAGGATTTACTGCAACTCAACCATTTGTAGTGCAAGATGGGAATAAAGAAATACTTTATTTTGCTTCCAACCGACCAGGAGGGCAAGGTGGAATGGATATTTGGTACACTTCGAGATTAATTACAGATAGTGGTTTTAATTTTGAAGCGCCTAGAAACACAGGTGCTAGGATAAACACAGCGCATAATGAAATTACGCCATTTTATGATGTTAGTGAAGAGGCATTATATTTTAGTTCTGATGGTCATGTAGGCATGGGTGGATTGGATATTTTTAAGATTACAGGAAAGCTATCGAATTGGGACAAACCTGTCAATTTAGAAAGCCCTTACAATTCTGGTGCTGATGATTACTTTTTTATAAAGAATCGCTATGGTGATGGTGGATTTTTAGTATCGAATAGAAGTGCGGGAAGTAGCAAAACGACAACTACTGACGAAGATATTTTTGAATTTAAAATCAGTGATCAAGTACAATCGTTTGTTGTAAAAGGTACTGTTTATGACAAAGATTATAGCACCCCGATTGAACATGTAGAAGTTTCTATTTATGAAATTTTAACTGAAACCCAAGAGCGTTTGATACATCGTTCTTCTTTTGAAAATGGAAGCTACCTGTTTCAATTGCTTCCAGAGCGGCAGTTTAAGATTATTGCCCATAAAGAGGGCTTTCAGCCGATTTCAAAAACATTCAAATCGGAAGATAACTTAACCAGAAATGAAACTTTTTATCTCCAGAAAAACCAAGTAGTGCCTGTTTATCAGCCTGAAGCTGAAATACCTGTCGTTAAAATACCGCCAATGCCTCAGCCAAGTCCTGAATTAGAAGTGCCAAGCAGTACGACAAAAATGGAAGGGCGAAAAACAGAAGAATCTAAATCTACTGTAAAACAAGATTTTGAGTCGGAGTATGTTTATACCCCGAGAACGTCTTCAGAGGCTTTTGAAATAAGAACAGATGCACCAAGATTAACGGGTACTTATTATAAGGTGCAGTTGGTAGCACTCGCTAACTTTAAGCGAACGGACAAGCGCTATGACAATGTGAGAAATTTGGGGCGTATTGATTATGAATTCATAAAAGATAAAGGGCTAACTAGAGTGCTACTTGGTGATTATTCGAGCAAGGAAGAAGCGGATGGAATGTTAGCAATAGCTGCGAACAAAGGATTTAAAAATGCCTTTATTGTGAAATATCAAGATGGGGAAAGACTAGGCATGGTAAAATAGTGGACAAATTTTTAATTATTTGAATGCTGCATCATCTATTTTCAAACTAAAGCGTTGTATGAATAAAACTACATATTTTCATGTCTTATTTAGAAGTATTCATTGACGGTTACAAAAATTATGCTAATTATTTGTGGTATGAAATAACTCATCCAAGTTGGCACAATTACTTTTATTGGCTCATTTTGGTTTCTGCATTTTTCTTATTGCTAGAATGGCTAACACCATGGCGAAAAGATCAATCTAAATTCAGAAAGGATTTCTGGATGGATTTCTTCTACATGTTTTTCAATTTTTTTCTATTTTCTTTAATTGCTTTCAATGCTGCTTCTAGCGTAGTCGTAAATGCACTCAACGACGGTATAAAATGGCTCAGTGGTTTTGATTTACAAGCCTCTAATCCATTGAGTTACGCTCCACTTTGGGTAGTGCTTATCGTTGGTTTTTTTGTACGTGACTTCATTCAATGGTGGACACATCGTTTGTTGCATCGTGTGCCTACGCTTTGGGAGTTTCATAAAGTACATCATTCTGTGGAGCAAATGGGCTTTGCAGCGCACCTTCGTTATCATTGGATGGAGAATGTCGTATATCGCACGATAGAGTACATTCCACTTGCTTTGTTAGGCATAGGTTTATATGATTTTTTCATCATTCATATATTCACTTTGGCGGTTGGGCATTACAATCATGCTAATATTACCGTTCCAGGCTACGTCACTGGAAGTGTACTTGGTGGACTTATCGGAATTGTTGTAGCAACGGGTAGTTTTGATGTGGCTTTGCTGGCTAATCCTTCATTAATGACGCAACTATTGGTCGTTTTATTATCAATTATCAGTGGAGCATTACTACTTGGTCCCGTTATGAAAATTTTATTCAATAGCCCAGAAATGCATATTTGGCATCACGCGCATGAATTACCACAAGGTTTTCGCTATGGTGTCAACTTTGGGATTACACTAGCCATTTGGGACTATATTTTTGGCACTGCGCACATTCCTCATGATGGAAGAGAAATAAAATTGGGTTTTGAAGGCTTGGAGCATTTTCCAAAAACATTTGTGGAGCAAAATTTGCATGGTTTTTCAAAACATCGCTCCTAATTGTAGGCATTCGAGTAACTAATGCTTGAAGTAAGCAAATAAGCATTTTAACAAAGTAAATATATGCTACGTTCTTTATCGCTTTTCATTTCATTGTTCTCTTTGCTTTCTTGTCAGGCGCAATCGAAAGTAGAAAGTAAAACTTATGCCTTGATGCTCAAGGGGTTGCTGTCTCACTCTGTTCCTGAGCTTACGGCATTAGAAGCCTATGAAATGAAAGATAAAGCCATTTTCTTAGATGCGAGAGAGGAAAAAGAATATCAAGTAAGTCATATTCAACATGCAGTTTTTGTAGGGTATGATAAATTTGATTTAAAAAGCGTTGCGCATTTGCCGAAGGATAAAAAAATAGTAGTCTATTGCTCCGTAGGGTACAGAAGCGAAAAAGTTAGTGAACAATTGCTCAAAGCTGGATTCAAAGATGTAGCCAATCTTTATGGAGGCATTTTTGAATGGAAAAATCAAGGTTACGAAGTAGTAAGTAACGATAATCAACTTACCGAGAAAGTACATGCCTTTGACAGAACTTGGGGAATTTGGCTGAAAAAAGCAGAAAAAGTGTATTAGTTAAACACTTCATCAAGGCTTTCTAAGATTGTAGTACAAGCAATCTGGATTTGTGCTTCTGAGATAATAAGTGGAGGTGCGATGCGTAAACTGCGGTCATTAAATAAAAACCAATCTACAATAACGCCTCGTCTCAAGCACGCTTGAACCACTTGTTGCACTTGTTCAAAGTTATCTAATTCCAGTGCCATTAAAAAACCTGCCGTTCTAAAATCTTTAATAGCCCTATGTTGAAGTAACTGTTTAAATAAATCTACTTTTTTAGGAATGTCCTTAATCCAGTGTTCTTCTAGTAGCACCTGCAAGGTAGCATGAGCCGCTTCGCAACTTACAGGATGCCCCCCAAAAGTAGTAATATGCCCAAGAATAGGATGATTGGATAAGGCTGCCATCAAACTTTGGTTAGCTACAAAAGCACCGATAGGCATTCCGCCGCCCATCGCCTTAGCTAGTAGCAATATGTCTGGCACAACATCATATTGTGAAAACGCCCAAAGCGAGCCAGTTCTGCCATAACCCACTTGTATTTCATCAAGTATAAGTAAAGCGCCGACCTCATCGCATCGCTGACGCAATTTTTTTAAATAATCGTTGATGGGTACTCTCACGCCCCATTCGGCTTGCACTGTTTCGACAATAACGGCAGCCGTTTTTTCGGTAATTCGATGTAAACAATACTCACAATTAAAGTCAATATGTTTAATGTTGGGCAACAATGGATAATATGCCTGTGTGAACGTTGTAGGATTCATTAAACTAGCTGCACCTTGTGTGCTGCCATGATAAGCGCGATAGCAAGCTATTATTTCATAGCGACCCGTAGCGCGCTTAGCTAACTTCATTGCTCCTTCAGTGGCTTCGCTTCCAGAGTTGACAAAATAAACACTATTGAGGCTATCAGGAAGATGGGCTGCCATTAACTGAGCTAGTTTCACTTGCGGCGCAAGCACATATTCACCATATACCATTGTATGTAGGTAGGTGTCGAGTTGGGTTTTGGCGGCAGCGATTACTTTTGGGTGGCAATGCCCAAG
>DAITMC010000182.1:4199-7366 GCA_036835365.1 Saprospiraceae bacterium
TCCATGTAAACTTCCTTTACTTTTTTTTGAGTGTCCTTGAGCAATTTTGTGGCTAAGTTGACGCGTTCCTCATTAATATAATCAATTGGTGAGATGCCCAGTTCATTCTTGAACACCCTATGAAAGTGCGATTCACTCATGTAGGCTTTTCGGCTGAGTTCTTCAACGGTTAGTGGCTTATCCAAATTTTCTCTAATGTATTTGATAATATAAGTCAATCTATTGTCTTGTTCTGAAATGAAGGATTGTGTGGTGTGGTATTCCTTTCGTTCGGTTTGTAGTATTCTGATGACCAATTCGCGAAGCGAAAAATCTAAAAATACTTCCTTGGAAGGATGATTTTCAGTAAACAAGAACAGCAAACGATGAATGATTTTATGAATGGCAATGTCATTAGTAAAGTGAAAATTGTGTGCTAAAAATTGCCATTCCTCTTGCTCTGCTTTTGGCATGTTCTCATTCATTAGCATGGCGACTTCCTGAATTTTTTCTTTTGCAATCGTCATTGCTAGGCAACGGGTAGGATTGTGAAGGTCTGCTTCAGGAAAATCAATACACATCAACTCTTGGGCAGGTAAAATCAAAGATTCGCCGGGCAAAAATTCAAATGACTTATGTTTGTTGAGGTGCATCACCTTTTTACCAACTAGCATTGTAGCTAGTACAGGCTGGTCAAACTGCAACAATACTTGCTCTGCCTGTTGATGGGTCTCAAAAATGTGCATCTCTGCGTGTTGTAACGTGTAAGAAGTTTTATTTTCTACCAACGTTTCTAATCGTCGTTCTTCAAAAAAGGCTCTAGATAAGTTCATGTTTTTTGTTTCTTTAAGCTAAATTACAAAATAAAAGTTGGGTTTGTGTCTTGATATGGTAAAAAATAGCAATTCAAATATAGAAAATCCAAATGATTGCGAGTATTGTTACAATTTTTGATAGGATTGTACAAACGTTTTTCATTTTTAGTATATAATTTTGTATCAATCAAAACGATAGTGTATTTTATAATTATTATTTTGATTACATTTTATTATATAACGATTTTAAAAGTATAAATTATGAGCAACGTCCTAACAACTGCAAGTAATGCAGTAGAAAAACCTAGATTTAAAGATCAATACGAAAATTATATTGGTGGAAAATGGACTCCGCCTGTGCGTGGGGAATATTTTGAAAATACCTCCCCAGTGGATGGTCAAGTATTTACGAGAATACCAAGATCAACGGAAGAAGATATTAACTTAGCTATTGATGCAGCTTGGGCTGCGGCACCTCAATGGAACAATTCTTCTGCTACCTACCGCAGTAACTTATTATTGAAGATTGCTGACGCCATGGAGGCAAATCTCGAAGTGTTAGCCAGATCAGAAACTTGGGACAATGGTAAAGCATTGAGAGAAACTAGAGCAGCGGATTTACCTTTAGCGGTTGACCATTTCCGTTACTTTGCTGGTGTTATTCGTGCGGAAGAAGGCTCTGTAAGTGAGTTAGATAGCAATACAGTTTGCGTCAATGTTCCAGAACCACTTGGTGTGGTAGGTCAAATCATACCTTGGAATTTTCCTATCTTGATGGCTGCTTGGAAAATTGCACCCGCTTTGGCAGCAGGCAATTGTGTTGTATTGAAGCCAGCAGAACAAACTCCAGTTGGTATTTTGATTTTGATGGAATTAATTGAAGGCATTTTGCCAGCAGGTGTGTTGAATGTGGTCAATGGGTTTGGTATAGAAGCAGGTAAGCCATTGGCTTCTAGCCCAAGAATTAACAAAATAGCTTTCACTGGTGAAACCACTACTGGTCAATTAATCATGCAGTACGCTTCCAAAAACATTATTCCTGTTACTTTGGAGTTGGGCGGTAAATCACCGAATGTATTTTTTAGCAGTATCATGGAAGCTGATGATGCGTTTTTTGACAAATGCTTAGAGGGTGCAGTTATGTTTGCCTTAAATCAAGGTGAGGTATGTACTTGTCCTTCAAGATTATTGGTACAAGAAGATATTTACGACCGCTTCATAGCGCGTGTGATTAAGCGTACTAAAGCCATCAAATTAGGGCATCCTCTTGATCCAAGCACCATGATGGGGGCACAGGCTTCAAGTGATCAGTATGAAAAAATACTTCGCTACATTTCTATTGGTAAAGAAGAAGGTTGTGAGGTGTTGACAGGCGGTGAGGCAGCTTACAATGAAGGTTTAGAAGGTGGTTTTTACATTCAACCTACTATTTTGAAGGGGAATAACAAAATGAGAGTATTCCAAGAAGAAATTTTTGGACCAGTAGTTTGTGTTACTACTTTTAAGGACGAAGCAGAAGCCATTGAGATAGCGAACGATACGCTTTATGGTTTGGGGGCAGGTGTTTGGACGCGTGATATGCACCAAGCCTATCAAGTATCCAGAGCCATCAAAGCAGGGCGAGTTTGGGTCAATTGCTACCATAACTATCCAGCACATGCGCCATTTGGAGGGTATAAAAAATCTGGAATTGGTCGCGAGAATCATAAGATGATGCTTGGGCACTATCGCCAGACTAAGAATATGTTAATTTCTTATGACAAAAATGCACTTGGCTTCTTTTAGTCCAAGTCAAATAAAATTATGGTAGAACGCGTATTAGTTACAGAAGCAGCTAAAAAAGTCATCGAGCAATTACAACAACGACATGGAACGCTTATGTTTCATCAAAGTGGTGGTTGCTGCGATGGCTCTGCTCCTATGTGTTTTTCGGAAGGTGAGTTGATGGTCAACGAAACCGATGTTTGGATAGGTAACATTCACGGTTGCGACTTTTATATGTCGCGCGATCAATTTGAATATTGGAAACATACACAAATTACGATAGATGTAGTGAAGGGGCGAGGTGCCAGCTTTTCTTTAGAAATTCCGCTTGGACTTCGCTTCTTAACCGTTTCAAGAATTTTTACCGATGAGGAACTAGAAAATTTGCGCCCCTATAAAATTCCACAATGAGCGATGTAATGTTTGATTGTTTGACGGTTTGCAGCTACTTGAAGGGCGGGATTTTTACCACTAAACTTCATTCGGAGAACTGAACTTTAGGCTACCACAAATGTGTCAGCGAAGCACGAAACCCCGCCTTTTGGGTAGGTGGTGTGCCTGTTGCACAACCCCGAAATTTTGCTCAAAATAGTCAAAACCACTAAAAAA
>DAITMC010000183.1:0-7336 GCA_036835365.1 Saprospiraceae bacterium
ATCTGCGATTTCTTGATATTTATAGCCACGATAGTGCATCAAGAAGGGTATTTTTATGCTATCATCTAGCACTTCTATCATTGTGTTAAGCTCTTTCATCATAATGTCAGATTCACCATCGTTAGAAATAATTGTATCTCCGGAGTTGATATAAAAAAGATTATCCGTAGAATCCATGATAGTATTGGACTTCACTTTTTTTCTGTAGTTGTTAATGAAGATATTCTTCATAATCGTAAATAACCAAGCTTTGAAATTTGTGCCTGGGCGAAATTTCTCTCGATTGGTCATTGCTCTGAATGCTGTCTCTTGATACAAGTCTTTAGCATCTTCCACATTCTTGGTCAAATTATAAGCAAAGGAGTTTAAAATTGCTGACATACTGTCAAACTTATCATTAAATTCTGTTGTGGACATCATCGAAATAATTTTTCTTTATCTGTTTACAATTACAATTCAAAAGTAGTAAACTGTTTAATAAATAACAAATAAAAGTTAAACATTTTTTAGTCTGTCAATTGGCAAAAGCACTCAAACACCTATGAAACAAGACAAAACCCCTTAAAAAACAAGGTTTGTATTTACGAATTCATACTATTTGTAAAATCATAAATTTTCATAATTTATTGAAAGTTTCATAAAATAGTTAACTCTTTTGACGTTTTTCCTATCTTTTATTCAACAAAACAGAGGACTAGCCTTTGTAAAAAAGTTCAACAGTTTTATTGAACTTGGCTTTTGTTGAACAAATACGACATATACTTCAATGAAACTTTTCGCAATTGCAAAATAATGTCTGAACACTAATAAATATGTATTTGAATAATTTGAATCAGAAAGTATTTATTGTTATTATGGAATTACGCTAAATTTGACAAAAAACATATTAAAGTTGGTTGTACGTCGTTAAAATGATTATCATTTTTCTATTTTCGTGTTCTTATGTCGTTTTATTCAACTCACGAGCTATGCCAAATCCAGAAGAAAGAGAAAAAAAACAAAATTTTAAGTTAAAAGTGTGGCAGATGATTCTGCTACCAATCATCTTAGCCCTCATTCCTTTACTCTATCCTGAGGTAAAAGCCCTATTTGCCGCAAGACAACCTCGTTTTATCATCGAGAATCCAATTATCACCTATGGTGATTCGGTCATATATATTTACGCTGAAAATGCCATTGCAAAAAAGCGAGAACCCCTCAACATTATTGTAGAAGGGCTAAAATTTAAAGATGCGGCTAAGTTAGTCAAAACGACCCCAGAGCTAGAATGGGAGTTTCTTTTCACGGCTTATAGCATCCCCGAGACACTATTTACAGAGGGGTTGAACATGATTGAAATTGGATTCTCCAGTAGCCGAAACTACGATAAACTCAATGTTTATGTGCGTCCTGATTTTTACCAAAAGCATCCCGTAGCTACAAGCGACCTTACTCCTCGTTTGCGCGATTCAGTAGATACCGATACTTATGTTGCTACTATCACTTCTGCCGCCATGGACGACGACAATCGTGTGGGCATTACAGAAAGTGCGCTTCGTGGTATGGGCATGAAAGCATACGCCTTCAGCGATGTCGTACATGATAAACGTGCGACGGAAAGCACTAAAATTTATTACTATTCTGATGATGCCTCTACAAAGGTGGATAGTATTAGAGAATTGCTACGCAAAGATGTAAATATCACAAATATAGAAGTACAAAACGTAGGCAAAGCTATCCGCCTTAACCCCAAAGACAGCAAAAGATTGAGGCAGCAAATTGATATTGTGATTGGAAAGAATAAGGAATAAGTATTGGGCGTAGCCAAATCATTCTTCCATTTCAATGCAAAAATGCGAACAGTAAATAAACCCTTTCGGCAAATTAGCTAGATTTTTGAGTTTAAAATTTAGTTTTGCTAAACAATTTTAATCAGCCACCTATGCTAGAACTTTCACCAAACCTTATTGTAGGCATCGTATTGTGCTACTTTTTTTTGCTTATCATCATTTCCTTTTTTACCTCAAGGAACGTGAGCAACGAAGATTTCTACATAGCTGGTCGCAAATCGCCTTGGTTTATCGTTGCCTTTGGCATGATTGGCTCGTCCCTTTCAGGGGTCACCTTCATTTCTATTCCTGGTGTAGTAGGGGCTACTCCAGAATTTATGGAGCAGCTCACTGGACAAGCCACTGTTCGACAAAATATCCAGTTCTCCTATATGCAAATTGTCTTTGGTTACTTTTTGGGCTATGCTGTTATTGCACTGGTGTTACTGCCCATTTACTATCGCCTCAAATTGACTTCTATTTATAGCTACCTCGAAGATCGGCTCGGTGTGTCTTCTTACAAAACTGGTGCTGCTTTTTTCATCATTTCTCGCATCATTGGTGCCGCATTTCGCCTCTTTTTAGTGGCCTTAGTTATGCAGCGTTTTGTGATGAACGCTTATGGCATTCCGTTTTGGGCAACCGTTGCTATTTCGATTTTGCTCATTTGGATTTACACATTTCGAGGAGGAATAAAGACAATTGTTTGGACAGATACACTACAAACCAGTTTTATGCTTATTGCAGTAGTATTCACCATTATATATGTTGGCAAAGCGATGAATCAAAACATAGGTCAACTCATCACCAGCGTAGCAGAAAGCGAATATTCTAAGATGTTTTTCTTTGAAAAAGGATGGGAAGACCCTAACAACTTTTTCAAACAGTTTATCAGTGGTGCGCTCATCACCATTGTAATGACAGGGCTTGACCAAGATATGATGCAAAAGAACCTCACCTGTCGAAATTTGAAAGATGCCCAAAAAAATATGTTTACCTTTAGCAGCGTATTAATTGTCGTTAATTTACTTTTTCTTACTCTAGGCGCTATGTTGTACCTTTATGCCGCGGACATCAATTTCGAGCCGATGCTGCGCACTGATGAGCTTTACCCAACGCTTGCATTGCAACATCTACCTGCTTTTGTGGGCATTTTATTCCTATTGGGTTTAATAGCTGCCGCTTACTCTAGTATTGATTCAGCACTAGCCGCCTTAACGACTTCATTCTGTGTAGATTTCCTCAATTTGGAAAGAAGACCACTCCCCGAAGCTACGAAAAAAAGAACGCGCTTCTTTGTACATATTGGATTTTCCGTCCTAGTGTTTATTGTCATCATCATTTTTAATGCCATCAATAACGATTCGGTCATCAATAAACTATTTCAAATAGCAGGCTACACCTACGGACCGCTACTTGGACTATTTAGTTTTGGTATGTTCACTAAGTTGTATTTGCGCAACGCCTTAGTACCTGTTGTTTGTATTGCAGCACCAGTAATGACTTATGTGTTGGACACTTGGCTAGCTTCCCAAAATGTAAACATTGGTTTTTTGACTTTAGCCTTAAATGGTATGTTGACCTTTTTAGGACTATGGTTGATTGCTAAAAAGGAAAAATAGCGTAAAACTTACAGCATTCATTCTTTCATCTGTTGAGCCTTCGTATTTGTTCTAAATACTGTGCTTTAGCAAATTGTATTGCGAGTAAGGAGGGGTTTTTAACTCTACCCTAATGCAAACTTTAACTACTACAATTACATAATTTGACAATTTCCTGTTTTATCGCAACAAATAATTACTTAATTTTATTCGCTAATCATCAATGTTTATCTCATGAAATTTGTTTTATCCTTATTACCATTCATGCTTTGGTCTCAAATGATTATGGCAACCACCCCTTTCCAGTGTGATAGCAAATTTTATATTATTATGGTAGTGGATAACAAAAGCGTATTGCAAGAAATTGACATGACGCTGAGTGGCACTGTTCAAAAACGAATTATCCCAATAAGTGAGCCACAGCGTCAAGTTACAGCATTAGGCATGAGTATTCGAGATATGCACCTTTATGGTTTGGATTTTGATACTAAAGAACTACTGAAAATAGATGCAGAAGGTAACATAGAATCGCTGGGAGTGCCAGAAGCACTTAATACCTCACTAGAATATTGGGCGGGCGATGTTGACCCTCAAGGTACACATCTTACAGTAGTTGGAACAGACAAACAAAAAGGTCAAGACGTAGCGATTTATCGTATTAGCCTATTCACACCAAGGCACTATGCTGGCTTAAGCTCCATTATATCTGGTCTCCCCACGCTGATTACTGATTTTGTGGCAGACCCAACCATTACTGCTGTTTATGCTTTCGACAAAGCTAATCGCCAAATTGTGACCATTAATGGTAGCACCATTCAGCATTATCAACACCAAAAAGTATCACCATTTCTGGAAGGCTTATTTTTTGACCGTCAAGGCAACTTGTTTGGCTACGGCTCCAGTAACGAGTCAGAACAAAGCACGCTCTACGCAATTGACAAAATTAGAGGGAGTATGACTCCTATTGATGTAGGTACGAAAGGACGTTATAGCGATGGCTGCTCTTGTCCTCATACCATTACCTTCACAAGAACCATCACGCCAGAAATAGTGAATAGCTGTGATGAAATTACGATTCAATATGAGATCATTAATAAAAGTGGCGTAGGCAGAACCATTGATTTTGAAGACGTGTTGCCTGAAAACTTCACCATTCAAGCAATGACCAATCGCACCTTCACATTAGCCACAGTGGAAAGTGGAGAAGGCACTAACCGCTTATTCATACCTCGACTGGATATGTTGATGGGCAAGAATATCATTACGATACAAGTAAGGCTAAAAGAAAGCGTTGAAACCAGCATTAGCACTCAGGCTACATTGGCGAAATTACCTTTAGGACTAGGTGAAACAATGCACTCTGATAATCCTCACACACCTGCACCGAACGACGCTAACGTGCTGCGTATTAGGCATACTAATGAATTTGATGTATCGAAGTTCTTGCGATTCGATTGTGAGAAAAAACAAGCTACTATTACTCCCAATATCCAAAATGCTACCTTTATTTGGAGCGACGGCTCTACACAAAGTCAATTTACAACAACTTTGCCTGGTCAATATTGGGTAAGCATCCAAACAGAATGTGCCACCTTGAATGACACCATTGATATTATATTTCCTCCTACACCAACACTCAAATTAGTACAGAACCAAACTGTTCGGCAGGGTACACCGTTGACGCTGCCTTTTGAAACAAACTTAGTCGTTACATCTATCGAATGGTCAAGTGAGCAAGCATTCGATTTGAGTTGTCAGGATTGCCGCTCACCCAGCTTGACTGCGGTACAAAGCAATACTTACTATGTACAAATTACAGATAAAGAAAATTGTGTGCTTGAGGATGCTGTCCGAATCGAAGTGTTACCTGTTCGCACAATTTACGCACCTAATGTATTTCGACCTTCTAGTAACACCTCCAATGAAGTATTTTATCTTCAAGGGATTTCCAACACCGCAACTGTAAAGCGCCTTAGCATCTTTAATCGCTGGGGAGGTGTAGTATTTGAGCGTTATAACATCCCTATCAATAATGCTCAATTTGGTTGGGACGGCACTGCCCAAGGCAACGTTGCGACCAAAGGTACTTATTTGTGGACTGCCGAAGTTGAATATTTAGATGGATGGCAAGAAACCTTGCAAGGCACCATTTTGCTACTCGATTGAACGGCCTATTTTACGAGGCAGCGTAAACACGCATGAAACTACCTTCCGCTCTTTTACTACTTTCGTGCCATCAACACTGCTTCCATCGGTGAGGTAAAAAACGCTCACAAATTTCATCTTTGGAATAATGGAGAACCCTTTTCACTGCTTTTTATTTCCTTATGCCTCACCAGCATACAACACAGGATTGAGTGCGGTATCAATCACCTCACCTATCTTTGCGCCAGGACACCACGTTTCCCAATCCAGTTGCTGGTTTTCATTTTCTGGTGCTTTCAATCGCATGTTTTTGTCCATATAAATAATAGTCATTACTTTGCGCATTTGTTGACTTTGATTTGGTCCTGCACGATGAAATATCCAACCAGAGTGAAAACTTACTTCCCCTAAATCAAAAGGTTCGTTTACCTGTTCAAAATTGTTGATACGCAAGGCTTTACCTATTTTTTCTTCGCTATTATCACTTATTTTCAAATTTCTACCATGCACCAAAGTATGACTTTTTACACTAAACTGAAGTGGTCCCATTTCTAAAGGAGTAGCTTGCAGTGGAATCCAAACTGTTACTGCATTGTCGTTGTGCAGTGGCCAGTAATATTGGTCGGCATGCCAAGGCGTGAAGCCGCCACTCGGTTCTTTGTATAAGGCTTGGTCATGGTATAGGCGCACACCATTAACTTGCATCAAATCCGCTGCAATGTTTGCTAAACGCTTACTAAACACCAATTGCTTGACTAATTCACTTCTTGTCCATAAATTCATGATTTGTAAAAAAGCTCTTCCATAAGTATCGCGCTGTTCCAGCGGAATCTGTTTCGTATTGAGCGCAGTTACTTGTTGCGTAATCACTTTATTAAAATAGTGCAGCACTTCGGGCGAAAGCACTTCTTTGAGCTTAATGAATTTGTTTTCCTGAAAAAAATGGATTTGCGCATGCGTGAGGCGATATGGTTCATCTAGTTGAGAAAGATAAGAATTGGTGCTCATTGTTGTGTTGTCGTTTTGTTGCCTAAACTAAGGTAGCAAAAAATATTTATTTCAATGCTTAAATTAAGCGCGTTCGTCGAATAAATTAGCTCGCTTTAACCAGCTAACTTATTTTTGGTCTTCGTTTTGAAGCGATTATTTATTTCTGGAAATCACCCGACACTTTAAATACAAAAGTCCAACCCGATAATGGTTGGACTTTATGTATTTTTTACTTTTTTAAAAAAAGGTAAATGTACTTTCCCCTTTACTTCTTTTTCAGATATGAAATGCGGACAGTACTATTTAGAGCTGAAATGGAACACGCACCATAGTGTCATCCCAAGCAATAATCATATGCACGCCATCTTCTACTTTTTCAAATAGAATAGAGCAATTTTCAACTACTGATGGTGTAGCCTGAGTTGGAACCGTAATTTTTGCTACGGTACTGACTTCCGGATTGAACGCATAAGCTCCCCAACCATCTACATCAGTACTGATATGAATAGTCCATTCTTTTTCAGCTAATTGTGCATAAAGACTATATCTGCCTGCTTGAATAGCCGTACCATTGAGACGAACAGGCTTAAAGAATTGAATTTCAGTGGCTTCGTTAGCCCCTACTCTCCATACTGTTCCAAATTTTTCTAATTCTCCAAAAATTTTACGCTCATTCTTTGCTGGACGAGAATAAATAACGCGCATGACAGGTTCGTTGGCTGCTTTTGCTTCTGGTGTTTTCTCAAAATTACGGAAAGCTGCTCTGGCAGGATAGTAAGCCACATCAAGTGG
>DAITMC010000184.1:0-7222 GCA_036835365.1 Saprospiraceae bacterium
GAACTCCTCTAAAGGGAATAAGTTGATTAAACAAAACGGCCTCTTGTTCGCTCACCCTTTTGAAAGCAACTATTTGCTCAATTGGTGTAAAAATATCAGATTTTGAGTTGGGTAGCTCCACTACGGGTAGCTCTAAAATAGCTTGGTTAACAACCAATCCTTTCAAATCAGCGAGATTTGGAAAGACCACCTTAATGTTTGTTCCTGTCATACCCTGCAAAAAAGCAAACGCTTGTTTGTTGTCGCCTTCTTCTTCTAAGGCAACTTGTACTGGTGTGCCATCATAATTATGCTTAAAATTGACCAGTTTAGCAGTTCTAACACCTCTTGAAGAGGTAAAAGGGAAAAAATAATCTCGCGTTCGGGTAGCATCTAAATCAAATGGGGCGATGGTATCATAAATCATGTGAACACCAGCATTCAAATCGTTTAAGTTGAAACTTAACATTCCATTGGTCGGCGTTTTCATTCGGATATGCAAACCATTAAAAAAATCTATAAAAGTAGAATCATTGGCATAGACCGTGGTATCTAGTTGGAGTAATAAATCGCCAAAGGCATCAGTCAGCGGCACTTGTAAGTAATTCACACTGGCTGTTTGTGAAACACTAGCTAGGTAAGTCGAATTTTGAGTTAATGGTCTTGGCTGAAATGTTAATTCCCCAAGCGCGCGTTCCTCGAATATTTGGAAAGTCTGGTCAGAGAAATAAGTAGTGTTTCTATTCATGCGTTCTCGCATTCTGAATACCTCAATGGAATAAGTTTCTGTGGTGTCTCCATAGACTGCATCGGCTCGATAAGGTAGCAAGAGGTAAATAGCACGTATTTCAAAACCTAGGCTTGACTGCACAAAAGGGGGGCTATTTACACCTAGCGCTAGTTCTGAAAAAATACTTGCACTGGTATTACCAAAAATAGGGTCGATCATTTCACCACAGAAATAGTTATTTAATCTCAAAATGGGAGAAAAAACTTGAAGTGAATCTCCAGGTATAGTGCTTAAAATAAATGGAATGTCTTCTTTTACCTGAACATCAACTTGCTCATTTTCAACTACTTCAAGACCTATAACAGATGCGTCATTGCAAGCGTTGAACAAAAATATTGACAATAAGGCAAAAAGTAAAATCAGGTGATAATTCATGTATCGCTTAGTTTAAGTAACGGATGGGCATTTTTAATCCATAACCCAATGTGATGCAAAAGTAGAAAAGAGTTGTATCTAACTACAAGAAAGAGATATGAAAATGATAAGGAATTTTAATTATGGGGTAATAATAACACTGGATGGTTTATTTTATCGAAAGCCATAGCGAAGATTGGAAGTCAATTTTCGCTATGCTTTTGCAAAGTAATATCAAGACGCTACTTTTTCTTCTAGTAAAGTATGATAGAAATTAATGTATTCGCCGAATGAGTGCTCTGCTTCCTGTAATGGCATTACTGCCTTTCCTGCTGTTTGCGCTATTTCTTGATACTGTTCCGATGTGTGTTCATCACCAATAATAACCGCATCAGAAAATTCTATAGCACCAGCGTGCAAGTTGATAACATCTCCATTCTGATAAGCCTTTAAATCTTTAGCTTCTAGGTTGTTAATGGAGGCTTTCTCACTAAATTCTTCGGGAAACGAACTTTCTACCGTTTGGCTATAAAGAGAATAAACTACTTTAGCATCTTGGAACAATGGGTCGTGATGGTAAGCCGTCTTTACATAGAGTGGCAGCAGGCTAGTGATCCATCCATGACAGTGAATAATATCGGGTGCCCAACCGAATTTTTTCACTGTTTCTAGTACACCTTTGCAGAAAAAAATCATGCGGTCAGCGTTGTCATCAAAAGGTTTTCCTTGGTCATCCTCAAACATTTGTCTTCGCTTGAAGAAGTCATCATTATCCAAGAAGTAGATTTGCATTCTAGCTCCTGGCAAAGAAGCTACTTTGATAATTAATGGAAAATCATCATCATCAACAATAATATTCATCCCTGAAAGTCGAACCACCTCATGGAGGCGATGCCTTCTTTCGTTGATGGTACCGTATCGAGGCATTAGCACTCGAATCTCCATTCCTTCGTCTTGTATTTGTTGAGATAATTTTCTAGCAATCGCAGAAATTTCAGTAAGCTCTGTATAAGGATTCATTTCCTGCGTTACAATCAGCACTTTTTTTTTGCTCATAGAACGAGTTTAACTTTTAGTGATATTGTAATGGTTGGATTGAACCAATGTACCATTACAAATTGGTTGATAAAATTTATATTTTGGCTTTTTAGTCATGCTGATGAACAAATGGCATATGCTTTTCTAAATACGCCTGCTCTTAGTTCACTTTTTATTTGTCTTTGACAAACCAAAGGGTAGTAGGAACAGCAATGCCAAATCAAAAACATTCGCAAAGATAAATAAAAAAAATAACTAATTATGCAAAGATGAGTAGCAGGAAACTATATTTGTGCTTCGTTTTTCAATCATATTTTGCAGCGATTCATCTTGGGATGCGCATAAAATACAAAATTATAAACCACTTTAAGCATTGTCTATGCTCATTTTCAGAACTGTAGCAGAATTGACTACCCATCTTGCAAAAGCCAAATTGTTCGATCATAAAATTGGCTTCATTCCTACTATGGGTGCCTTACATGAGGGACATATATCGCTTGTCAATGGCGCTAAACTAAACAAAGATTACACCATTTGTAGCATCTTTGTCAATCCAAAACAATTCAATGATGCGCTTGATTTAGACCGTTATCCAAGAACAGAAGCGGCTGATTTATCGCTATTGCAAGCAGCAAAAGTAGATGTCGTTTTTCTGCCTTCTGTAAAAGAAATATACCCAGACGATGATTTATTGCTACCTAATTTTAGTTTTGGTTCATTAACGGAAGTGATGGAAGGAATATTCCGACCAGGACATTTCAATGGTGTTATCAAAGTGATGTACCGACTTCTGAGCATCGTTAAGCCCAATCGGTTGTATATGGGCTTAAAGGATTTTCAGCAACAAGCCATTATTGGAAAAATGCTGGAACAAATGGAATACCCAATCCAGTTAATTTCTTGTGAAACGATGCGCGACATAGATGGTCTAGCTATGAGTTCACGAAACAGGTTGCTCACACCTGCTCAAAGAGAAATTGCGCCTATTTTGTATAAAATTCTAAAGGAAGTAAAAACTAGAGCTAAACAAATACCGTTGAAAGAGCTAAAGCATCTAGCAAGTGCTAAGCTAACTGCTTCGGGATTCAACGTAGATTACTTTGAAGTGGTTAATGCCCAAACATTAGTACCTGTTCAGTCTTTTTTAGATGCCCCTTCTATAGTGGCTTGCGTTGCTGCCTATTTAGGAGATATTCGTTTGATAGACAATATTTTATTAAAGTAAATGTTGACTTTACAGCACCTGGTTGTTTAATTGATATTATTTCCTTTTTGACCGCAATATTCAAAAGAACTACTTTTGCGTCAAAAAAACAAAAATTATGCTAATACAAAGATTTAAGTCTAAAATACATCGCGCCACAGTAACAGAGGCAAACTTGAACTACGAAGGAAGCATCACAATTGATGAGGCACTCATGGAAGCGGCTAATATACTAGAAGGCGAGCGCGTACAAATTGTCAACAATAACAACGGTGCACGTTTTGAGACTTACGTAATCAGGGGAGAACGCAATTCTGGTATTATTTGTCTTAATGGAGCGGCAGCCCGAAAAGTACAAATTGGAGATATTATCATCATTATTTCTTATGCTTTTATGAGTATGGAGGAGGCGAAGCAATTTCAACCCATAACAGTACATCCTGACCAAAATAATTTTATTCACCCAAGAAATTGGTAGCATTACCTACCACTATTTTGATTCATATAGACAGATGCAAGTAAAACAGTTCTTTTTAAATTTATTAAAAGCATTACTTTTCGCAGGTATTGGTTTTTCTATTCTTTATTTGCTTTACAACAAGCAAAATTCTAATTATCAAATCTATTGTCAAGAAGAAGGAATTGCCGTTACAGATTGTAATTTGCTGAAAAAAATATGGACTGATTTCAAATCTGTTAATTTCTTTTGGATTGGAATGGTTTTTATTGCATTTGGTATCAGCAACATCAGTAGAACATTGCGATGGCAAATGCTTTTGGGCGCTCTAGGGCATAAAGTGAAATTTTATAATGCTTTCTTAACCATTATGTTAGGATATTTTGCCAACTTAGGTTTTCCTAGAATTGGCGAAGTCATCAGAGCAGGGACACTTTCTCGCTATGAAAAGATTCCGGTAGAAAAAACAATTGGCACGGTTGTTGTGGATCGAATGATGGATTTACTACTTCTACTTTTTGTGATTGGATTGGCTTTTATTTTTGCTTTCAATACCCTTTGGAGCTACCTTTCTGAAAACGCTACCTTCAACGGCAATGCTTCTTTCAGCAAGGTTTTCTTAGTGGCAGGTATCGGAATATTAGGGCTAGCTGGTATTGGGTTATTGAGAAAGCAAATTACAAACAGCAAACTCGGTCGAAAAGTAAGCAACTTGCTAAAAGGTTTTATGGAAGGCATCCAGACTATACAAAGGTTAAAGCATCCTTCGCTATTTATTTTGCATAGTCTCAACATTTGGCTAATGTATTATTTAATGACTTATCTGGCTTTCTTTTCATTTGCTCCAACTAGTCATTTGACCCCAGTAGTAGGTCTAATGGTGATGGTATTTGGTGCTTTGGGAGTGGTCATCCCTTCACCTGGAGGTATGGGTGCCTATCAAGGTTTAGTGATGGTCGCTCTAGGTATTTATGGGGTAGCACAAAGTGATGGTTTTTCCTTTGCCAACATTCTTTTTTTCTCCGTTCAAATCGGTTGTAATGTTTTGTTTGGTGTCATTGCTCTCCTTCTTTTACCCATGATTAACAACAAAACTTCTTGACTTTTGTCTAAGGTATTAAGTCGTTAATAATAAAGCGATTAGATAATCAGCTAGAAGAATAAGAATATCACTAAATACGACGGCTCTAGTGCTAGCTTTGCCTAGTTCTATGCTTCCGCCTTCTACGTAATAACCTTGAAAACAAGAAACAGTAACAATAATAAAAGCGAAAACAAATGCTTTCACAAACATCATAAACACAAAGAAACTATCAAAAAAAGAACGTAACCCTTGAATATACTCTGAGTCAGTCAAAATGCCTGTTGGTACACTGGAAAGATAACCGCCTATAGGAATAATGAAACAAGAAAAGGCTACTAAAATAGGAATAACAACCAAGGCAGCTATCAACTTGGGTAAGATTAAGTAAGCCGCTGTATTTACGCCCATAATTTCCATGGCATCAATATGTTCTTTTTGGCGCATTCCGCCAATTTCTGCTGCCATATTTGAACCCACTTTCCCTGCCAATACAAGACAAGTGATAGTTGGTGCCATCTCGATAATAGCAATATCCCGAACGATATAACCAATATACCACATAGGGACAAAAGAACTAGACAACTGGTAGGCAAACTGTACGGCAGTAACTGCACCAATAAAAACGGAAATAATACCTACGATAACCAAAGAACCGATACCAATATCATTCATTTGGCGCATCGTTTCTTTATAGTACATCGAAAACTTTTCTGGACGCGCAATTACGTTGCGCATCATCAAAACATATTTGCCGAAGTAGTGTACAAAATTCAAATTCATAACACAAAGTTATAAAAAACAGCACAATTTAGACTATATTCTATTGTAAAAAGGATGATTTTGTCAATCTTCTACTATAAACTAATTGCTACAATATATGGCATCCCTTCGCGATTTACCGCTTTTTGCCTTGTTTCTTCTATTACATCGTGGTTATTGCTGGCGAATGTTATCTTCATTCGCTCTACCAGCTTCGTAATTAACTTCGACTTTGATGCTGTACTCAAGCTATCAAATAAAGACAAACGTGTAAAAAGGTGAAATGGTAACACTTTACAGTATAGTGGGCAAGTAACGTACTTTGATTTCAAGTCTTTAACCTTAAAATTTGCTACGTTCGCCCTAAATATTCTTTGAATAATCCTATATTCACAATAAAATTATATCAATTCGTCAAAATAAAAAACGATGAAACTAACTTTGCACCTTTTGTTATTATTTTTTATCTGTGCCTGCCAATCGCCAAAAGTAGATGCTGTGAGTGTTGAGGCTACTCCGATGGATAATGAAATAGATTTAATGGAAATCGTTCCGCTAGAACTGGCGGAGCATCAAGACGTTACCATTGAGCGAGACACTTATTTTAATCAAACGAAACATTATAGCGCAATTTCTTTAAACTACATTTTGAATAAATATTTAGCCCTTCATCAAATAGATACTAGCGAAGCCATTTTGATTTTTGAGTGTGTAGATGGCTATAAGCCGACTATGCCACTTTCGTTAGTGACCGATAATCAAGGGTTTATCGCTATTAGTGATAAGGAAGCGGTACAAGGTGCAGCTTGGACAGATGAGGTAAAAGATAAATTTACACCCTATTATTTAGTGTGGTTGGAGGATAAAAAGGAATTAGCTACGCCTTATGGGCTGTATAAAATAGCATTGAGTTATGCTTCCGCACAATATGCAGATGCCATGCCTGAGCAGGATACCGCTTTGTTGGCTGGATTTGAATTGTTCAAGTCCAACTGTATGAAATGCCATTCAATAAATAAGGTAGGCGGTAGCTTGGGTCCAGAGTTAAACTATCCTAAAAATATTACGGCGTATTGGGCTAAAGAAGATATTTGGCAATTCATTCAAGCACCACAATCTTATCGCTACAACAGCAAAATGCCTCCTATGGATAAATTGGCGCGTGCCGATTTTGAAGTCATTATGAGTTACATTAGCCATATGGAAAATAAAAAAATGAATTAAATGCTCATTTTGCCAAATTTTATTTTTTGGTATTAAAAAAATTAGTAGTACAGAAAACGCAAATAATTTGCAAAAGCGAGATAATCGGTAACATATTATGAAAATTAAACTTTAAAGTTTGAGGGACATATCTTAAAAGAATAAAGTTGGCTAGCAATAATGCAACCAATTTTATTACCTTAGCGTTTAAAAGAAGTCAATGCCATTTGACCTAAAATTATATACACTTGACATTTAGAGAATTAAATTTAGACGAACGACTGCTAGAAGGCTTAGACTCTATGGGCTTTGAAAAAGCAACCCCCATCCAAGAGCAAGCAGTCCCAATTATTT
>DAITMC010000185.1:0-7216 GCA_036835365.1 Saprospiraceae bacterium
CCACTCAATTTGGTAATTTGGAGTATGAGATTGGACATTTCTTGCGAGATAGCGTATATCAAGGAATTAAGCATTTTTCAAGATGGCAGTTTAATCAACATCATTGGTTGATTGATGCTCAAGGTAGTTTTCTGCAAGCGCAATCGTTAAATGAAACAAATGATTTTTTTCGTCCAAAAATTAATATTGAAAAAACTT
The DNA here is from genome assembly GCA_036835365.1 of Saprospiraceae bacterium. Taxonomy (GTDB): domain Bacteria; phylum Bacteroidota; class Bacteroidia; order Chitinophagales; family Saprospiraceae; genus JAAUTG01. The sequence continues at coordinate 199 of DAITMC010000185.1, forward strand.
TTGAGCGATTAAATGGCTGGAAAGCAAAATTTTATGGCGAACGGGAGAAAAATAGCCGTCAATTGATGAACACAGATACCCTCAGCATCAATAGTTTTTATTATGACCTCTATCGAGTTGCTTTAGCCAGTCCAGAAAACCAATCCCTACAACATCAAATTCAATTTAGTCAACGCTATGATTATCAGCCTATTCAAGAGCAATATCTTCCTTTTTCATTGGCTAATGAATGGAATTTTAATGGTCGTTGGGATAAACAACGCCTTTCGCAATTGCAATGGAATTTAACTTATCGCAATTTGAACGTTAGTAGTGCTAATAGTGCGGTGGAATCCCAATCTACTTATCTTGGACGCATTAATCATTCACTTCAACTCAACAAAGGTGTTGTGCGTGCAACGACTATCTATGAAATTAGCTCTGGTCAAGAACCTCGTGTGGAATACAACTATTTGCAGGTGCAAAAAGGCGCGGGCGTTTATGAATGGATAGACTACAATAGTGATGGTGTTCCTCAAATTAATGAATTTGAAGTTGCTAATTTTCAGGATAATGCGGATTACGTACGTATTACAATTTTTACTGACCAATTCATCAAAAGCAATCAAGTGCAGTACAATCAGAATATACAAATCAATCCAAAGATAATTTGGGAAAAAAAAGAAGATTGGCGAAAACATTTGGCTAAATTGGCTACGCAATCGAATATTCGTATTCAAAGAAGAACGGGTGTTTTAGATGGAGTTTCTATTTGGAATCCTTTTCAACTCAATATTCCAGATACAGCTCTAGTGGCAATAAACGCATTTACGAGAAATACACTTTTTTTTCAAAGAGGACATATCAAATGGGAAAGCCAAATTGGGCATCAGAACAATCAGCAGCAAAAAATATTAACAGCAGGATTTGAGCAAACCAAAGCAAAAGAAACTTTCTTTAGAAGCCGTTGGAATATTGCCACACAATGGAGCACACAAATACAACTCACACAAAGCCAACGCATTAGTCAAACAGAGTTTTTCAATAATCGGAATTATATCATTCGTCAGTTTAATATTGAGCCGCAACTTACTTGGCTACCTTCCGCTACTTTTCGAGCAGTGATGGAACTTCAGTTTCGACAGAGCCAAAATGAGTCAGGGGACGAAAGATTTAATACACAGAACATCACACTAGAAACAACCTACAATCAAAGTGCTACTACTGCGCTACAAATGCGTTTTTCTTATGCTAAAGTTAGTTTTGAGGGCAATGTGCGTACTCCCGCAGCTTTTGCTATGTTAAATGGTCTGCGTAGTGGACAAAATTATCTTTGGAACATCACCTTGGATCGGCAGCTAGGCAGGAATTTAAGGCTCAATTTCAGCTATGAAGGTAGAAAAACAGGCAACCTAAAAATGGTACATATTGGTAGGGCACAAGTAAATGCCATTTTTTAAAATATTTGTTCTTGGCTACAAATACCGAATTTATGATGGTAAACTGCCAAAATTTTCAAAAAGCTATTAACTTGCACAAGCATTACTAAACAAAACGATAAAAAACAATGAAGACCACTTTTCCTATTGTGCTTGCTTTGTTGCTGCACACAAGTCTTGCGGCACAACAGTTGCCACTCCTTTTTTCGACGGACGCTGAAGGGGGCATTTCGCTCAATCAATTTGAATGTACTGATATTAATGCTTGGCGCGTTAATGAGGATAAAACCCTAGAGCTTTTTGGGGCAAGTCAATATCAGCCAAGAGTACGCTCGCCACTCAATATTGCTATTTTGAAAAATTATCGGGTGGGAGATTTTATTTTGGAAGCTGATTTAAAACAGACTGGTCGGGAATATGGGCATCGCGATATGTGTTTATTTTTTGGCTTTAAGGATGCCGCCAACTTTTATTACGTTCACATGGCTTCCGTAGCAGACCCCAATGCACACAATATCTTTTTAGTGAACGATGCACCCAGAAAAAATATCGCTGAAAAGACTAACGCAGGTGTGAACTGGGGCAGCGAATGGCATCGCGTGAAAATTGTTCGTACTGTAAAAACAGGTTTAATTCAAGTCTTTTTTGATGATATGGAAACGCCTGTAATGGAAACACACGACGAGCACCACGAGGCAGGCTACATTGGTTTCGGCTCTTTTGACGATACAGGTATGATTCGCAATATTCAACTTTATGGAGCACTTCATCCTACAAAAAGGGGATTTTTTCATTAATTTAGCTATATAATTTGAAGTACATCATTAATTGAAGAAAAAAGACTTCGCTCATAAATAAATTCATGGGCGAAGTCTTTTTTATGCTTGAATGAAGGTGAGGCAGGCTAGACCATTAAACAGCAGGGTCAATTGTTCCTCATTTATTGCAAATTTATGTTTGTTTTGCTGTCTTTTAAACGAAGTTAATGTTGACTGCTTGGCAGATGCGTGAATAAATCTTATTCATTATTTGTAGTATATTAGGGGTCGGAATAATAAAAAAGAGATAGCTGAGTATGAGAATAATTGACGATAAATACCTAAATCAATATAAAGAAGCCATTGGAGTCCAAATTAAAAATTGGTGGCACGCTTACCATTTTTCTGATGAAAGAATAAATCTTGGCTACAACACTAAAATATCGGCGGTGTATTCTGCCAACATTGAAGGCAATACTATAGATGTGAACTCTTTTATGAATTCCATGCTTGCTGGCAGAACCTTCAAACCCAAAAAGGAAATTAAAGAAATTGAGGATTTAATTCATGCTTATGAATTTGCTCAATCAAATAAATTGACCGAAGCAAACTTATTGAAAGCACATAAAAAACTGGCTACGACCTTGTTGGTAAAGGATAAAAGAGGAAAATATAGGACGGATAGAATGGGAGTGTTTGATAATTATGGTTTAGTTTATCTAGCAATTGAACCCGATTATGTAAAACAAAAAATGAACACTTTTTTTGAAGATATTGCATATTTAATTGAAAAAGAAATAGAAATAAATCAAATTTTTTATCATGCTTCCCTTATTCATTTAATATTTGTTCATCTTCACCCATTTTGGGATGGGAATGGAAGATCGGCAAGATTACTAGAGAAATGGTTTCTGGCAGAAAAAATGAATGGTCGCTCTTGGAAATTACAATCAGAGAAATACTACAAAGACAACTTGGAAGAGTATTACACCAATATTAATTTGGGGGTTAATTATTATGAATTAAATTATGATAGATGCCTTAATTTTTTGAAAATGCTACCTATGTCTTTGAGGATTTAGTTGCTACATTTATCAATGATTAGCTATTATTGATGATAGTATTGTAGATTTATCGTTATTTAGTCTGACGCAAAAAAATAAGATAGTGAAGTGTTGCATAAAAATTAATTGGTGTTCTGTCTTAAGCGTAGGGTTTGTTTTGTTGCTATCGAACTTGAGCATTGGGCAGAATCGAAAGGAGGCTAGGTTACTCTTCACATTAGAGCAACCGATGAAGCAAGTATATGTGGATGCACTGCAACAAATTTATGTAGTATCAGAGGACAATCGCTTAATAAAATATGATTCGACAGGGCGGCAGTTGTTTATGTTTTCTAATGCGTTGCTGGGCAACATTCAAAAAGTGGATGTTACCAATCCAATGAATATCATGGTTTTTTACTACGATTATCAAACGATTGTTTTGTTAGATAGAACACTCGCCAGACCAAAGGAAGTAGTGCTTTGGGACTTAGATTTGGTGGATGTTGAGGCTGTGGCACTATCGAGCGACAATCAAATTTGGCTTTATGACAAGAATAATTTTCGCTTATTAAAGATGAATACCGAAGGTAAGATATTATTAGAAAGTGCTAATCTTTCCTTATTGACTGCTAATAGCTTACAGGCGAGGCACTTACAAGAGTATGCTACCAAGATTTGGTTGAATGACCCTAAATTAGGTGTTTTTGTGTTTGATTTATTTGGTAAGTTCTTACAAAGAATAGACATTCGAGATATTGATGATTTCCAATTAGTGGGTAGTCAGTTAATCTTTAAAGAAAAAGGGAGATTAAAAGCATTTGATTGGCAGTCAAAACTAGAAAAAATAATCCTTGAATTGACTCATCATCAAGGGCTACAACAAGTTCTTGTTTTACCTAATCGGCAGTATCACCACTATAAAAATCGTTTAGAAGTGAAATCTTGGTAAAAAAAAAACGAGCAACACATGGAACAGTCGAGCTACCTGCAAGGGGAATATTGGGAAGTCAATCTTTGCATCATGCTATTGACATTGGGCTTTCTTTGTTTTTGGTCTATTTATGTTCCTGGCAAATTTAGCCGTTTTTGTGTCCAACAATGGGGCGCAAAAGAAGGACATCTTTATCATATCCTGCTCAGAAGATGGATTGGTGTATTGCTTTATGGTGTGATTCCCGCAACAGTTTTGCTTTCCTTTACGCCATATACTTGGGCGGACTATGGCGTTACTGCCCATTTTACCTGGGAAACTTTATACTGGGGAATAGGGCTTTTACTCATTATTCCGATGCTTACTTATAGAACAGCAAAACAATCGGATAGCCTAGCGATGTACCCTGAGATTCGCCTTCCGCAATGGAATGAACGACTGCTACTTTCTAGTTGCTTCGCTTGGGTAGCTTATTTTTTTGCTTATGAATTGATGTACAGAGGCTTTTTACTTTTTGCCTGCCTGCGCGCATTCGATGTATGGACGGCTATCACCATCAATACTGCTTTCTATGCCATCACGCATGTGCCTAAGGGGATGAAAGAAGCTATTGGTTCTATTCCTATGGGTATTTTGCTTTGTGGACTGACTATATCCACAGGAAATATTTGGTTAGCATTTATGGCACATACCACCTTATCATTGTCTAACCTGTGGTTTTCTTTAAGGTTTCATCCTGAAATTAAATACACCCCCAAATTTTTTAAGTAGCAGCAAGGCAGTAAACTATCTTTTAATATTCAAAAACCAATAAATCATCATTATTTTGTGCTACTAGCATATATCGTCGTTCTTTTATTTTGAGTTGCTTTAGATCGCGCACTTCACCAGTAGTTCGGAAACCGGAGTGCTTTGAAGTAACCGCTTCAAAGTTACCTTTGCCATTCCCTTTGAGTAGAAGCCCATAGTTAGCGTCGTATCTGCCAAATTCTGGTTTGACATTGTATAAATTACCAGCCATCAAAATATCTTGATGCCCGTCGTTATTGACATCGTCCACAAGTAATCCATAAGCCGATGAGAATTGCGCCAAAGGAGGCAATACTTTCAAGCTATATTTACCATTCGGTTGACTTATTAACACTACCGAGCTTAATATATTGGCTTTCCATTGAATAGCTTGTTCTATTTGAGATGAGCTAAACATATCTTCTAAACCTTTACCAACATAATCACTGTAACGAGGGTATTGCTTTTTCATCTCTGGCATTTGCGCCACTAACTCATGTCGGCGGGCAAAGGGAAGCCATTTACCATCTTCATATCGAGCAATAATTTGTTCTATTGCACTATTTTTATCAAAATCATTTACCAACATCATAATTGGTGAATCTGAAGTAGCCCTGAACCTAGAGTTTTTACCATGATTTCCAATGACAAAGTCAGGAATACCATCATTGTTGAAATCCCCCGCTTGGATGCAGTTCCACCAGCCGTTGGTCTTAGATAACCCTATTTCTTCTTCTGACAATTTTGTTAACTCACCGTTATCATTTCTAAAAAAGGTAATAGGCATCCATTCGCCTACTACAACTAAATCCATGTCGCCATCTTGGTCGAAGTCGCTCCAAATAGCATCTGTTATCATTCCGATATTTAGTAACGATGGTGCCACAGTTTTAGTAACATCTGTAAATTTACCTTTTCCATCGTTTTTTAAAATATAGCCTTGCGCAGGTACGCCGTAGAGAAAAGGTTTCGCTCGAACGCCGACAAATAAATCAGTAAAGCCATCTTTATCAAAGTCAGCAGCGCGCACACAAGAGGAGTTTTCAAAATTAATACCAGGGAATACTTGATTAGAAAGGCTGAAATTTCCGAGGCCATCGTTGAGGTAGAGGCGGTCAATGAGGGCAGAGGAAGAAGATGGAAATTCATTGCCTCCGCAAGCAACATAAAGGTCTAAGTCGCCGTCATTGTCTGCATCAAAAAATAAGCAATCTACTTCTTCCGAAGTCGCATTGGATGCAAAAAGTTTATCATTCTTGGTTAGAAACTTTCCATTAGGCTGCTGAATGAATAATTGACCTGAGCTATCTTTAGCGCTACAAATGTAAAAATCGTCTCTACCATCACCATTCACATCGCCGACAGCTACTTTAGGACCGAATGTGGAAAGCATGTGAGGAATTAATCGCTCTCGATCAAAGTCAGAGAAGCGATTTTCTTTGTGTAAAAATTGAATATTGAGTTTATCATTAGCTAGGGTAAATGGCGTTTTAATGGACGGCGCTTCAATTTTTTTCTGTGTTAATGTTGCCTCTTTTTGGTTCAAACGCAACATCTGATTGGCAGGCACATTGGTCAATAATGTTCTTTTACCACCCATCCAATCTATAATAACAGTATCCACTTGGCTAACGCTACCCAATCCAAAATGCGGACGATAGTCCATAGAAGATTGAAAACCCCGCATTGGCATATGCTCTACATATTGCATTTCTCCGTTGTACTTCAAGGTGATGGTTGTGCCTAGAGCAGCAGTATTTGCACCCTCACCAATGAGTTCAAATTGTAGATAATGACTAGTGCTGTCTTTGAATTGCTCACTGTTGTTGAGGTAAACGAAGAGCGGCATGTTTACATTATTGACTACCAAATCTAAATCGCCATCGTTATCTAAATCGCCGTAAGCCGAGCCGTTAGAATGACTTAATTTTGCTAATCCCCAAGCTGCCGCTTGATTGGTGAAAGTTAGGTCACCATTGTTTTGGAAAGCGTAGTTGGGTACCGGACGCACAGGAATGGAATCAATTAAGCGCTTGAAATCCACACCATCGCGTGTTATAATCATGCGTTGAGTTT
>DAITMC010000186.1:0-7201 GCA_036835365.1 Saprospiraceae bacterium
CTCCACTAAAGACCATCGTATCTTTTGGACATTCGATGTCAATCATCAAATTGACTGCTACTTGAACGTTAAAAGAACAACTGTCCATATTGCCTGCATTGTCTCGGACAAAATAAGTTACCTTCGTTATGCCTATATCAAATATACCGCCACTAGCATCGTCTATACCTGTTCGTATAGTCGCACCAGAAAGTTCGTAGCGCACAATAGGTCGAGGTGTACAGTTATCTCTTAGCGCAGAAAGTCCAATATTTTCAACGACTGCAATTGTATCTCCGAGTGGAATACGAATGATTGTATCTCTAGGACATACAAATCGTGGTGCTGTATTATCTCTAAGAATTACGTTGAAAGAGCAAGAAGCCATATTTCCTAGAGTATCTACCACTCGATAAGTTACCATAGTGGTATCTTTGTTAAATAAACGCCCTGAAGCATTGATAATACCATTGAAAGTAGAGTCTGCGATGGTTGCCCCTGTAAAGCTATAAGATGTTCTCCTCACTGCACCTAGATTAGCTAGATTAACAATCGCAATATCATTCACTACTCCAGTACAGTCATTAGCTCTACTTCCCACAGAAGCAATCACATTACTTGGACAGGTAATGTCAATAGCTAAGGTATCCACCTTTACCATAAAGGAACAAGTATCTCTATTACCTCCACGATCTATAAAAATGTAGCGCACCAGTGTTTCTCCGATAGAAAACATACCGCTATTCCCTACATAACCTAAGGTATCCACAATACCACAATCGTCTGTAACCGTCGGGTAATCCCAACTCACATCCGCTATATTTTGACCATTGGGTATGAAAACGCTAATATTGCTTGGGCAAGCCGTTATTTGTGGTGCTTGTGTATCTGCATCTATTTGTAGGTCTGTTCCTACAAAAGTGTACGGTACTTCTATTACATTGGCTGCCAACCGATTATTGTTGCTTATTTGTTGGGATAACCTAGTATTGTTCGCTAAATCACCATTTACCTTGAAGACAATCGTGTATAAGATACTATCACGATTCGCACCTCCGGCATCTCCATTGAACGATACCAAACCTGCTTGAGCCCAAACTACGGTAAGTGTTCTGTTGGTATTATTGATATTAAAAGTAGGGCTTGTTAAGCCACGCTCTATGGTGTTCACAATCTGCAATGCAGGGTCATTCCATTCTATTACTTGGCTAAATCCGTTCACATTTGCTACATTTTGAGCAATAATATCTACTCTAATAGTATCCGAACCACAAGGAGTGGGTTGCTGAACCGCTTTTATCGTTGTAGCATTTTTATCACACTCTTCTTGACTTGGTAAGCGAATGGCTGTCGGCACAAAAGTGTAGGCAATTTCTGTTGTGTTAGAAGCAATTCGATTGTTACTATTTACTGGTTGAGTTAACATAGCATTTGTACTTAAACTTCCTGCTACATTAAAGGTAATCGTATATAAAATACTATCACGATTAGTCCCTTCTGTCCCTCCGTTGAATGATACTAAACCAGCCTGCGCCCAAACCACAGTGAGCGTTCTATTGGTATTATTAATATTGAAGGTCGGACTAGATAAACCACTTTCTACAACGCCATCAGTTGGAATGGTTAAAGCAGCATCATTCCACTCCAGGACATGGCTAATGCCATTCACATTATTAATTTCTTTAGCAATAATATCAACTGTAATCGTAGTTGCTCCACAAGGTGCATTTCGTTGAACGGCTACCAATCTTGGACCTGTAATTAGTGTATCTCCACCTGTACCAACTGTAACTACTACGTTAAAAATACAAGTAGCACTATTACCACTAGCATCTGTAAAAGTATAAGTTACTTGAGTTGTACCAATAGGAAAGCTAGTGCCAGGTGTATGTGTTTTTGTGATGCTGGCTACCTGACAATTATCTGTTGCTGTCGGTTCTACCCATGTAGCTACTGCGCTAGTTGTACCCATTGGTGCATTGACATTAATCACACCTGGACAGTTGCTTACCACGGGAGGAGTCGTATCTGTACCTGCTCCAAGTTTGATCATGGCAGGGACAAAAGTGTAAGCTATTTCATTAGCATTAGCTGCTATCTTGTTATTACTACCGGCTCTTTGATTAAGCATTGAATTGGCAGCTAAGCCGCCAGTAACATCAAAAGTAATCGTGTAAAGCACACTATCTCTATTTGTTCCGTTAAAAGAAACCAAATTAGCCTGCGCCCAAACGACCGTAAGTGTTCTATTAGCATTGTTAATATTGAAAGTAGGGCTAGATAAGCCCCTTTCTACAACGCCATCAGTTGGAATGGTCAAAGCAGCATCATTCCACTCTAAGACATGGCTAATACCATTCACACTATTGACATTCCTTGCAATGACATCTACAATAATGGTGCTTGCACCACAATTTGCATTACGTTGGACAGCGATTAACTGTGCCCCATTACTCACCTCACTGCCTCCACCTGTACCTGCTACGACCACTACATTGAAAGTACAGATTTCACTGTTGCCACTGGCATCTGTAAAAGTGTAAGTTACAGCCGTAGTACCAATTGGAAAACTAGCTCCTGGTATATGAGATTTGCTAACCGTAGCTACTTGGCAATCATCGGTTGCTGTGGGTTCTACCCATGTAGCTGTTGCCGTGCTTGCGCCAGTTGGAGTACTCACATTGATAGTACCTGGACAATTATTCACTACTGGCTTTGTTGTATCTGTGCTATTGCCTGTACTGAGGGTTATCATGGTTGGTACAAAAGTGTAAGCAATTTCTGTTGCATTAGCAGCAATTTTATTATTGTCACTAATTCGTTGACTAAGCATTGAATTGGCAGCTAAACCGCCAGTAACATCGAAAGTAATCGTGTAAAGTACACTATCTCTGTTTGTTCCGTTGAAAGAAACTAAATTTGGCGTTGCCCAAACAACGGTTAATGTTCTATTATCGTTATTTGAATTGAAAGTGGCACTGGTTAAACCTCTTTCCGAAATGTTTGCGATCGTCAACGCAGGATCGTTCCATTCCAGTAAATGACTTATCCCGTTTACATTATTGACATCTCGAGCAATAATATCTACTAAAATAGTACTTTCACCACAATTTGCATCACGCTGAACAGCAATTAGTCGTGCATCTGTATTCATCCCAACGCCTGTTTCTCCACCCGTACTTGCGACGACCACTACGTTAAAAGTACAAGTCGAGCTATTACTATTAGCATCTGTAAAAGTATAAGTTACAGCCGTAGTACCAATTGGAAAACTAGCTCCTGGAGTATGGCTTTTAGTTACGTTAGCTACTTGACAATTATCTGTTGCTGTCGGCTCTACCCATGTGGCTGTTGCAGTGCTTGCGCCTGCCACTGCTGTTACGTTCACTGTATTTGGGCAACCGCTCACTGTCGGTGGTGTGGTGTCCGTACCAGTACCCCCTAATGTAAACATAGTGGGTACGAAAGTATAAGGTATGGATGTTGCGTTGGAAGCAATTCTATTATTTGTATTACCCGCCTGCTGACTCAACATGGAATTAACTGCCAATCCCCCATTTACACTAAATGTGATGGTGTAAAGTACACTATCACGGTTAGTTCCCCCCATGCCGCCATTAAAGGAGACTAAATTGGCTTGCGCCCAAACTACTGTGAGCGTTCTATTCGTGTTGTTAAAATTAAACGTAGGGCTACTCAATCCTTTTTCTACTACTCCATCATTGATAATGGTCAATGCCGGGTCATTCCACTCCAAAACATGGCTTATTCCATTGACATTATTAACGTTTCTGGCGATTACATCTACCAAGATTGTAGTGGACCCACAGTCGGAAGGACGCTGAACAGCTACAAGTTGTGTTTGTTGCGCTTGCGTTAGAAAGGAGAGGAAAATGAGCGTTATAGCAGATAGTAATTTTGTATAATTGACACGCATTGGACTATAAGTTATGTATTCGGAGATCATGTGAATTTATTATTTTAAAAAAACCTCCATAAAATTTGAATCAATCTTTCAGATTTTACGGCATTCTATAGCATAAGTTTCTTTACCAAAGAATAGAAGTCATTTGTATCTTCAATTAAACAGTGTTCATTCATTTTTATAAGCATAGCAAAGGCTTTGAAAATAGAATATTCCACTCTCATTACCTTTGCTATTGTCTTTATTTATATGTTTACTCGACAGAAACCAGTTTACCTGTAAATTGACCTTCTGATGAAGTTAAAGTATAAGTATATATACCAGAACCATAGTTCAGCTCTGCCCTTAGAATACTCAATTCGTTGTAACCCGCTTCTAAATTCATCACTTTCTTACTTACTATCTGACCAGATAGGTTCCAAACAGTAAGGATGACTTGATCATTTTTTGGCAACTCGAAACGAACTAGTGCCTGGTCTTGGAATGGATTTGGTGCAACCCCCAAGAATACAAACGCTGGAGTCATTTCTTGAGCCGCTTGCATTGCTAATGATTTTGTCCCCTCTTGCACACTAAATGCTTGACTAGATTTACTAGCCAAATAAATATATTGGCTTACGTTTTGAATATTTTGAACTGCTTCAAGTGTAATGCGGATTAATCCCTCCCCTTTAGCTACCGTTTGCTCTGATAAGTCTGTCCAAAGTAAAGGTAATTTACCATTTACATTATCCAACGCGGTAACAAAACTACCTTTATTCAGGCTATTCATAGCAGCTACTTCTTTGACTTGTAAGAATGCTGGATTAAAGTTGAACAACATTTGAAGACCAGCAAGTAATTGTTGATCTGCTGCGTTCAATATAAGTTCGTAAACCTCCCCTGCTTTAAGCGATTTATTATTGTATTGGAAAAGCAAAGTATTTCTGGATTCTATATTGATTGCGTTGTTTTCATTTAATGCACTTCTATTCAAATCGCCATATTTGATACCCACATAATCAATATTGTTCGCAGAAGCCATAAAATTAGTTGCGCTGAACGTCGTATCCAAAGTTGGAATGGTGGTATTCAAACCCAACGTTTGATTGGCTCTAATGAATGCCCAAGCACTCTCAATTCCTTTCACATCAAATACTGGTGTTCCCGAAATAATATTCACCAATGCTTGCTCTATGATGACCGCATCAAATACATTTACTACACCGTCTCTGTTCATATCAGCAGCCACAATTTGTAATGGCGAAACAATACCAATATTTTGTAAATCAAAACCAGCAATAATTTGTTTTAACAAAATAATATCCTGCAAATCAATAGCATTAGGGAAGCCCATGCCCGAAAGTTTAACACTTATGTTAGCACCACTAGGAATGTTAGCGAATGAGTAAATACCTGCACTATTAGTTGTAGTGGTAGAAGTAGTACCATTTGTAGTTAAGGTAGCAGTGATGCCAGGCACTGGAGTATTTGTTCCCATGAAAGTCAAAGCACCGCCTAAGTTTAGGTTTTGAGGTGTTTGATTTTCTCCCACAAAAATAGAACAGCTAGTTGCGACTTGCAAAGGCACATTCACTCTTACACCTGTGCTGGTTAATTGCTCTACTGTACCATTTAGTATTACTACACTTAAATTACTACCTACTGTGGCACTCGCTGGAACATCTATGGTAAAGGATAGGATGCGCTGTTGATTTGTTAAATTACGAGCTGCACCAGTCCAGTTGAATGTGATTACAGCGTTGTTATTAGAGACGCTTACCGAAGTCTGAGGGAAATCTATTGCGGTTGCTGTTGTCAATACCGCATTAGATACACCAGAAATAAGCACGTTAAAGTTTAACTCTGTAATATTATTGAAATCCTCTTCTACTTGTAGCTGTATTACGGTTGGAGAGCCTGGTAGCACATTAGTTGGACAAACAAATCCTACATTTAAAGGTGTTTTTGTACCTACTTCAATGGTAAAGCTAGTTGGCTCACAAAAAATAGAGCTTTTCACACTGATGGTATAAGTACCTGTTGGTAAATTATCAATCGTAAAATTGGAAGGAATATTCGTTTGGCTACCACTCACTGGTCCCATCCAAGTGATGTCGTATTGTTGTGTGGTAGGGTTAGTAATTAAAATATTAATTTTTCCATCACTTGTCATAGTTGTTGCTGGCGTTACTGCAAAACTTGCTGTTACTACTTGGTTTGTTCCTTTTTGTGCTTCCACTGGGCGTGTACAAGTAGCTAACACCTGCATGGTAGCCGCATCTACTAATTCTATTTGAACGTCAACCGTTTTACCGATATCTTCGCAGTTAAAATCCACTTTCGGAAGATCATTAGAGCTAATCAATGGGATAAAGTTAAGTGCATTTGCATTTAAGCCGAAAGATGGCGTAGTTACTACTGGCGCATTAGATGGGGAAAGACGCTTCATGCGTACAAACACATTAACATTGCCTGCACAATCTACAATGTCGCCCGCAGCTTGAACAATAGCGTTCACATCTACTAAGTCCAAGAAATTAACCGCCTGGTTAGCCGTAGAAGTAATGGTAGGTTTGAAGGAAACGTTATTGCAATTCACAACAACATTTCTGTAAGTTACTTCTATATTGATATTCAATGTCGTTTGATTACCTACTGGATCAGCGAATCTAATTTTTACCAAGTATCTTGAACCTCCTGGTAAATCAATGGCTTGACCGATTTGGTAGCTTCCGCTTGAAAATGGCATTAACGTATTATCTGTTTCATATTTTTCCACCTGATAATTTGCAGTGATAAACGTATTGGCTGCGCAATTATCTGAAACCACTGGAGTAGGGATGAATTTAAAAGTACATCCCTCTTCTCTAACAAGTTGAGTTACTTCGTATAATTTTTCTTTTTCACCATTGCTCAAACTGGTATTCAACTGTGCCAATAAGCCCTTATAAACGGACTGGGTGGTGCTTAACATCGGTGATTTTTCATCGCGTACTTGATAGTCGCGACGCGCATAGGACTCCAAACCACACTCATCATAAACGACCCAATAGCGTTGAATATCGTAGTTGTAAAAATTGGGTAAAATTGGATTATTTCCTCTTCCTATGTCTTCAAAACCGAATGGTACTGCCTGACCAACAATACCGCAGTTATCTGTTGCGTTTGGTAGGAAAGTGACTCCTGTTGCCATTGTCAAATTCTGTGCATTTTCGCAATCTACCTTAGCAGATTGGTATTGATAGTAGCTTCCTGTGGTGGTAGTTGGAAATTGAGCCGTATTAAAATTTTTAAAAGATATAGTGCTATTAACCA
>DAITMC010000187.1:0-7110 GCA_036835365.1 Saprospiraceae bacterium
TTGCCATGTTCTTTAATTTGACTTTCTAATTTGGTTAGTTTTCTATCTAAGCGAACTAAGAAAACAACAATACCTAGAAACACGATTACAATAACAGCTACCACTACATATATTTTGCCTATGCTTCGCATGAAATCAGTGGATTCCGCTTGAGCGTATGTAGTAGCGATTGCTATGAGAGTGAATAGGGCTGATAGCCATAGTTGTTTTTTCATAATGCTTAGTTTTGCGCTAAATGTCGTTTTATTTTTTGTTTTTGGCAAAAGAATTTTGTCCTCTTACCAACCTATACCATTGTTCACGGCTACATATTCAAATAAAAGTCTTTTGTTAGACTAATATACTCTTCTGTCCAATCATTGCGACCTTCTTTTTGAAGAACCAATTTTTCGACAATTTGTGTTTTGGTTGTTCGTTCAAATTGCAACAATAATCGCTCAATAGATTTATCTACTTTAGAATGCACCTCTAATTTTCTAGTGCAGTGCAGATTATAAGTTGTTGCTAGTTCTTCAAATCTCAACCCTTCGAGATAAGGTAAAATAATAGAAAATTTACCTTCACTGCTTAATAATTTCTGCACGGCAATTAGTAAATCGCCATGCGCAAGTTTTATGGTGTGGCGGACGCTATTTCGGTCTTGATGGTCAGAGAAAGTACCCCCTGTAAAAAACGGAGGATTGCTCACGATGTGGTCATAGGTGTAGGAAGTAGTAGCGGCAAAATCTTGAATAGAAATCGGGAAAGCGGTTAAAGTATCTTTCCAAATGCAATTTGCCATATTGCCTGCGGCTTGTGCGCATGTCGCTTCATCAATTTCTACTCCATGTATCTGTGCTGTTGGGCAGCGTTGCGCCAGCATAATAGCGATTAAGCCTGTGCCAGTACCAATATCTAAAATAGTGTGTGATGTGGAAACATCTGCCCATGCGCCAAGCAAAACCCCATCTGTGCCTACCTTCATTGGGCATTTATCTTGCTCAATAGTGAATTGTTTGAATTGAAAAGGCTCAATTTTATTTACTTTCATTTAGATTGTCAATTTAGATAAGCTATATCTCAAAAAAATGAACATTGTACTTTTGTCAGTGTGAAACGTGAAAATAGACAAGTGTGTTTAGCTGTTGAATTGGTTAAGTTGTTGACGCTATCTATCTGATTAGGCTGAACACAAACAACTCAACTAATAAAGATGAACATTAATCCATCTTTCCGTTTACTAAAACTTTGAATGAGCTATTCTTCATAAACAAAAAGTGCCACGATAGAGCGCGCTTCCAGTTCTAGCTTATCAGTCGCCATAATAGGGTCTTTTTGGATAGAATAAAAATCGTCTGGATAGCTATTCGCTGTATTGAGTAACAATCGCCATTTGTCATCAGAAAGTTCAGGTATTTCAAAGACAAGTGGTTCCCAATAAGCATTCACCATTACATGGAGTGCTTTTTTGTGTTGCTCGTTATAAAGCGTATATGCTAAAGCATGAGCGTGTTTGCTCCAACTCACTTCATTTAGCTTTGTGCCATGTAAAGTAAAATCAGTTTTAGAATCGCCAGCTAAATTCCAGAAGACTTCTTCTTGGAAAAATTCAGTATCTAACCTGAATCGAATCAATTTTTGTACAAATTTTAATAGCCCCTCATTTTTCTTTACTAAATCCCAGTCCATCCAACTAATTTCATTATCTTGGCAGTAGGCGTTGTTATTGCCTTGTTGTGTTCTACGGACTTCGTCGCCCATATTAATCATTGGCGTACCTTGAGAGAGTAACAGTATAGTAAAAAAGTTTTTAATCTGTTTTAATCGAAGTGCTTCAATAGTTGGATTGTTCGTTTCCCCTTCTTCTCCATGATTCCAACTTTCATTTTCGTTGTGTCCATCTCTGTTTTTTTCGCCATTTGCCCAGTTGTGTTTCAGGTTATAAGACACTAAATCATTCATAGAAAACCCATCGTGGCAAGTGATGAAGTTAATACTACGGCTGGGGTCGCGCGTTAAATTGCGAAATAAATCAGGACTACCTGTAATGCGTTGTGCCAAAGAGCGTATCATACCTTCGTCTCCTTTTACAAATTTTCGGATATCATCTCGAAATTTACCGTTCCATTCCGCCCAACGATCTCCAACAAAACTGCCCAATTGGTACTGCCCTAAGTCCCAAGCCTCTGCAATAATTTTAGATTGCGAAAGAATAGGATCAGACTCAATTTCCCACAAAATAGGGGCGTTATCAATAGGGTTGCCTTTTTCATCCCTTGAAAGAATAGAAGCCAAATCGAACCGAAAGCCATCTATGTGCATCTCAGTCACCCAATAGCGCAAGCAATCTAGGATGAAGCGCCGAACTACGGAATGATTCGCTTTTACAGTATTACCTGTGCCACTGTAGTTTTTGTAATATTGTTGATCTTCCTCTAAAATATAATACACTTTATTGGCGATGCCTCTCATGGAAATGGTGGGTCCTTCGTGATTGCCTTCAGCAGTGTGATTGAACACCACATCTAAAATGACTTCAATACCTGCTTTATGTAAGGCTTTCACCATATCTCGAAATTCGTTCAACGTAGTGAGCGGGTCGTTGGTTGTTCCATAGCCATGATGTGGCGCGAAAAAAGCTATGGTGCTGTATCCCCAATAGTTAGTCAAGGTTGAGTCCGGCAAATCGGAAGGGTCAAATTGGTGGATAGGTAGTAATTCAACAGCCGTTATGCCAAGTTCTTTCAAATAAGGAATTTTCTCAATTATGCCTAAATAAGTGCCTCGTAGCAATGCTGGAACACCTGAATTTGGATGTTTGGTAAAGCCACCGACGTGCATCTCATAGATAATTGATTTATTCATCGGGATATTCAGCGGTTGATCGCCCTCCCAATCATATTGACTGCTATCCACAGCTACACTTTTAATGCCACAACCACAGTTTTCACCCGGAATAGTGGCTGCTGCTCGGTCGTAATTGTTCATAGCTACTGCTTTGGCGTAGGGGTCAACTAATAATTTTGTGCCGTCAAAGCGAAGCCCATTCTTTGGCTCAAAATCGCCTTTCACGCGATAACCATAAAGTTGACCTTCCTGCAAATCTGGCACGAAAATGTGCCAATAGTAAGAAGTATGATTCAAATTGGGGTTAAAAGGAATAACATACCTTGGGCTAGCATCCAATTTATTATCGAACAACAATAGCTCTACTTCTTTAGAATATTTGGAATAGAGGCAAAAATTTATACCATCGGGGTACACGGTAGCACCTAAAGGATAAGGCTTTCCTGGTCGAGTAGGTATCGCCTTCAAATACATTTGTCTGAAAAGTGCTTTGAACATTACTTTCATAATTGGTTACAGTAAATATAGGTGATTTCGATAAATATGTTCTTCTTGTGTTGCTAAATGTTTATTGTACGACGCTTTTAGGATGGTCATAGGAAATATCCCAGTCTTTCCAAATAGCTTCGTAGCCTTGTTGGGTCAACATATGCGCTACGGCTTGTGGCGGTCGCTCATCTGAAATTTCAAATTGCTCTAATGACTCTGGCTCAACTGCATATCCCCCAGGATTGGTTTTTGACCCTGCGCTCATCGAAGTGATTCCTAACTTAATGATGTGGTTGCGAAAATGCTCAGATTCTCTCGTAGAGATGGATAGTTCTACCTCTTCGTTAAAAATGCGCCAAGCACAAATTAACTGCACTAACTCTTTATCTGTAATGACGACTTCAGGCACAAACCCACCTGAGAATGGACGCAAACGAGGAAAGGAAATGGAATATTTCGTTTGCCAGTAGGTACACTCCAAGTAGTTAAGGTGTAGGGCAGTGAAAAAACTATCCGTGCGCCAATCCTCTAAACCAATCAAACAGCCTAAACCTATTTTATGGATGCCTGCTTCGCCAAGCCGATCGGGCGTAGCTAAGCGATAGTCGAAATTGGATTTTTTTCCTTTCGGATGATGCAATTTGTATTTTTCTTTGTGGTAAGTTTCTTGATACACCAACACTGTATTCAATCCTAAATCAATTAATTCTGCATACTCCGCCGTTTCTAGTGGCTGCACTTCCATTGAAATTTGAGCAAAATGAGGACGAATAATCTCAAAGGCTTTTCTGAAATAATCCATCCCTACTGTTTTATTAGCTTCGCCTGTTACCAAAAGCACATGGTCGTAGCCCATTTCTTTGAGTGCAAATACCTCTTTTAGTATTTCACTGCCCGAAAGTGTACGTCTCGGCATAGGATTATCCAAGCTAAATCCACAATAGGTACAAATATTTTGACATTCATTGGAAAGATAGAGCGGCGCATACATTTGCATGGTTCGACCAAAGCGTTTCAAAGTAAGCGAATGGCTAAGTTGTGCCATTTGTTCCAAATAGGGCAAGGCTGCTGGGGAAATTAACGCTTTAAAATCCTCCAAATCTCGCTTAGGTTTGGCAAGGGCTTGCGCCACATCGTTAGCGGTTTTAGCATAAATGGAGGCTTCTACTGCTGCCCAACTATATTGTTCAAAGGTATTTTTAAATGTTGTCATTGAAACCTATACTTAATTATTTTTGTTTTCTTCAAATAACATAATCAAAGCTACATTGGATGATAGAAGAATTGGTTTTATTTGAGTCAACTTACGAAACAGAAAGAAGCAAACCTATGCCAGATAAATTCCATGCCTACGTTCAGCAGCAACTTTTGTTTTTGATAAAGCTACATTACCGTCATGTGTATCAAATTTTACCTGAACTCAATATCCTTTTTAAGGAGGAAAAAAGAGTGCCCGATTTATCTTTGTTCTCACTTGGAGCGATTGACTTCAAGCGCAATGAAACTAATGTGAGTCAAACTCCAATAGGGATTATCGAAATTTTTTCTGGTCAACAAGCCTTTTCTCCATTAATGGTCAAATTGGAGGAATACATGAATGCTGGTGTTAAATCCTACTGGCTGGTACTCCCCGAACTGAAATCTATCTATGTTTTTCATAATCCCCATGAAAGTATAATTTTCGATAGAAAATCCTTGTTAAAGGATGAGGTGCTCGGCATTGAACTTTCCCTTCAGGAAGTTTTTGAAGCCATGTAAGTCAACTCGACAATTTCTCAATATCTTTACAGTTCACTCAAAAATGCAGTCAATGGGCTACTGGCTGCCGCTCGGATAGAAACTTTCCCCAATTTAGCTTCATAAGCCATTCGACCTGCTTCCACTGCCAATTTAAAGGCTTTTGCCATGCCTACTGGGTCGCCAGCCACAGCAATGGCGGTGTTCACCAGCACGGCATCTGCGCCCATTTCCATCGCTTGTGCTGCATGGGAAGGTGCGCCAATACCCGCATCCACAATGACAGGAACATTGCTTTGCTCAATAATAATTTCGAGGAAGTCAATAGTTTTTAAGCCTTTGTTGCTGCCTATGGGCGCACCTAATGGCATGACGGCTGCCGTGCCTGCATTTTCTAGCAATTTACACAGCACAGGATCAGCGTGAATGTAAGGCAACACCACAAAACCTAACTTGGCTAGTGCTTCCGTAGCTTTCAACGTTTCAATAGGGTCAGGCATCAGATATTTTGGATCAGGATGAATTTCCAGTTTCAACCAATTGGTTTCCAATGCTTCACGGGCTAGTTGCGCTGCAAAAATGGCTTCTTTAGCTGAACGCACGCCAGAAGTATTCGGCAACAAATGAAGGTGAGGATGCTTCAAATGGTGAATCATTTGGTCGTGTTTGTTACTCATGTCCACGCGCTTGAGCGCAACTGTAGTCAATTCTGAACCAGAAGCCAAAATAGCAGCTTCCATCGTTTTTACATCACTAAATTTACCCGTGCCTGTGAATAAGCGCGAGTGAAACGTTTTATCTTTTATATTAAGTGCTTGCATAAGTGTTTGTTTTTTACACCAACAATATGAGTTGGTAAAAGATAATCTGAGTTAAATTATTAATAATCAGTTAAATATTTATTGTAATTAAGCCAAAGCAAATCCTAATTCTGCTCTCATATCAGGAGCAAGCCATGCCAAAACAATTTCTTCTTGTGGAATGCCTCGCTCGACCAGTAAATCTGCAATGACCACATTGGTTCCATCATTTTCAATATATACTATGCCATTTGACTTGACGTGTAAATGAAAAAAACAGCCATATCCCCTATAACGATTTTGCCAGCCTAAAGTATAAAGCAAATAGTGTCCAGCATTATCATCAAAAATTGGAATGACCTCAAATTGACTATCCGAAGGCATAAAACTAGCTATTTCATTGGCTAAATTGCGAATAATCTCTTTTCTATGCATTACTTTATCCATCTTACAATCGTTTCATTTAGAACATCAAAGGTGAATAATTTGATTTGATTGCGCTGCAATACTTTCTGAATGATGGCATCTAAAAATAAATCAAGGTAAATTTCTTCTGGAATAGCCAAAAAGAGTTCTCGATCTGGCTCTACAATTTCAAGCGCAACAACGTACAAGCTAAATTGTCCTAGTGCTTTTTCGAGTTCTACCATTTCAGATTTACCTACAAAACTTTTGATTTCTACTAATATTTTTTCATCACCTTTTGTAGCGGCAATAGGCTTATCAGCAGCAATATCAACATAGGATTTTTTCTTTCCTATCGGTAGAAAATAATGCTCACTAACGATTTGCCACTCTTCTTTTTGTAAGGCAGTTATCACTAAATCGTGATATTTATCTTTTACGGGCATAAAAAATATTTTTAGTTTTCTACTTCAATTGACTGCAGATGAATGTATTGTGTCAATTAGTTTTTTCATCAATTCGCTTTTTTTAGTAGCTTTAGTGATTAAACCCGAAACGGCAATACCGTAAACACCTGTTGCCATAAGGGCTGCAACATCTTCAACGACAATGCCGCCGATGGCTATGACTGGAATATTAATATTTTCTTCACGACATTGTCGCATCAATGCTTCATAACCTGCCAATCCTAGAATTGGACTTAGTTTTTGCTTAGTCGCTGTGAACCGAAAAGGACCTAAACCGATATAATTCACTACCTTTTCTTTTGCGTAGTGCCTAACATCATTCATCGTGTTTGCAGTGCCGCCAATAATTTTATTGTTTCCTAATAATTTTCTTGCTTCAGCAGGCG
>DAITMC010000188.1:0-7064 GCA_036835365.1 Saprospiraceae bacterium
GCTTGGTCGCGTTTGCCTTCTTGCAAAAGTACGCGTGCGGTACGCAACATCACTAAGCGATGGCTCTGAATGCTTGGCATATAGCTATCGTCCACAAAAAGTTTTCGCTCGTCAAAGCCTCCCCACTTGAATTTATTCATGATGTTATCGTACACTTTTTCTGTATTCACTCGACCACTTCCAATGACGCTAAAAGTTCTATCTGATTTGGTATTGATAGGTACAATGCGCAATGCCAAACCTTCCAACTGCATAAAATCCTGTAAACCTTGCATTTTTGTTGCTTGACAAGTAACCGCAAAGTAAATAGGTCGCTTAAACGCATTGGTTGCAATGATGTCTAAAATGGCTAAATCGTCCTTGATTAATGAATTTTTGTCAATTGTAAACTCGATTCTACTCAAAATATTAGCGGTATCAGCAATGCTTACTGTACCATTCGCCAATACGTCTTCTTTGTTAACAGGAATGAACACTCTCCTAGTTGGATAGTAACTATCAATTTCCCGGCCGCCTTGTGTGCGGAGAGGATTGTCCTTTCCTATAAATTCAATGACTTGCTTTAAATTCATCAATTGATCTTTGGCAGCATCATAAGCGTTGGGATCGCTATTGTTCCTATTGTAGTAAGGTGTTTGAACGCGTTTTCTACCTCGATAAGCATCAGAAGGAATAGTCATTTCAATAGCAGGCGAATTATTGAGCCTGCGACGCAATTGGTCAATATACCAATCTACGGCAATCAAACTTAGATTCACCACCCGGACATCTGTGCGGATACCCTCGACCTCTTGGGCATACCAAAGCGGATAGGTATCGTTATCTCCGTAAGTAAATATAATAGCATTTTCCTCTACCGAATTAAGGAAGTTGGAAGCATAATCCCTTGCACCAGAGTGATAGCGACGGCTATGGTCGTCAAAATTCTGCGTCCCCATTAATATAGGGGCAGTTAATACTAATGCGGACACTACCGCAGCACCTACAAAACCATTAAGTTTGCTTCGCTTTGAAAGCATTTCGTAAAGCGCAATGACCGCCATACCCACCCAAATAGCGTAAGTAAACATAGAGCCTGCCAATACGTAATCTCGCTCGCGCGGCTCATTCGGCGGTTGGTTGGAATAAATAATGATACCTATACCCGTAATAATAAATAAGGCTAATAAACCTAACGCATCATTTTTGCGCCGTTGGAAATGAAAAATTAAGCCCAACAACCCAAAAAGAAACGGCAATAAGTAATAGCGATTTCTTCCCTCGTGGGTCTTCATCGCTGTTGGCAAATTGCGCATATCGTGGAGACGTGCCTGATCTAAAGGATTAATACCAGAAGCCCAATTGCCTTTTGTAATATCCCAACTGTAAAAGCCTTGCTGTGCATTTTGCTTACCCGCAAAATTCCACATAAAATAGCGCCAGTACATCCAACTTATTTGATAGCGCAACGTGAACATCACATTGTCAAAAATAGTCGGTGATTCACGACGACTACCCCAACTTTCCATCCACATTTGATACAATTGAGGACGACTTTGGGAATAGTCTTGCATTCTTGGGAAGAAATGTTGATCGGAACTTCGGTATAAAAACTTCACTTTTTCATCTGTAATTTCATACTTATCTCCTACCAACCCATATCGAGGTGTTACCTCCGAATCATAGGGTTGAGCATCAAAATCGGGACCAAACAGTAGCGCTCGCTCTCCATATTGTTCACGGTTAATGTAAGGCAACAAGCGCATGGCATCGCTAGGGGTATTCATATTGATAGGCGTATTCGCATTAGCGCGAATGACAACAATACCAATGGTTGAAAATCCAACCACTACCAAACCCAGTGCTAGCAATATCTTTTGTAATGTAGCATTCAAGGTACGATGTGCAAAATACAACCCTCCCCCAAGCACTGCTGCCACGACCAATGCTGTCGGAATTAATCCTGAATGAACGGGTAAGCCTAAGCTGTTCACCATAAACAATTCAAAACCTGACCACAAAGTTGGAATACCGACTATAATAGTAGTTTGGATAAGCACAATGGCTGCTACACCTGCAATGGCTGCCATACCCATACCGAGTAGCGTTGGTTTTTCATATTTTTTGAAGTAGTAAAAGAGTGCTAGCGCTGGAAAAGTCAGCAAACTTAGTAAGTGCACGCCGATGGAAAGTCCTGTTGCATACACCGCAAACACCAACCAACGGTCGTGGGTGGATTCGTCAGGTAAGGAATACCATTTAATGGTTGCCCAAATCGTGAGTGCTGTAAACATGGAGGACATTGCATAGACCTCACCTTCCACTGCGGAGAACCAAATAGAGGTGGCAAAAGCAGTCGTCAATCCTGCGACTATACCCGAACCCGCTAAGGCTAAGGCTTGCCCTTCAGATGGCTCCTGCACTCTGCCAACCACAGCCAATTTACCTAACATAATTGTAACCCAGCAAATGAACATTGCGGCAAAAGCAGTGCAGATGGCGGAAACCATATTCACAGAGAATGCAATAGCCTCTGGCTTGTCAGATAGGGCTTCTGCAACAAGGGTAGCCATTCTTCCAATTAATACAAACAGAGGCGCTCCTGGTGGGTGAACTACCTGCAATTTATAAGCTCCTGTGATAAATTCTCCGCAGTCCCAAAGACTACCTGTGCGTTCTGCTGAAAAAAAATAGACGGTGGTTGCAATAGTAAAGACTAACCATCCAGCAATGTTGTACCAATTTTTGTATGATTTCATGAACACTATTTTTCCTAATATTATTTTGGACAAGCAAAAGTAATAAATTATATAGCATCTGAACGATGCTTCCTGCTTAAGGATTTTTCTTAGCTGTTAATTTTTATGTGATACGTGCTGATTAGATGATAAAATCAACCCATTTTGGCGTAAGCCCCAAGCTGCTTCACAAGATGAATTTACGTAATAGCGTTTTAGAACATAGTCTCGAACTATGAAAAAGGAGTATAGAACAAATTATTTGCTCTATCTAGGTTTTGGCGAGTGGCAGTGCAACGGCAATTTACTATAATGTTCACCCTTTATTTATTCTGTCATCGTTGATATCTAACAAAACTCCATCAGGTGGCAAATACTGTTTGCAGTACCTCTCTGGTAAGAGATGGCAACTTACTATCATGGCAATTATATACTTTAACCGATTGTGTTTATGGCTAATAACGAAACTTACTAATGCAAAAGTAATAATTCTTATTTAAGATATCCTATTTAAAAACAAAGAGGCGAGTAAATTTTATTTAAAAACGGTTTAATTAATTATTAATCAGCAATTTATACCCTTGTTAAAGTTTTCAGGAGAGAAAGTTAAACATCAGTGTTTCCTAGTTGATATGATAAGTTAGTAAGTCGTGAAGTCGCAAATGTCCTTCATAAATAGCTTTGCCAATAATCGCCCCAAAACAACCCATTTCACGGAGTTGATAAATATCTTGAATTGTAGTAATGCCTCCACTGGCAATAAGTTGTAGCGCAGGAAAAGTGGTGCGCAAATTCTGGTATAAGTCTAAGGCAGTGCCTTGTAGCAAACCATCCTTCGAAACATCTGTACAGATGGCATATTGTACGCCCTGCTGTATGTAATTTTCAAGAAAAGGCATTAAATTTAAGTTGCTTTGCTCCTGCCAGCCACTGATGGCAATTTTTCCTTCTTTCACATCAGCTCCCAAGATAATTCTTTCACTGCCAAATGTTTCTAGCCATGCCAAAAAGACATCAGGTTGCTTCACGGCAATCGTACCCCCTGTAACTTGTTTTGCGCCACATTCAAAGGCAATGCGCAAATCCTCCTCTTGCTTGAGACCTCCTCCAAAATCAATCCACAAGTGAGTATTCATGGCGATGCGCTCCAGAACTTTGTGATTAACAATGTGCTGCGCTTTTGCACCATCCAAATCTACTACGTGCAAACGCTGCACACCAACATCTTCAAATTGCTTTGCTACTTCGAGCGGGTCTTCATTATAAACCTTTTTTTGCTGATAATCGCCCTGTGTCAATCGCACACATTTGCCATCAATTAAATCAATTGCTGGAATAATTTGCATCTTTTTTATTTTGATTACTAACTCCTATTACGCACGATTAAACGTTCTGCTATTTCAATATATTGATTATGCTTAGGTCTTGGGCGTTAAGTGCTAACCATTGTATGATAATAACAGGTTAATCCCCAAATCTCCAGCACCTCGCCATTAATATGCTTTAGCAAATAGAACACGCTTGCTAGATGGTTCGCCAGTAATTACGTCCTTGCCCTTCTCCGCCTTTGCTTCTAAAGGGATGCAACGGATGGTCGCTTTGGTCAACGCTTTAATTTTTTCCTCTGTTTCGGGCGTACCGTCCCAATGTGCAGCAATAAAACCTCCCTTATCGTTTAGCACTTCTTCAAAAGATTTAAAATCATTGACTTCTGTAATGCGCTCATCGCGGAATTTCTTAGCACTGTTGAACAAATTTTTCTGAATATCCTCTAACAAATATTCAATATGTGCTACTGCACCCTCTAATGAAATACTCTCTTTTTTCTTCGTATCGCGGCGAGCAACTTCTACTACTCCATTCTCCAAATCGCGCTTACCAATACCAATGCGTACTGGAATACCATTCAACTCATGCTCTGCAAATTTAAACCCTGGACGGTTTTTGGGGTCAATGTCGTATTTTACAGAGATACCCTTGCTCCGCAAAGCTTTTATGATTTTTTCCGCAGCCTCATCAATCATAGCTTCTGTTTTTGGTATAGGCACAATGACCACTTGGGTAGGTGCTAATTTGGGTGGCATCACCAAACCATCATCATCAGAGTGGGTCATAATCAAACCGCCAATCAAACGCGTAGAGACACCCCATGAGGTTGCCCAAACGTATTCCTCTTTATTGCTTTCATTCATGAATTTTACGTCGAAGGCTTTAGCAAAATTCTGCCCTAGAAAGTGTGATGTTCCTGCCTGTAATGCTTTGCCATCCTGCATGAGTGCCTCAATGGTATAGGTTTCATCTGCACCCGCAAAACGTTCACTTTCTGTTTTCACCCCTTTGATGACAGGCATTGCCATCCAGTTTTCTGCAAAATCGGCATATAGAACTTGTATTCTCTCTGCTTCCTCAATGGCTTCAGCTTTAGTAGCATGAGCAGTGTGTCCTTCTTGCCAAAGAAATTCAGCCGTTCTCAAGAACAAACGCGTTCGCATTTCCCAGCGCACCACGTTTGCCCATTGATTGATGAGCAAAGGCAAATCGCGATACGATTGAATCCAATTTTTGTAGGTACTCCAAATAATCGCCTCTGAAGTTGGACGCACCACCAGTTCTTCCTCTAATTTCGCTTCGGGGTCAACAATAAGTTTTCCCTGATTGTTAGGGTCATTTTTTAAGCGGTAGTGCGTAACTACGGCACATTCTTTCGCAAAGCCTTCTGCATTTTTTTCTTCTGCCTCGAACAAACTTTTCGGTACAAAAAGTGGAAAGTAGGCATTAACGTGTCCTGTTTCCTTGAACATTTTATCCAACTGGTCTTTCATGTTTTCCCAAATGGCAAAACCATGAGGCTTGATGACCATACACCCTCGAACAGAAGAATTTTCTGCCAAATTCGCCTTTTTGATAATGTCAATATACCATTGAGAATAATCTTCACTCCGAGCAACAATTCCTTTTGCCATTATAATTTTTTTATTGAGCAGTTCGTTTAATTTTAATAGATTTTCTAAGCATTTAATATTTCTCTTTACCCTACATCCAATGAATACAGCATCACTATATTTGTTGATGTTTCATCTCTTCCACCAAACAATCCAAATATTTTTTTATTTTGACCATAAAAACTAGCCATTTATTGGTTTATGTCGTTAATTTGTAATCAATTAGTTAATTTCTTAACAAATGTTAACGCTTATTTGTATTATATTTAACAGTGTTAAAGCACACTTTAATGTTACCTTAACTACAAATTACCATCAAAAGTAGTAAATTAGTGCTTGTAAGATAAAAGATAGATTATTTAATAAAGAATAAAAATTTCAGCCATGAAAAAGTATAGTATTTTAAGTTTAATTATGTTCCTAGCAATAGGCATTTCATGGGCACAGTATGATGATATGTACTATGACCCAGATCAGTTCTCTGATCGATCTTATTCATCGAGAGACAGAGACACAAGAGGCAATCAAGACAATCAATCACGGCAATACAGTGATTATGATAGTTATGATGATACGAACTACGATTACTTTGAGGATAATTCGTATTACTACACCTCTCGTATTCGCCGTTTTAACCGTCCGATATATGGTTTTGATTACTTTGACCCATTTTATGTAGATGCGTACTATTATGACCCATTCTACGCAGGTCGTTTTTTCAATACAGGTACGACGGTGTTGATTTACGATAACTTTTACTCCTATCCGTCCTTCAGAAGATGGAATCGTTGGAACACGTTTTACAACCCATATCGTTTCTCTCCATTCGGAGCTAGGGCTTACGATCCTTTCTGGAACTATCCAGTATCTCCTTGGAGAAATGCTTACGGTTTCAATAGTTTCAACTCCTTCGGTGGAGGTTTCGGTGGATTTAATTCCTTTGGAGGTGGTGCTTTGTATTGCCCACCATCATGGGGTGGTGGTTACAACTACAATACTGTTAATACAATAAACAATAATACGCGTGTGAACAACACCGCTAATTATTATGGTGCAAGAAGAGCAGGTAGTATCTCAACACCAACTAATACGGGTAGAAACTATACTTCTTCCAGAAGTAATACAACAACAAATACTGCTCCATCTAGCAGAAGTAGCTCAACAACAAGTCGCTCTTCAAGCAGCCGTAGCAATTTGAACAATACAGACAGAAGTTCGGAATATAGACCATCGCAGAGAACAACAACGACTCGTTCAAGCGAAGGTAGTTCTTCCAGATCAAGAACTACTCCATCTAGTTCAAGTTCAACTAGAAGCGGAAGTTATAGCCCAAGCAGTTCAGGTTCAACTAGAAGTGGAAGTTATAGCCCAAGTAGCTCAGGCTCAAGCAGAAGTGGAAGTTATA
>DAITMC010000189.1:0-7028 GCA_036835365.1 Saprospiraceae bacterium
GGCGAAGCAATAGGATTCAAACAATTCGCACAAGAAAGTGATTCGCTAGGCGACCAAACGATGTTATCAAGACCAGGACTCAAAAGCAACTGGGCAGATTCACCTCTACAAATTTCTACATCCTCCACTAATGAAGTTACTGGAATACGCGCCAACACCTCTGGGGTGGAAGGCGACCAATCTACTAAAATACCATTATTTTCAATGTCATTGCCGAAATCATTAATTAGCACTACATAAACTTGCCCTTCTTGAGCATCAATGGCTCGCACAAAATCATCGCCGAATGGACTTGGGAGCAAGGGCGTTAAACAGTCAAAATTATCTGTCACTCGGTAGCGAAAAATGGGGTGAGTATCTGCTAAACCAGTACGACCTGTGTTGGGTGCCCACGAACTCCTGATAGGTTGGTTGCGCTCAATAAATCGAACAATACCAGCTTTATCGTTACATACTTGGTCACTAGTGAAAGGACCCCAAATATTGAAATCTATATCTGAAGCTACATCCGCACTTTCTAGAATGAAGCCAAATTTTCCATTAGCTTGCGCTTGGATGGTAAACCAAAAAAAATCTGCTTCTAAACCTTCATTTTGCCAACAACCAGAGTTGACCCCCTCTTGAAGTTCAACATCTTTAAAGCCATCCTGAAAAACAAAAAGTGAAGGCAAGCCACCATCTACTGCTAAACAGCCATTCAACGGATTACACAAGGCATCCAATAAGGCAGGGGAGAGCGTGCAATCTGATTCTTGAATAGAAATATCGAAATTGGTACAGCCCAATGGTTGTGCCACTACAATATAGTAAGTCCCTCTTGTTTCAAAGTTTACGCTGCGCAAGAATCCGCTGGTGGATTTAGCGATACAATTTGCGTTGGGGTCAGTTGGTGGTGCATCCAATACCAGAACACCTGTGTTGGGTTGCGCATTTGTTACCGCAATGGTTGCACAGATACCACCAGGCGAATTAAAAACCAATACTTTTTCGGGACCATTGAGGAAAATATCTTCACCGCAAGCTGTTTGTGCAAAGGTGGCGGGTGTGCCGCAAGACGTTAGGCTAGCACTAAAAGGTAAGCTGTTAACTACCGTAGCCTGTTCAATACTGGTGCGCGCACAACCTGCTGTATTACAGCGCCATTTCAATTCAAAACCCGGTCGGCGCGTAGCAAAATCAGAAACGAATCTTGCCGTTACACAATCTGAACTGGCTTGAATAGGGAACGGCGTTCCTAAATTTGCACCTGTTATACGTGCAATTAGCGGTGCTTCCACGTTATCGCCGGCATGGAGGGAAAGGATATCAAAGCCAAACTCCATGTCGTAGTTGGCAATTTCCATTTGGATGCAACTGTGCGGCAAACTTGGACATATCGTAAAAGTGAAATCTTCATTATTTTGGTAGTTCTCATCTGGACCACCTGAATCAAAGAGCGTTCCGCTACAAGCAGTTGATCCTGTAGCACTTCCCATGAGAAATGGGGGGACAAATTCTTCGATGCAAAGTGAAAAGTCGCCAGCATTAGGGGTTGCAGAGGCTGTGTAATCATTAACTCTAATAAAGAATTGCTGATTGGCAGGTAAATTGTTTACTTGAAGGGATACGCTGCGCTGCCCATTTTCAGCAGAAACACATTGCAACTCTGAAAGCGCATTACAATTACCGCGATAAAGGGTTACTTGTGGATTGGTTAGTGGATTGTTCGTACCACGCAGGCCATCCACTCGAATGATGTAATTTTGGATACCCGCTGTGGTTGTAAATCTAAACCAAACATCGCGTTGTGTTGTACCACCTACAAAACAGCTCGGACTATTATTATTGCCAATGTTAGATGTTGTTGCACCAACGTTGGTAAATCTGATATCAGGCTGACAAATAGGCGCTGCACCTAAATTAATGCCTGTCGTACATTCATCGTTGACTACTTGCCCGAAAGCATGGATAGATAGTCCAATAAAAAAGAAAAATAAAAGTTGAAAATATCTCATTCGCACAGTTTATATTTGTTAAGGGAAAACGCTTTTATGCTAAAGAATCGGTTTACATCATCTTAAATTATGATAAAAAATATCCCTTATTATTCTCGTTAGTCAAAAATAGTGATTTTTTGATATTTCAATCCTCAAAACAAGGATTCTTTACAAACACACTACCATAAAGCGTCAATAATAAGGATTTTATTTTATAATAAATCAGATTCTATGGTATTTTGGCTGCTGATATCCGTTAGTAGCATCAATGCGATTTTTAAATAAGTTAATCTTATGCCCACTTCAGTTCTTGCAAAACCTTAATGGTATGCTCAAACATCGCTTCTGTAATGTCCATGTGCATCACAAAACGCACTGTTTGTACTCCAAAAGCAACGGCTAAAACACCTTTTGCCTTGAGTTGCTCCAAAAAAGTAGCCGCTGTAAAAGGTGCTTTCACATCAAAAATCAAAATATTGGTATGAACCGGTCGAATATGGCTAACGTAGGGTTGTTCCCTTAAAACCTCTGCCAGCAACTTGATGCGATCGTTGTCCAGTTTCAACCGTGCTATATGGTGGTCTAAAGCGTAAATGCCAGCAGCGGCAAGGTATCCAACTTGGCGCATTCCGCCGCCCATCACTTTGCGATAGCGTCGAGCTTGCTGTATAAAGTCAGCATTACCAACTAGCAAAGAACCCACTGGTGCTCCTAACCCTTTGGAAAGGCAAATAGAAATGCTATCGAACAGCGCACCTACCGCTTGTGTACTTTCGCCCGTTTCCACTAGCGCATTGAAAAGTCGCGCACCATCCAAATGCAAGGCTAAATTTTTCGCTTTGCAGAGTTGATGAATTGGCGCAATTTCTTGCAAATTATAGTAACTGCCACCGCCTTTATTGCAAGTATTCTCTAAAACGACTAATCTTGTTCTGGGCAACCAATCGTAATTTGGTTTGATGGCATGGTCAATTTGCGCTGCGGTAATTTTTCCGTTTTCTCCTCGTATCAAATTCATGGCTACGCCAGAATGAAAGGCATAGCCTCCTGTTTCATACTGATAAACATGAGCATTTTCATCACAAATGACTTCATCCAACGGCTGCGTATGCGTTTTAATAGCAATTTGATTCGTCATTGTGCCAGAAGGACAAAACAAAGCAGCATCCTTACCAAACATATCCGCTACTTTGGCTTCCAATGCGTTCACCGTAGGGTCTTCTCTAAAAACATCATCGCCTACCTCGGCAGTTAACATTGCGTTCAGCATCGCTGGGGTTGGTTTTGTAACGGTATCGCTAATTAAATTAACCTTCATGTAATCTTTTCTCAATTTAGTTGTTATTAATAGCAAAGTCTATCTTTGTATTCAAATGTAAAAATAATGATTCGTTTAGCCATATTTGTTTTTGTTGTTATTTCCCTGTTGAGTTGCAATAATGAAATTAACCTTACCACCGATTGGCAAGATATTCCTGTTGTTTATGGCATATTAGATAAAAATACTAGCGTCAATTACATACGTGTGGAAAAAGCATTCCTCGACCCAACAACCAGTGCTTTTGAGATTGCTAAGATAGCAGATTCTATTTACTATCAAGAAGTATTGGTGCAATTGGAGCGTCCAACAAGAAACGAACGCATTACTTTGCAGCGCGTGGATGCAAGTCAGGAAGGTATCCCTAGAGAAGAAGGCATATTTGCTACTGAACCGAATACTTTGTACAAACTAGACTTGCCGCGCTCCGAGCAACTAAAGAGCGGTGAGGAAGTACGCATTATCATTACGCGTGGCGACAAATCGACACCAGCCATAGCCACAACTACTATTATTGACGATTTTACTATCATTGCAGGACAGCCTGCGGACTTGATTAACTGGGGAGAATATGACCGACCTGTACGCATTTCATGGCGACCAGAAGGTCAATCCGCTACCATTTACGATGTGAAATTTTTTATCAACTACGATGAATCTGTCAACAATGGCGAGTTTTTGCCTAAAATATTAGCATGGACAGTGGCTAGAAACTTTGTGCGCCAAGATTTTAGTAGCCAGCGACTAGGCGTTGAAGTGCTAGGGCAAGCCTTTTATAGCTTTTTGCAAAGTGAATTACCTGCTGCTTCCAATGTGCGCCGCCGATTCAAGAACATGGATTTGCAAGTTGTTGCTGGTGGGCAAGAATTGCTGGAATATATTAATCTTCGCAACGTGAACACAGGCATTACCAGTTCACAGGAAATACCCTCTTACACCAATGTGCAAAACGGGTTGGGTGTGTTTACTTCGATCAATATAGCAGAAAAAAAGGGCATCCGTTTGACTGGACCTGCTATTGATTCTTTAAAAGAGGGTAGAATCACCAGAAACCTAAACTTTGTGGACTAGCTTCTAGCTAGTCCTTATAAATATTTCGTTAAATTACGATCCGTTAGAATGTCTTTTAGCTC
This sequence comes from Saprospiraceae bacterium, assembly GCA_036835365.1. GTDB lineage: Bacteria > Bacteroidota > Bacteroidia > Chitinophagales > Saprospiraceae > JAAUTG01. The sequence goes on from DAITMC010000189.1 coordinate 4,428, forward strand.
TTTTAATTGCTGATAACGCTTAGGCAATATGCGCTTAAACGCTTCTTTGACCGCTACAAACGTTCCTCGTTCCATCATATCGGGCACCATTTTCTTCACCGTATCCGTTACAAACATCAAATCGTGGAATAAGATGGACTTGAGCGAGGGAATATCATGCCAATCCGCTTCCACTGCATACGCTTGCTCAAAAATGCCTTCTTCGCTATCCTCCACAGCGTCAAGCTCTATGATTTGGGCATTCTTCTCCAAAGCAATCGCTTTAACCGTTTCCATATCGCCTGTCGGTAATTCCCAGTATTCATCGCCTTTTTTCATCATAAAGACCTCTAAACCATTGTCATTTACGCGATAGATGAATAAATTAGATGTGTTTTTCATGTATTCATTTTAAACAATAAGCACTTTAACAGCTACTTGCAAAAAAAGGTTGTCAAATTAGTGAATCAAGAAAAGCAGTAATTTATGATTTGCAAGTTGGATTGGATGATTAGCACGTTGGCTTTTTGGAGAACATCGCTCGAGTGATGGTTTCACTTCAAGTGAAACCATCACTTCAGGTGAATGATTTTTTTGTGCATCAAATTAAACATTAAAACACCATCGTTTCGCTCAAAGTTTTGCAGGGCTAGTAGTTAAGCACACATTTTTTCAACAACTTCCTGTTGCTGGAAAAGCAAACGACTTCAATCATCGAGGTGTTTTAACCATTCAACTATTTGTAGTCCTCAATGTTTTATCAAAAATGAATATAACATGGCTTTAAGTAAAGTCTATCATGAAATCGTAGATTTTTTTGCTCAGATTGATCCTAGACAAATCCTTGCTTTTCGTCCTTCGGCAGAAGCACAACATAGATTAGAGGATTTATTGTACCGCGAAAAAAACGAAGGTCTTTCTGCTGAGGAAAAAACGGAGTTAGATAATTACATGGTTCTTGAGCATTTGATGCGATTGGCGAAAGCAAAGGCTTATAAATTGCTTCATTAATTTATCCAACAACTTCCTGCTGCTGGAAAAGAAACGACTTCAACCAGCTAAGAAAAACCCAACTCACGCAAACTTTTTTTCAATACAGCACAACAAAACCCCACTTTTCTTATTTTTGTCCAAAACAGACCCTTTCGATGAGCGAAATCAACATTTTTATCGCGTATGCCAGAAAAGACAAAGAATTTTTAGATGAATTTTTAACTTATCTAAAAGTATTAAGCCATGCTGCAATACCCGTAAAAATTTGGTGCGACCGAGAAATTGATGCGGGTAAAGAATGGAAAAAGGAAATTGAAACAGCACTAGAAAAGGCAGATGTATTTCTCTTGCTAGTTAGCCAATACTTTACAGCATCTGATTTCTGTATGAGTATTGAAATGAAACGTGCGATTGAGCGACACCAAGATGGAACAGCAAAAGTAGTCCCTATTGTGCTACGAAAGTGTAACTGGCACCTGACGGTGCTATCAAAATTGCAAGCTCCTGTTGAGGGGAAACCCATTAAAGGCAATGAAGCCATAGAAGATGAACTTTATACAGGTATTGTGGATGAAGTTCATAGTGTAACGCAGGAAATCGTTAATCAAAGAGAACTCAAACGCCTTCAAGCACAAGAAGATCAATACTGGAAACAAGTAGCTCAGACGCATCGCATTCAATCGTATCGGGAATATTTAGAACTGTACCCTAATGGCAAAAAACGCGCCACTGCCAAAATAAATATTCAAGCTATTGAAGCGACGCAGGAGCAAGATCGCTTAAAGCAACTACAAAAAGAAGAAGATGCCTTTTGGGAAAAAACAAAAGCTACAGCGACCATAGCTGCCTATGACCAATATTTGAAGAAATATGCCAATGGTAAATATGCTTCTGCAGCTTTATCGGCTAGGCAGTTGCTGCAACAAAAGGCATTAGACGCTGCCCGTGCCAAAGACCACGCTGCTTGGAAAACGGCAGCAGACAGCAAAACTAAAGAAAGCTACCAAAATTACCTAGCACAATACCCCGATGGCTTGCATCAAGCAGAAGCGCAAACAGCTTTAATGCGCTTAAATATCCTCCTGCCCGAAATGATATTCGTAGAAGGGAGCAGCAATTACAACGGCAGAGCAATCAAAGACTTTTGGATAGGTCAATACCCCGTAACCAACGAAGAATATGCTTGCTTTTTGAATATTTACAAAAGCGATACCGTAAAAGCAGGTGAATATAAGGGACAAACTATGATTGAAGCGCACGCATGGGGAGTACAGCAAGAAAACCAGCAGTGGCAAGCTGCCAAAGGTTATGAGCGACATCCGGTTATTTGTGTTAGCTGGTATGGCGCAAACGAATACTGCAACTGGCTAAAAATAACCACAGGTGAAAATTATCAACTACCAAACGAATGGTACTGGGAATGGGCAGCACGAGGCGGAAAGAAAAGTAAAAATTATGAATATGCAGGCAGCAATAACCTTAACGAGGTAGGTTGGTACAAGAAAAACAGCGGAGGAAAGACGCATCAAGTAGGCGAATTAAATCGTAATGAACTGGGGCTTTATGATATGAGCGGCAATGTATGGGAATGGTGTGAGAATTGGTATGATGCAAGCACAAACACACGCG
>DAITMC010000190.1:0-7008 GCA_036835365.1 Saprospiraceae bacterium
CATCTTGCTCAAATTCAGTAATCTCTCGCTTGAGCATATTCAAATTAACCGCCATGGAATAGCCGTGTTTGCGAATAGCTTCACTCACCATTTCCTTGATGAGGTCTAATTGCGAAGGCTTGCTCCAAAGGCAATGCACCATTAAAAAGCAATCCATGAGATTCACTTCATCTCTGCCATTCAAAAAAGCAGAAGTACGCAACAAGCGAACGATTTTCTTCCATCGCCTATCAAAAACAGGAATCAGATTATCTATTTGATTAGGTGTGGCGTTGTGTTGTTCGATTTTAATTTTCACTACCTGAATCGTATTCAGTACCTCGGCTGGCAATGCTACTTGATTAATCCATCCTTCCCAATCGCTGATTTCTTCTTGTGTCAGTTTCAAATCTTCGTTCACATCATCGTGATATACCTCTTTGGTATCTGTAATCATATTCAAGAAGTTCTTAAACTGTTTAATAGCACCTATTTCTAAACGAATTAAAAAACGATCCCAAATAGGGGCTAAATTGTCGTTTTTAGGTGGCAACTCATTGGAAGCAGTGATAATCCCTTGAATATTCACACGCATATCCTCATCGCCATTGCGATAAATTTTTTCGTTGAGAATAGTCAATAAAGCATTTTGAATAGAGGGGCCAGCTTTCCAGATTTCATCCAGGAAGACAATATTTGCACTAGGCAAATAGCGGTCTGTGATGCGTTTGTACTGGTCTTCTTCTTTTAATTTTTTAATAGAAATGGGACCGAAAAGCTCATCGGGCGTGCTGAATTTGCTCATTAAGTATTCAAAAGAAACACCATCGCGAAAGGCATATTTTAGGCGGCGAGCAATTAAACTTTTTCCTACACCTGGCGGACCAAGTAAAAAAATACTTTCACTTGCCACGGCACTCAACAATGCTAACTTCATGGCTTCTTCACGCTCGTACAAGCCTTTACATAAGGCAGCTAAAAGCTGAGCGGTCTTTTCTTGAACGTATGTTGTTGTCTTTATTTCCATATCCAATGAACTAGGAAAACGTCCTTTTGGTTTTTTATTTTGTTATTAGATAGTGTTATTGCTTATTTTCGCTGTTAAAATATTTTCCATCTTCTTGTTCATTTTAATTTGACACATAGAAATATTTCTATATTTTTGCCATGTCTAAAATGAAATCTACATTCAATTAAATTTCATAATTCCTAAAGTATGGCTAATCAAAACAATCTACTGATAATGAATGCTGTATTTAAGTAAATTGAAGCCTAACATCTTAGTAATACATATAGTGTTTCACATGCAAGGGGTAATCATTCAAATGGTTGCCTCTTTTTTCCTCAATAATAAAATTGAAGCCACTGTCTAACATTAGCTTCTATTTCTTGCAATACGTTTTCAGGCTTCCTACGTTGAAACGCCTGACCGGATAATCGTTCATATAATTGAATATAACGCTCGGATATTTGTTGTACAAACCCCGAAGTTAATATAGGCATTACTTGCCCCGACTTTCCCTGAAAACCGTAACTCATCAGCCATTCTCGAACAAATTCTTTGGAAAGTTGTGGTTGTGCTTCCGCTCTAGCCTGACGGTCTTCGTAACCTTCCAAGTAGAAATACCTTGAGCTATCTGGTGTATGTACCTCATCAATTAAGTAGATTTTATCCTCCTTTTTGCCAAATTCATATTTTGTATCTACTAAAATCAAACCTTGTGCCGCTGCCATTGCTGTACCACGTTCGAAAAGTGCATAAGTATATTGTTCCATCAGCGTATAATCTTCTGCGGAAACAATACCTTTTTTAATAATTTCTTCCTTAGAAATATCTTCGTCATGTCCCTCATCTGCTTTTGTAGCTGGCGTAATGATAGGTTTAGGAAATTTATCATGCTCCTTCATCCCTTCTGGCATAGCGACACCGCAGATAGTGCGTTTGCCTGCCTTGTATTCTCGCCAAGCATGACCAGTTAAGTAGCCTCTTATCACCATTTCCACACGATAGGGTGTACACACATGACCAATAGATACATTAGCGTCAGGTGTAGCTATCAACCAGTTAGGGACAATATCTTTAGTTGCATTAAGAAAATAGGCAGCTAATTGGTTCAGCACTTGCCCTTTGTAAGGAATAGGACTTGTCAGTACATGGTCGAAAGCAGAAATTCTATCAGAGGCAATCACGACCATAATTCCATTTTTTAGCGTATATACATCTCTTACTTTTCCTTGATAAAAATCAATTTGTTGGTCGAAGTTAAACCTAGTTTGGTAGATGCTGTTTTGACTACTCATTGTTTTTTCAGTCATTTGTGAAAATAAAGCAATGTTATGCAAGTATAATCTTGCAAAGCTAATTATCTTGTCATTAAATTACTAAATCATAAAACCTATGCGATATTTATTTTCAACTTTAATCATGTCCGCATTGCTATTTTTTGCTTGTTCTACTAGCAAAAAAGCAATAGAGTTAACACTTCAACCAACGGATGACCAGTCTTTTACTTATGTTTCTAATAACACAACAGAAACTTCTGTCTCTGTAATGGGCATGGATCAAAAAATATTGGTAGAGCAAACTACCAAGCAGCAATATGATGTGAAAAAAGTGAATACAGATGGTACTTTTGACTTGATTATTACGACTAAATCCATGAAAATGGAGCAGGCAAATCCTATGATGAATATGCGATTTGATTCAGACAATCCAGAGAATAACGAACCAAAAGATGTCATGGATGGGTTAAACAACCTAATTGGTAAAAAATTTGACGTAGTGGTGGACAAACAAGGTACAGTGAAATCTGTGAACATAGAAGGAAATTTATTTGATGGCATATTTGACAATATGCCAGGTGGTGAGCAAATGGCAACACAATTTGAATCGCAGTTTGGTGAGAGCGCTATTAAAAGTTCATTGAGCCAAACACTTGGTTTTTTCCCAGATAAGCCAGTCAAAGTAGGAGATACTTGGGTGAAAAACACAACTTCTGAAATGGGAATGAAACTAGACCTACAGACAACTTACACGTTGAAAGAGCGCAAAAATGGAAATGCGATGATTGAATTTATAAGCGACGCAAAGACAAATCCAAGTGATGCACCCCTTGAAATGATGGGTATGACTATGAGTTACGACATGAAAGGAACTATGCAAGGTACGATTACTGTGGATGAAAAAACTGGCTGGGCAATTAAAAATACCGGAGAGCAAAAAATGAAAGGTAAAATGAATATGAGCGGTGCTGGAATGGGGGAAATGAGTGCCGATATGGAAGTAGTTTCAAAATATACCTATAATAAGGTACAATAAAAATAAATAGGGATTTTCAGTAATTAACATGACAACAGTTCAAATAGCGATTCCATTATTTGAACTGTTGTCATGTTAAAAGGTTCTATGAATCAAAAGTTGTAAGAAGATTGAACTTTAATCATTCACGCATTATTGCACCATAAGTTACCTGTTTACTATGCGCAGTATTATCAACTACTTCATCAAAAATCAGATTGCCGCCAATCTTTTGATGATCTCTATATTAGTTTTTGGCTACTTTGGTTTTCAGCGAATGAAGTCCACCTTTTTCCCAGAAAGAGCCTCTCGCCTTATCAGCGTTCGCTTAGTATATCCAGGTGCATCGCCTGAAGAAATTGAAGAAGGTATTGTTGCTAAAATCGAGGAAAATCTCAAGGGGGTGACGGGAGTGGAAAGAATTACCTCTGTATCGAGCGAAAATGCAGGTGCTATCACCATAGAAGTGCTAAAGGGTTATAATACTGATTTAGTATTGGATGATGTAAAAAATGCAGTGGATAGAATTAATTCCCTACCTGATGGACTTGAACCCCCAGTAGTGTATAAGTTAGAAAATATTGGTTTTGCTATTAGTTTCGCCATTTCAGGAGACGTGGACTTAAAAACCTTAAAAGCCTATGCTAGAAAAGCAGAAGATGGCTTATTGGCAATGGATGGAATCTCTAAGGTTGAATTGAGTGGTTTTCCAGATGAAGAAATCGAAATTACTTTCCGCGAGCGCGATTTAAGGGCATATAATTTAACTTTTCAACAAGCCACAGATGCTGTTAGAGGCGCTAACTTAGAAGTTACAGGAGGGACACTAAAAGGTAAAGAAGAAGAGCTTCTCCTGCGCGCACGAAACAAATCTTACTATGCAGATGGTTTCCGTAACATTGTAGTCAAAAATTCGCCAGGAGAAAGTGTGGTGTACTTACATCAGGTAGCAAATATTGCAGATCGCTGGTCAGATAACCCTAGTCGTAGTTACTTGAATGGAAAACCTACGGTTATTGTAACCGTTAGCAACACCTTAGATGAAGATATTCTTGATGTGGTAGAAAAGTCAAGAAATTACATGGAGCAGTTTAATGCTAGCCACGACGTAGTAAAAGCAGAAGTTATTAGAGATGGCTCAAAAAATTTAGTAGATCGAATTAATTTGCTTGTCAATAATGGCACGATTGGGGTTGTTATTGTTATCATTTTTTTAGCAATGTTTTTGCATTGGCGTCTTGCCTTTTGGGTAGCGATAGCCATTCCTATTTCCTTTGCAGGCATGTTTATTTGCGCTGCATTAATTGGCATTACCATCAATGTTATTTCCCTTTTTGGTATGATACTCGTGATAGGTATTCTGGTAGATGATGGTATTGTTATTGCTGAAAATATATATCAGCTTCACGAAAAAGGTGTGCCGCGCTATCAAGCTGCTTTAGAAGGAACAATGCAGGTGCTTCCCGCCGTTTTTTCTGCGATTCTGACGACGGTAATTGCTTTCTTGACTTTCCTATTTTTGGACGGTCGTTTAGGAGAAATCTTCTCTGAAATGGCAATTGTGGTTATCTTTTCCTTGATTTTTTCTTTAGTGGAAGGCGCATTTATCTTACCAGCGCATATTGCGCATTCTGCCGCCATGAAGGAAGGCGCAAAACTAAGTCAAGTACAGTTGTTTTTTGATAGAATCATGTCCTTTTTAAGGTCGAAATTTTACGCACCTATCTTGAAATTTGCGCTGAATCATAGTTTCTTCACTTTTGGTGTTATCTTGACGGCATTAATCATATCTATTGGTGCATTTCAAGGAGGTTTAGTTAAATCTACTTTTTTCCCAGTTATAGAGCGTGATAATGTAACGATTAACCTTCAAATGCCTGCTGGAACACGCGAAAATATTACACAAAAGTGGTTAGACCATATTGAAATGGCTGCGATTGAAGCCAACAAGGAGCTGAGCCAACGGTTCTTTAACGATGGAAGACAAGCGATTATAAAGTTCGAAAAAAATTTAGGTCCCACTAGCTATCAGGGAAACGTTAATATCACAATGATAGATAGTGAATTACGAGATAGCCTCCGCATGAGGGAGGTGATCAATGCAGTTCGAGAAAAAACAGGTATTATTTACGATGCTGAAGTATTAACCTTTGGTGCGCAAAGTCCATTTGGTAAGCCGATCAACGTTTCTTTGGTAGGTGAAAATTTGGAAGAATTAGCCTTAGCTACAAAAGCAGTAAAAGAGGAGCTAAGTAAGCTCGAGGAATTGCGCGATGTAGTGGACAGTAATCAACCAGGGCTAAGAGAAATAAATGTAGCACTTACAGATAAGGCTTATTTTCTTGGGCTTGATTTGAGGCAAATTATTAGCCAAGTGCGTAGTGGATTTTTTGGTAATGAAGTACAACGTTTACAACGTGGGAGAGATGAAGTAAAAGTATGGGTGCGCTATGCAGAAGAAGACCGTAAAGACATCACGCAATTAGAACAAATGCGCTTGCGTTTTGTGGATGGGAGAGAATTTCAAGTGTCAGAAGTGGCAGATTTGGAATTGCAAAGAGGCGTCATCAACATCAATCATCTAAGCACAAAGCGAGAAGTTCGTATAGAAGCCGATGTAGCAAACGATAAAGTTTCTGTCAGTGATTTAACTGCCGATATAAAATCTACCATTATTCCAGAAATATTACGAAATTTCCCATCGGTAACGCCTGTATTTGAGGGACAAAACAGAGAACAAGAAAAAACGCAAGTTTCCATTAATGCTACTTTACCCATTATTTTAGGATTAATGTTTGTCATTATCGCCCTTACCTTCCGTTCTATTTCTCAAACTGTGGCGGTTTTCTTGTTAATTCCATTTGGTTTGATTGGTGTTATTTGGGGACATTGGCTGATGGATCAACCTATGAGTTTCTTTTCAGTATTGGGTATTATTGCCTTAGTAGGTATTTTAGTTAACGATGCGTTGGTCTTTGTGGCGGCTTATAATGACAACTTGAAAGAAGGGCTACCACAAATGAAAGCACTGGAAGATGCCGCATTGAGCCGCTTTAGACCTATTTTATTGACCTCATTAACTACTTTTGCGGGTTTAGCGCCACTATTACTGGAGCGAAGTTTTCAAGCACAATTCCTAATTCCAATGGCGATCTCCGTTTCGTTTGGACTTTTAGCAGTTACTTTAATTATTCTCGTATTGCTTCCTATATTTTTATTAGCCTTCAACCGATTCAAATATTATGCTGCTTGGGCAAGAGTGGGTAAAGCTCCTGCTTCTTTTGAAGCCGTAGAAGCAGCGACTCAACAAGATGGAAGCTACAACTATTTGTGGTACTTAGTGCCTGTATTGCTAGCACTTGGCGTGGCTATCGGATGGTTAATTTTAGGGTAAGCATCCCCTTTTTAGCGGAAAAAATAGATAGGGGAGGTGAATTTTTAAGATTTACTTTATCCATCTATTCGTTGATTTAAACCTATGGACTAAGCATAACTTATCCTGCCATTCAAGCGTTAATAAAGGAAACCAGAATATCAGATATGTCAAGAACAGCAATTGAGCTACTAGAAGAACATCAGTTGAGAAAAACCAATACACGTATTTATGTTTTAGATACCTTTCTAAATGCACAAGAAGCATTGGGACACAGTGAGTTAGAAAAAATACTATCTAATATGGATAGAATTACGCTTTATCGAACGCTCAAAACTTTTGAACAAAAAGGAGTGCT
>DAITMC010000191.1:0-6999 GCA_036835365.1 Saprospiraceae bacterium
GCTTACTCCACTACCCACTGTTACATCTTTGCTATCAGGTTGCATACGGAACTCATCATCTGTTATGTAAAGTCCACTAGCAATTTCTATTTTCCCCCTACCATCGGCTTTTGCCCTCAATGTAATCGTCAAAAGCCTTGTTTGATTAGCTAACGAAACAGGATTGAAGTTGGCTTCTGTCCAAAGTACTTTGACGATACCTCTGTTTGTATTACCAGGCACGTCTGCAACATTACTAGTATTCGTTGGGTTGTCGCTTCCTTGAAAACCAGGTAGCTCACTATTTGTAATCAAATTACTCCTAGAGACATAATCAAAGAGGTTGGGATCCCATTTAATTTCAAATTCAATACCAATCAAATTAGTGAAGTTATTCGTCAGTACATCCACCGTAATGGTTTCGCCAATTTGAGGATTAGTATTGGAAAGGCTGGCACTGATAAAAGGTGCTTGAGCCATCATCATAAAATGGCTCAAGAAAATACAAGGAAATAATAAGAAAAAATTTTTCATAATAATCGGAATTTGGATAACTGTTCGATGGTTGCTATTCTCGCAAGACTGACAATTTCTTTGTTGTTGCATAGTTCTTAGTCAATAATTGGTAATAATACACTCCAGACGCTGGAAAAATACTACTATCTATTTCAAGATAGTTTTCACCACTTAAAAGCGGTAATAAGTACGTTTTAATGTGTTTGCCCTCTTGTGTCCATAGCTTTAACTCGGCATATTGTGCTTCTGTAGCCACTATGGTTATTCTTGTGCTTTCTTTAAATGGGTTGGGGTAATTGCTCGATAACTCAATTTTACGGTTATTGTTGAACCAATTTTCGGTGGCAGTAATGGTCTCACCAACGAGAATGGTACCATCTAGTGTATTTACATTCAATGATTTTTCTGCTTTATCCAGCACTTCTATTTTCACTGGTTGATCTGTAAACCTTAACTGCGTACTTGCATTTTTAAAAGCTGCTCGAAATTTTATAGAAAAAATAGTAGTGCTATCATTTAGGGTTATTCCGCTAAGTTGGTCATCAATCCAAGCAAAACGTACTGTTCCGTTAAAAAGCCCGAATCTGTCGTTTCTCACGCCTTGCAATCCAAAATTTTCTACACCAATCAACTGCAACAAGGTAGAGTCCCAAACGATGGAAAACTGCGTACCAATAATGTCTTTAAAACCAATCACTTTTACATCGGCGGTAAAGACTTCCCCGTGTTTAACTTGATGGCTAGTAGTTAATAGCGTTACTTGTGCATTTGCTTGAGCCAAGTAACCAATTAAAAGCATGGCTGTTATTATTCTCATCACGATAATTTTTACTAAGAGTAGCTATTTTTGTTTCAGAAATCAAGGGCGAAATTCTAACTTTTTCAGGTTAAATTCTAATAACCTTTCCCAAGTAAATGATTTTAGCCTTTTAATTTCTTTCGTGATGAATTTCATACAAATTTGGCAATTTTTAAAAAGTAGGGAACTTTCAATAAAAAAGCCCCTACTCAAAGAATACACTATACTATTCTTCAATCAAAATCATTTTTTTTGTTTCGCTGTATGTTCCTACAGAAATGGTATAGAAATAAATGCCAGCAGCAGGTAATTCGTTTCGCTCAATAATTATTTGATGCGCTCCAGCAGGATACACGGTCGAGGTATGTAATATCGTTTTTCCTGTAATGTTGCGTATGCTTATTTGTACCAATCCTTCTTGCTGCATCAGAATTGGAATTTGCGTTTGTGTCGTAAATGGATTTGGGACATTTTGACCTATTATCGGCTGCTGTTCCATCGGTGATACCTTTTGCTTTAATCGTAGCATACGCATTTCATCCTGCAAATAGACCTCCGCCTGAAGTGAAGAAGCTAAAGTTAATTCACTTTGCAAGTCAATATTTTCATTATTGAGTTCAAAATAAGCGTAAGCAAATGGCGTACTTGCTTCAAGATATTGCGCTGTTGTATTCCACCAAATCATTCGGAGCGTGCCATTTTCAGCCTTCCAATGTTCAGCTGTTAACCAGGTTGATTCTAAATGGGTTAGACGCATCTTCGCCGAAGGATAAGCCAACGCCATTTGAAATCCAGCAATAGTTTGGTTTTGCTCGAAATAAAGCGGTACTCGAATTTTATTTTTTGCTAATACTTGCATATCAAAAATTAAATCAAGTGCGGAAAGTGAATTTCTACCCTCCAAATCTGCTATATTAGCAATGGCGGTATAGTTCACGTCGCCCACTTTAATAGCGACAAAATCAGCCCCTTGCGTATCTGCCGCTAAATCATTAATATTGATAGCTTCTGGGAATTCCTCTGCCCAAGGGTTCTGAGGGTTAGGAAATTCGTAGGACGCTGGCACAAATCGCCATGAGGTATTGTTACTAAATTCTTGGTCAAAATCAAGCAACAATCGTCTCAAGAGAATAATATCTAAAGTAGTGATTGTCTTGGAATTATTGACATCTGCGGCAATTATTTTGTAGGGACTATCCAGTGGCGCTGTTCCTAAAATATGCTTACTCATTAATAATATATCAAAAGTGGAAATACCATTGATTGGGTCGTTATTTTTTTCAGGCTGCAAGGTGTAATCGTAACCTAGTTCAACGCTTGGAAAGGCAAATTCACCATCGGCATTTGTCATACGCATATCGTTGTTTGTACCGCCTAAATTAACTTCCACATCTTGTACTCGCTTATCCATTTCCGTAAAAATCATGCCTGCAATTGTGCTTCCTTGCGCTGCACAAGCATCTGCTCGGAATGGGCTGATATTGATGACAGTTTCGCAGAAACTCACATTTTTTGCAGCATCCATTGTCCAGATGGTAACAGGTACAAAGCCAACCTCTTCTTGCTCACATCGAAAAGTTCTATGCGTAGAGTCGGGGAATCGCAAAGGATCAGCAAAAGTAAAGATCAATTCATTGCGCGAAGTGCAGAAATCCAATGTACCTGCATCAAAATGACTAGCGGGAAAGGTTAATTCACCTTGCGCTGACATTGCCGAACTCAATCCCGATTTACACACGACCAAAGGTGCTTTGCAATCTTTGACTTCAAAAGGAATGTCCAGTATTTTCCTGTTTCCACAGCCATCTTCAACTTCTACCACTAAGGTGTGTCTAGCCAATAGTCCATTGTTGTTTAAGGGATAATTGCCTGCTATGCGGAACTTGCCATTTCCTAACGAAGTTAAATTACCAAACAGGTCAGTAGTTGCTGCGCTTTCAAAAGGTTTCAGTTTATAAGCAATATGAATGTTTTCCCAAGCCGTGCATCCATCTGCTACTGTAAATGTGATATTAACAGGAGCGGTGCATGCTCCAGCATTGACAGGTTGTTCCTCGCCTCCACAAAAAGTAGCGTAAGCATCCACTGTAATTTCGGGAGCAGTATTATCTTTTACTTTGATAATTTGGCGGTATAAAATATTGCCATAATCTTGTGCACTCACATAAGTTTCGGTTTGTTTTGAGAACTGAGAAATCGCTTGATAAGTGCTTACCCCTGAAGGACGATCATTATTATCAATGACCACAAAATCAGCGTCAAAAGTCAAAGCAGTTACATCGTAAATATCAAATTCAACTGCTTCTGCTACATCTCTTATTTTGAAAGGTCCTTCACGGTCATAGATGTACACATCGTTGGCATTTTCATCACCATCGTCAATGTCATTAATGCCGTCTCCGTTATCATCCAAATAGCGGAGGCTCACTTTGAAGTTTCGGGAAATCAAAGAATCAGGACGTTCCACAACTGCAATTTCTGTATTACTTGGATTCCAAGTACACCAGTTGATGAAATTGTAGGTATTCACTATTTTGAAGCAGGCATCTATTTCCTCGTTAAACACCTGTTGCTGCACATTCAAGCCCCAGTTATCGCAACCGTTGTTAACCAAAATATCACTAATATTAGCAGGTTCAGTGGCTAAGGCTTCGGCTGAGTTACAAAACAATTCTTTATCGGTTGGAAAAGTCATTATCCAATCGCTTGCACTTTTTACTTCAATTGCGCCAGCATAAATGAGTGAGCTGTTGCCGCAAGGGTCAATCAGTCGGTAGCGGTAGCTTACTTCACCACCACTGCAACCTTCGCGCAGGCGATTAAAGTCCGCATCTATTACCCTGATAGTGAGCAAATTATTGGGAGTACAATTATCAACTGCGTTTAATTTGCCGATATTTTCACTTTGCATTAATAACTGTGCCAATCCTTCTACCCTTTCAATAATATTGAAATTCTTTTTTAAAGCGATTAATTCTGCAAATGCAGGGTCAGTACAAGTAATAGTTTCTGCGATATTGTTTGCTGTTGGCGACAATTTGTCTTGCAGTTCAACCTGTGTCATACAGTAATTGATGTTCCCTTTACCATCTGTTGCTCTAAGCACGACTTGGATATTATTGTTGCAGGATTCGCCTAAGTCGTCTTTCTTGAATGCAATAGTAGCCGCAAATTTTTCATCTGCTGGAATAGTTGTTCCTTCTTCCATGCGAGCCACTTCAAAAGTAATTTGCCCGCAATTATCAAAACTACCATCATCAAACGATGTTGCTTGCACAATTACCTCGCAACTCAGTCCTACTGCAACTACCCTTTTAGCTTCACAAATTACTGTTGGCGGCACACTATCCACAAAAATTTCTTTTTTCGTTTGTCGCTCTACATTGCCGCAAGCATCTTTTGCGATTAGCTCAATGGTGACTTCTTCGTCCACAGGAATGTTTTCCAAGATTACTGTGCTGCCCTGAAAAGTTTTTTCAAGCGTGCCAATCTTGATACTAAGTGTAACTTCTCCTTTACAGTCGTCCACTACTTCAGGACGATTAAAGGTAACGTTCACTTTACATCCTTGACTGGCACCGCCCGAAACTTGATAACTTAAAGGTGTCAATATAGTAGGTGCTTGAGTGTCTCCAACTTGAATCACTTGTGGTAAAATGCCAATCAAAACAAGTTGACCATCACACCAGTCATAAACCGTCCATGTTCTAAAAATTTTGAAACTCTCACCACAAACAGGAATTTTATTAGAATCCAGCCAATCTACTGCATATCCACACTCCACATGGCTAACATCTATAGGTACTTCATCACCAGAATTGTTGGTAATGTAATACTGTGGAAAATCAATCGGTGTAGGATCAAAATTAGGTAGAAAAGCAGCATATTCTTTTCTTGGATCATTAGCCGGGCGACCTGCACGCACCCAATCTATCCAAAATTTTCGTAAATCTTTTGGGTCGGCACTCACATTACAAGCTACCTTAAACTCAGGTAGTGGCGCAGAAATAGCTGGCTGATAAACATAAACTCTTTGTTCGTGAATGGCTTTATTAGTACATTTATCGCTAACTGTGAATGTTCTTTTGTAGTAGCCAAAAGTAGCTGCTTGGAAAACAACACCATTCCAGTCGGTCAAGGTTCTTTTTTGTCCGCAAGTTTCTTCCACAAACTCCCATTTAGAAGCAGCGACTCCCCAAGAGCAATTTTCCAATACTTCCAACTGTTCTGCCCCTTGTAGAAACAAATTGGCGTTGGCTAAAGGCAAGTATATTGTGCCGCCATTTCCACGCAAATTTGGGTCGAGTATATTTAACTTAGCTAAAGTGCCTATCGGATCATATGATTTTTCATAGCAAGGAATCGCTAAATCTTTGGGTGCTTTGGCAATAAATGGCGGTGCTTTGTCCTCAATCGTAATGCGTCCCCAACAAAGATTTACCATTGGTACATCGTCTATGGCTGTGCCATTAAATAATTTTCCATTGCAATTAGAATCATTCAGAACGGTTTTTATGATTCTTACATCAAATTTTGCACCACAAGGCGCTTTACTAAAATCTACAATAGGATAGTTCTCAACGGTATAACCTAGAATTTCATATTGCGCAGAGTTAACTAACTCCACCGTGTAATTAACAACTGCAACTTGTGCGCCATCTACAGGTCGAGTGACAAAGGCAGTAGGACATTCACTTTTAAGAATAATATTCGGCGTAATAACGACAACACAATCATTAGAAAGTGAAACGTTTACATCATCATTGCAACTGAGACTAGGCGCAAGAACTTGAACAACGGCTTCGCATTTTAAATTGGGATATTTGGAGGCAGCAAAAGTAATGGTATGTGTACCCATTGGAAATGAACCCTCAATAAAACCTGTACCTGTGCCATCTATGGTGCTAGGCAAATTAACGCTACAACTACTATTGACGGTAAGTTTACCTATTGTCCCACAATCGGTGAAGCGTGGAATCGGAATTTGTACTTTTTGCTTATTATCGCCACAGGGTGCAACGGCAAAATATTTACCGGTACTACCATTAAAAGCATCAATACGGCTACAATCTAAGGCTGTACCTACTCTTGGCGAGCAGGTTACCCGCCCACGAAAACCAGCACCTCGTATGCGGTCACCGTTCACCGTCAATGCCAATGTGATACAACCGCTTTGATTAAAACAAGAAGCTTGGATATTGCCTCCGCCAGGTGCATCGGAAACGGATGCGCCCACGCCAGTACCTGAAGGACCAGTAGCCGAAAATAGTGGTGCAGTAGTGTTTGTGCCATCGTAGGCTAAAAGTTGGTCACCTGGAGCTACATCAAATTGAGTAAATTCAATTCGGATAACACTGCTACTGGCAGTAGTAGGGCAAATAGTGGCTATGTCAGTTCTAGCACCAATGTCATCGTTGTAAGAAGCGATTTCTCCACCATCGTCAAATACAAATCCATCGCATTGTTTTACTTGCTTTACCTGCCCATTGGTAGGCAGTAGTGTGGTAGTTTGTGCATAAATACTGCCTAGAAATATAGTAAAAATAGGTATAATTGTAAAGTGCTTTTTCATCGGATTACTTTGATTACCAGTAAATTAATGGGTGAATGAATCGCACAAGGCGATTCATTAGACTAAGGGTACAATAGCATAAGGGTAATGTCTTTACAGGCAGAAACTATGTTCTTATTGGAATGAAACCTGA
>DAITMC010000192.1:0-6977 GCA_036835365.1 Saprospiraceae bacterium
TTAATTATAACGAAATGGCGTTATCACAAATTTTTCCATCGGGTTGGGAAATCATTAATAGCCGATTAGATGGTTTATTGGGTATGAATTCCTCTATGCCAGAACACCAAGACATTCGCGACGATAGGGTTTATACTTATTTTGATATTCGCAAAGGCACAACTCAAGTATATCGCATTCAACTCAATGCTGCCTATCAAGGACGTTTCTATCTACCGAGCATTAGCTGCGAAGCCATGTATGATAACTCCATCACAGCACGCACACCAGGGCAATGGGTACAAGTGATTGCAAGGGAAAATATGTAAAAAAATAGGAAACAGGCATTTGGGAAAATAGGCTACCTTTTTTGGGTAGTCTATTCTATCTTTTGAGCAGAAGATACTCAAAAGTAAATTACCCTATTTGCTTGATTGTTCTGATATGAAGCAATTAGATAGTTAATTCAATTGGGCTATTTGCCACTTATCTTGTTTGCCTTTGGGGCTTGGCTTTGCGTTGCATTTCTTCACATTTACTAATAATCCAGCTTTGGGCATAAATATTCTCTGTTGCTCTTAGTTTGATGACAAGTTCCAGCAGTTTTTTTTCTAATTCTACATTGGTCATGTAAGGGGCTTCGATAGTGAGTTGTACCATTTTTTTGGCGTATCGAATAAAATTTTTGTATCCCTTTTTTTCGTTGGCGTTCATGCGTTTGCTGCGCATAATATAAATCCGCATACTTTCTAGCAAGGAAGAAAGCGAATCGTAATTTTCTTGCTCGTAATAGGTACGAATCAATAAAAGGTTGCCCCCAAGATGATATTGTGTTTCCGTAAATTCAACTTCTTGCAATAGGCTTTGTGCTTCTTTATGATTTTTGGTACTAAGATAATAGTAAGCCAAGCTATATTTATAAACGTTTTCTTTATTTTTATCTGAAATTTTTTCTTTATAATCTTCTATAAAATTTTTTGTCCATTCATAATCCTTCAAGTGGCAACCCAAGGTGGCAATATTTTTGTAAACCCAGCTATCTATTTTTCCCTCTTTCAACAAAGAGCCACTTTCCACTGCCTGTTTGTAAATGTTCAACAATTCTTGTTCATAGATTTTATCGCCAATATTGATTCTGCGGACGCAATAATTACTGGCAAAGTTGTACAATTCACTCAAATCCGCTTGATGAATAGAAGTGGCGGATTCCTGAAGTAAGTTTTTAAGTTTTTGATAAGCCTGTTCACTATCATCCTCTTTGATGATTCTGATAGCCATATAGTACCCAACAATAGTAGGATGCTCAGCGTAAATTTCAAAATTATCGCTCACATATTTCATTATCTCATCCAGCAAATCAAAGCGGTATTCAATATTTGCAATCATTTGATGCGTAATAAGCAATGCGCCGTACTTCAACTTTTCGCTAATGTAAAAATAGTCGAGATGGTCCATAGTGCTTTGTCCAGTCGTTTGATCTGTACGGCTAACATAATTAATGGTATATTCTCTAAGCAAATCCTGATACTGATACTGTACTAAATAATAGGTGCTATCTCGTTGGGTATGTTTTTGTAAATTTTTTTCCAACAATTTAGACCGATTCGTAAACACCTCTAAATTGTTGATTTTAAAGGCTTTCTGTACAATGTGGAGTTGTTCGACGATTTCTTGTTCTTCAAAATTTTGAATAGCCAAAAAACGGTGGTACAAACGCATCAAATAAGACATAGTGTTTTGTAGCTTCTGCTCTTCGTAAGTTTCTTTTGGAAAGAGCTTTTTAAACACCTTTTCTTTCTGTAAATTAGGATGAATCTTATCCAACTCATCAAAAATAAGGGTTAATAATGCTATTGTTTTTTGATGCTGATTGAAATAAGGCGAAATGACAAATTGTCTGAATAACTCCTTTTCACGACTGTTTAGTTGTTCCAGTACCTTGACCAACCGACTACCTTGCATGTGACTTCGATAATTTTTTTATTCCGAAAATAGAAAATGCTTTTCAAATGTAGTTCAAAAAATTGAATTTCAGTTAATTAAGTAGAATAAAATATTTTTTCGTCATACAGAAAAACAAAGTAATGTACTAAATTTAGTATTGTCTTTGATATACCTTTGTAATGGAAAAGGAACATAATCCTTTGTAATCCTAGTCAATAAAGAAAAACGACTTACTATTGGCAATTAATTAATCTCATGGACATTGTACAGGGCATCCAATTAGGATGCCTTTTTTACGTTATAGCCCTATCATAGTTTCACTTTACACTTATTTTATATGAAAAAAATAATTATATCTTCGTTTTTACTTTGTTTTACTTATCTGGCGATTGCCCAAATTAGTATATTTCCAGTACATCCTGTGGTAGATAGCTTAATCACTATCACTTTCGATGCGACAAAAGGCAATAAGGCGCTATCAAATTTTGTAGGAGATGTTTATTGCCATACAGGTATTTTGACGTATAAAAGCGTAAACAATGAATGGCAACGCATACAAGGCAAATGGGGAGAGGCGGATGAGCGCGTAAAAATGACTAAAATAGGAGAGGGGCTTTACGAAATAAGTTTTAACATTCGAGCCTTTTATGGTATTCCTGCTGGTGAACAAGTATTTAAATTAGGGTTTGTATTTAGAAATGCAAATGGCTCTATTGTTGCTCGCAATGTGGACAATCGTGATTTTTATGTAGAAGTATTTCCAACCCCTTATCAAAATGGGTTGAATTATTTGCCCAATGGCAATTTGTTGTTCCAACTTTTTGCACCCAATAAGCAAGAAGTGCATCTGGTTGGTAGCTTTAATAGTTGGCAAACCTTATCTAATTTTCAGATGCAACGCCAAGCGGATGGAGCAACTTATACCTTAGAAGTAAGTGGACTTGATTTGGGCAGTAATCATACTTATCAATTTTTGATTGATAGAGCCTTAAAAATTGCCGACCCATACAGTGAGTTGGTGTTGGATGAATCCAATGATTCTTTTATTCCAACAGTTACTTTTCCCAATTTGCTTCGCTACCCGTTTGGGCAAACAAGAGGGTTGGTCAGTTGGATTCGTCCGAAAACTAATTTTAATTGGCAAGTCAACAATTTTCAAATTCCTAAAAAAACAGATTTGGTCATTTATGAGCTATTATTGAGGGATTTTATTGCTCGCCACGACTATCAAACGCTTACAGATACATTGGACTATTTGCAACGTCTTGGCGTTAATGCAATCGAGCTAATGCCTATTAATGAATTTGAAGGCAACATTAGTTGGGGCTATAATCCTTCTTTTCATGCGGCTTTGGATAAATACTACGGCACCCCAGAAGCTTTTAAGCGATTTGTGGATGAAGCGCATCGCCGAGGAATGGCAGTCATTGTAGATGTAGTGTTTAATCATGCGTTCAGCCAAAGTCCACTGGCACAACTGTACTGGGATCAACCTAATTTTAGACCTGCTCCAAATAATCCTTGGCTCAATGTCGTGCCTACTCATCCTTTTAACGTTGGTTATGACTTTAATCATGAAAGCCAAGCCACTAAGGCGTTTACGAAACAAACACTGCGTTATTGGCTCGAAGAATATCATATTGATGGTTTTCGATTTGATCTCTCTAAGGGCTTTACACAAGTCAACTCAGGCAATGATGTAGGTAGATGGAGCGATTATGATGCCTCAAGAGCCGCTATTTGGAAAGAATATGCAGATTATCTTTGGCAAGTAAAAGAGGATGCTTTATTAATTTTAGAGCATTTTGGTGGACTTCGCGAGGAACGCGAACTAGCAAACTACGGCAATGGAATGCTATTTTGGAATAATCTCAATTTTCAATATAACGAAGCCACAATGGGTTACAACAATGATCTTTCGTTGACTAACTATCGCTCCAAAGGTTTTGATAACCCCGACGCGGTTACTTTTATGGAAAGCCATGATGAAGAACGATTGATGTACAAAAATTTACAATTTGGTAATGCTAGAGGGAGCTACAATGTTAAAGATTTAAGGACAGCTCTGCAAAGAGTAGAACTGGCGAGTGTATTTTTTTACGTAGTACCTGGTCCAAAAATGCTTTGGCAATTTGGGGAATTAGGCTATGAATTTTCTATAAATTATTGCCCTAATGGTACAATTTCAGAAAATTGTCGTGTGGATGTAAAACCAATTCGTTGGGAATATTTTCAAAACGCGGATAGAAAACGTTTGTATGACATTACTAGCAAACTCATTGCGTTCAAAACGAAATATGAGGTAACCGAAACTCGAGATTATAGAGGCGATTTGTTTTCTAGTATTCGTAAGACCTTTCAGTTAAATCATCCAGAATTTCTGACCACAGTGATGGGAAATTTTGATTTAGTACCGCAAGCATTTTTTCCAGGTTTTCAGCAAACAGGATGGTGGTATGAGTATTTCACAGGCGATAGCTTGCAAGTGACCAACGTCAATCAATCTATTGCTTTACAGCCAGGTGAATACCGACTTTACACTTCTAAAAATTTAAACCAAAGCGAAGTAATTTCTAGCACATTTGACCTATATGCCGATTATCAGCTACAATTATTTCCCAACCCAACGCGCAAAGAAATTAATTTGATTTATACGTTAAAAGAAAGTGCTTCCGTGGATATTGCCATATTTGATTTGAATGGAAAGTTGCTGAAACAGTTGGATTTAGGGCAAATACCTAGCGGAATTTCCCAGCAACGAATAGATTTGGATTTGTCAGTAGGGGGGTATTGGCTACAATTGGCAACAGAAAGAGGACAGCAGTTTTTGAAATTTGTGGTGCAATAGATTGGCAAGTATTTATTTGTTAAATTGTTTAAATGTTGACTATAACAGCACAAATAAACAATTCAACAAACTAAACTGGCTAGAATTATATTCTAGCATTCAAATTATAAAAAGTAAATGACCATTTATCAGCTTGTTCTTCAATAATTTTCGTGGTGGATTTTCCAGCACCATGACCTGCATTAGTTTCTATGCGTATTAAAGCTGGTTTATCACACTCCTGAACCGCCTGCAAGCGAGCAGCGAATTTGAAGGAATGGGCTGGTACCACTCTGTCATCGTGGTCAGCGGTAGTAACCATGGTGGCAGGATAGCAAGTCCCTTCTTTGACATTATGTAACGGGGAATAGCCTAGCAAATAGTCAAACATTTCTTGGCTTTCTTCTGCTGTGCCATAATCGTATGCCCAACCTGCACCAGCAGTGAATTTGTGATAGCGCAACATATCTAATACACCTACTGCGGGCAGCGCGACTTTTATCAAGTCGGGGCGTTGCGTCATTGTTGCACCCACCAGTAGCCCTCCATTTGATCCACCTGATATCGCTAATTTTTCCGAAGAAGTATAGCCCTGCGCAATTAAATATTCGGCAGCAGCAATAAAATCATCAAATACATTTTGTTTTTTTGTTTTTGTGCCTTCAATATGCCATGCTTTACCATACTCACCCCCTCCTCTTAAATTGGGCACTGCATAAATACCGCCATTTTCTAACCAAATGATATTAGACACACTAAAACTAGGCGTTAAGCTAATATTGAATCCGCCATAGCCATAAAGCATTGTTGGGTTTTGTCCATCTAGCAACAATCCCTTTTTGTGGGTAATCATCATCGGAACTTTTGTTCCATCCTTTGAAGTGTAAAATACTTGATTGGATTCGTAATCATCTGGGTTAAACTGAACGCCATCTTGTTTATACGCTTCAGACTTTCCAGTTTCTACCTCATATTTGTAAATTGTTCTCGGTACAATGTAGCTGGTGAAGGAATAATACAATTCCTTTTGTTCCCATTTCCCACCAAAACCACCAGCAGAACCATTGCCAGGTAAATCCACTTTTCTAACCACATTGCCCTGTAAATCAATTTGTTCTACATAAGAAAGGGCATCCTTTAAATACGTTGCAAAGAAATAGCCTCCACCTGTGGAAAGGGAAAGTGGCTCTCTGCGCTCAGGAATTACATCTACCCAGTTTTCAGGCAAAGGATGGGTTGCTTCCACTTTAACTAACCGTCTGTTGGGCGCATTCAGGTTAGTTAAAATGTATAAAGTGTTTTCTTCTGTATGCGCAACATAGTGGTCGTTGTTGAAATTTTGTACAATCGGAACGATAGGTGCATTAGGTTTGGTTAAATCTTGGAGGTACAATTCATTTCCAGAAGTAGAAGTTGCCGCAGTAATGACTAGCCAACGCTCATCTTCTGTTACATATCCCCCTACATACCTGCGTGGCATTTTTTCGCCACCAAAAATGAGCTTGTCTTGACTTTGTGGCGTACCAAGTTGATGAAAATATAACTTATGCACCTGTGTCATGCCTGACAATTGGCTACCTTCTTTTGGTTTATCATAGGAACTGTAGTAGAAACCACTTGCTCCTTTCCAAGAGATACCTGAAAATTTGACATCAATTAGGGTGTCTTCTACCACAGCTTTGGTTTCAGTATTAAGGACAATAATCTTACGCCAATCGGAGCCCCCTTCTGAAATACTGTAAGCAGCTAATTTTCCATCTTTGGTAAAATTAATACCTGCCAAAGCAGTAGTTCCATCCGCAGAAAATGAATTTGGGTCAAGAAAAACTTCAGGTACATTTTCTCCTTTTTGGCGATACAGCACAGCTTGGTTTTGCAAACCATCATTTTTATAGAAGTAGGTATAATCTCCTTCTTCAAAGGGGGCACTGTATTTTTCATAATCCCAAAGTTGGGTTAGGCGAGTTTTAATTTTTTCTCTAAATGGAATATTAGCTAAATAATTGAAAGTCAATTTATTTTGTACTTTCACCCATTCTTCTGTCTCTACTGAGCAGTCATCCTCCAGCCAACGATAAGGGTCTTGTACTGCTTTACTAAAGTAGTCGTCTTGCTGCGTTACTTGTTTTGTACTAGGGTAGCTCACTTGAATAACAGGATAATTTGTCATAATGTCAGTTGCTGTATTTTGGCAATTCGTTATTAACAATAATAATGCCAAAAGGCT
>DAITMC010000193.1:0-6873 GCA_036835365.1 Saprospiraceae bacterium
CGGAAAAGGAGTAATCTGGTTCGTTCCAAATTTCCCAAAATTTTACATAATCTTTGTATAAAGTAACTGTTTTGTAAAGGTAGGCTGCATAGTAATTTTCTTCATTGTAAGGTGTTCCATCCGTACCATCATCCCAGATGGGTTCATACATATTCAAAAATAGCTCCGAACGATATTCAGGGCAATAATAGTTGGTATCTCTATGCGATTCGCTGGGATACCCCACGAACACGACATGATCCACCGCACCTAGTTTTTTGTAATGCTCAAAAGCCGGTATGCGAAAATCATATCCCCATTGTTCTTGAAAAAACTCAAATAATGCAGGTCGCATAGTCGTTACGCCAACCCCTGCCACCCCTTCCGCCGAATTGCCTATGGCGATGTCGCCAAGCTGTCGAGCAGTCCAATTGGGATAATAACCAACGTTAGTACCATAACCAAAGTACCCTTCATAATTTGGTACCAAGTTATTGGCAGTATATTGTACTTGCGCGGATAGGGCATTTGAGAAAAGCAATAAAAGGCAAATTTTGTAGCAGTGTCGCATGATAGTCAGTAGGTTGATGCTGATTTATAATCCATTGACATTGAGTTGTTTGCGATTCAATGTTTGTTGTAACACTTTTCCATCAGCTTGATTAAATCGGTTTCTAAAGCAAAGATAACATATCGTTGAGTGTCTTGTTTTACAGAAAATAGAAAACTGACCTCCTTAAAACTGAAAATAAATAAAAGAATTAGTGCCAAAAGTTCCAAAAAAAGCAATCATCCAAAGTAGGAGCGCATAAGAAAAAAGCCTAAAAGCTGGTCGTTTTACAGTCAAGTAAAGATAATTGAACCTGAAATCCGTAATTTCTACCATCAGCAGAAATGCAATCAATATTGCCCCTTTAAGAAAAATAAATTTATTGATGATGCTACTAGGATTAAGGCTATCCATTGCTACAATTCTGTTGATAATGGTGTGGGCAATTTCAAAATTTGGGCTTCTGAAATAAATCCAAGCTAGGCAAGTTAAGAAATAAACAACGGCAATACTCAAATTTAATTGAATAAAATTTGGAATATGTAGTAATTGATAAATTTTCGTGATTGTACCTGAGAGCAGCCGTTGTAGGACTAAGTACATGCCATGTAAAAATCCCCAAAAGATGAATACCCAACTGGCACCATGCCATAAGCCTCCTAGCAGCATTGTGATCATTAAATTTCGGTAAGTCATCAAAGTACCTTTTCTATTGCCGCCCAATGGAATATAAAGATAATCGCGCAGCCAACTGGAGAGCGTGATGTGCCAACGCGTCCAAAACTCACTGAAACTTCTGGAAAAGTAAGGAGTCCTGAAATTCATAGGAAAGTCAAACCCCATCATACGGGCTAAACCAATGGCAATATCAGAGTAACCAGAAAAGTCGCAATATATCTGGAAGGAATAAAAAACAATCCCTATTATTAGGTGGATGGCGGGAAAATTATCAGGCATCTGAAAGCACTGGTCAACAAAAGGGGCAAGGGAATCAGCAATAGCTACTTTTTTGAAAAATCCCCAAAGCATTTGAGTTAAACCCGCCATACATCTTTCCCAATCAAACTTAACTTCTCGCCGAAATTGGGGTAAAAAATCGGCTGCACGCACAATAGGACCAGCCACCAACTGAGGGAAAAAAGCTATGTAAGTAGCAAATCGAGTGAAATCTGTTTCTGCTGGGATATTTCTTCGATATACATCAATCGTATAGCTCATGGATTGAAAGGTATAGAAAGAAATACCAACAGGTAAAATAATATTCAACGTGTTAAAAGAAGGTTGAATACCAATAGATAACATCAATATTTCTAGGGAATCAGCGAAAAAATTAAAGTATTTAAAAAAAGCTAATATGCCTAAATTAGCGATTAAACTGATGGTAAGTAATTGTTTACGCCGTTTATTATCCGCAATCTTTTCGATTTGTAAAGCCAAAGCATAATCAAGGCAAGTAGAGACCACGATAAGGCTCAAAAAACGCCAGTCCCACCAGCCATAAAAAAAATAACTAGCAGCAAGGCAAAATAATATTCGGCTTCTGCCTTTCAATGAAAAGTAAATCGGTAAGAATGCAGCAATGAAAACCAAAAATGGCAGACTGTTGAATATCATGGGTTTAATTTCTTTTGACCAATTCTTCTACCTCTACTTTGTGTTTGTGTTCTGTATGTTTGAAATTCTTATTAGGATTGCTCATCTTAAGCAATGCCGTAGCTTGCTTCCAAATAAAAATTGGAATACTGACTATAGACTGCCATACCGCTGGAGGCACCTTAGAAAGATAAAGTACCAAAAAAATATTACCAATGAAGAGCGCAATCGCCATACCTAGTGCAATCGCCATAGCTGGTGCAATAAAGATGCCTAGCAACATCATAATACCAGATAAACCCAGTAAGATAAATAATGGCGGGGCAATCGTGATGATACCAAATAAAATTTGATTCCAGTTAAAATGAGTCAATCCTCTGAAAATCAGGCCTAAAGCATTAGGAAAATTTTGAAAGTAGGAATATAACCAGCGGCTACGCTGCGTTTCGACCGCCTCAGCCGTACTTACTTTTTCGTCATACACGATAGCATTCCAAGCATAGACGATACGTTCCTTTCGTCGCAATAGAAAATTTTGCAAAATCTTATCTTCCTGCAACATTTTTTTCCACAACTCTTTGCCTTTTTGTATTTCAGGGCTATTTAAGTAGGCTTTGTACAAACTCCATTCTACCGCCATACCAGAGCCTGAAATGACAGAAGAAGAACCTATTAAATAGGGCACATATCGTTCAACATAATTTTTGTAAAATTCGCCAAGTGCGTCTGCCGCCGCAATTTTAGTATCCAGATTTTTTGCTGTTCGTTGCCCTTGAATAGCTTGATTCCCAGCATTAGCATAGCGATTAATTTCTTCTAAAAAATTGGGATGAGCCACATTATCAGCATCAAAAATGACTACATAGTCGTGTTGTCGTTTAGCATTTTCTAGGGCGTGAATAATGGATTTTGCTTTGAGATTGAGCGAAGGCTGCGGATGAAGTAAGGTAAATTTTTCGTGTTGAATATCCCAATTGGTGATGTCGCAATTATCGGCTACCAGATAAATATGATGGTTTTCATGGGCTTGATGTAGTAGCGATAGCACTAGAGGCTTGGCGATATCTGCATTTCGGTAGGCAGTTATAATATTGGCATAATCGAATGAATGATTGGTTTTCGGCTTGATTTTTTCTTTAAAAAAACTGGATAGCAAGACTTTCCAAAAAGGAAAGACCAAGAAGAAAATAAATATAGCACTAAGAATTATGTAAATAGCGTAGATCATCAGTTGTTATTTATTTAACTTTAACTAGGAACTAAACTGGCATCTATTTTCTTTTGCTCAGCACCATAATTCCACCAAACCGCTTTTAAATAAACTTTTAAATGTTGTAATTCTCCTTTAAAAAGGTAGATCATTATATTTTTCGGAACAGAAATCATCCAAAGGAATAGCGTAAACAGAAAAAAAGTGACTTCAGATTTGTTCCTACGCATGAATAAAATCCTGTTTCTATTGATGTAATAAGTTTTTAGTAAGCTCAATTTACCCACAGAAACTGATTCTTTGTGATAGATAACTGCGCGAGGTTCAACATAAATTGTATAGCCTGCTCTTTTTATCTGAGCGCACCAATCCAATTCTTCATAGTACAAGAAAAACTCTTCTGGCATCATGCCTACTTTTTCTACTACATTGCGAGCCACCATCATCGCTGCACCATGAGCGTAGGCAGTCATTTTGGGTGTACAGTATTGCCCTCGGTCTTCCTCCAATATGCCTATGGTTTTGTTTCTACCAGTCAGAGGATGCACCTCTGTTGAGCCAACATATTGAATGATAGGAATTGTTCGGTTTGGCAAACAATAGTACAACTTAGGACTCACTACACCCAGTTTTGGCACTTGCTGGAAAAGAGCAAGCAAAGTTTCTATAGCACCCTCTGTTATTTCGGTATCGTTGTTGATGAATAATAAATACTCACCAACGCTAGCCTTGATGCCTAGGTTATTTCCGCCTGCAAAGCCCAAGTTCTCACTACTTCTTATCACAATCGCCTCGGGATAAACCGACTTGAATAGCTTTGTAGGGTCGTCAACAGAGGCATTATCTATCACAATAACTTCAAGGTCTTTGAAGGAGATATTTTTGATAGATGCAAGCAATTCTGTTGTAACGACTGGCTGATTGTAATTTACAGTAATAATTGAAACCTTTGCCAAATCCTTTTTATTTTTGATTACCAGACCACTTTTATTTGATATGATCTATTTTCCTTTAAACATCTTCCTCTTGTATCATTGCTGGCAGCGTTTTTAAAAGCAACTTTATATCATACCAAAAAGAATGGTTTTGAGCATATTCCACATCTAAAGCGACTCTTTCTGCTGTGGACATATCGTTTTTTCCTCTTTTTGATACCTGCCAAAGTCCCGTCAATCCTGCTGGTGCAATAAAGCGCATTGCCCATTCATCGCGCACCATTAATTCTGCTTCATAGATGGGTAATGGGCGATTTCCAACCAGCGACATCTCTCCTTTTAATACGTTAAATAGTTGTGGAAGTTCATCTAAACTTGTCTTTCTAATCAAATGCCCTACTCTAGTAATACGTGGGTCGTTCTTGATTTTGATAAAACAATTTTCCATTTCTCCACTACTCGCATATTGATTTAGATGAATTAGTTGCTTTAATCGTTCATCTGCATCTTGATACATTGACCTAAATTTGAAAAAGTCAAATTTCTGATAACCTTTCCCTATGCGTTTTGAGCGATATATAATGGGTCCTTTGGAATCTATTTTAATTGCCAATGCAATAATAAGCAATATCGGGCTAATCATTAAAATAATAATAGTAGCACAAAAAATATCGAATATTCTTTTCAGGATAGATACATTGATATTTCGAGTTTGATTGAAATTATAAGTTGTAAATTTAATACTTTTTTTGTATTTATTCCAAAAAACAACTTTTTGATCAATCAACTGCCAATCAATCGGCATACTGAAGCAATCATCTACGCCCAGTTTTTTGAGCTGTTGCAGTTGCCTATCGTTTAATGTAGGTGCATGAACAAAAACAGGAATATGATTTAATGCTTGGTCATTTTTCAGCATTTGCAGTAACTCAAGTTGATGAGCAACTAATGCTTCAAAATCACAAAGAATAGAAAGAGCCTTTGAAGACTTCTTCGTACGCTGGGCTTTCAGCCACTCCACAGCACTGTCGAGATGTTGCATGCGAACAACTTGCAAACCACTACCCTCTATGGACAAGGGAACGGAATTTTTCTCCAATTTTTCCTTGCTTCCGAAGTAAAGCACTGTTGATTTTTTAACTAATGTGTAAGTAGGTATAACTTGTTTCATAGTAACATAGGTAAATAGGTTCAATAATTTAGTTTGTGTTAGAAGTAGCATAATCTACCCCGAATAACGCGCCTACTTTTAGCAATAAATAATCTGGATTAAATGGCTTAACAAAATATGCGTCAATGCCTAGTTCGTAGCAATAACTCATAAATTCTTCATCTTTTTCTTCAGAAAGGGCAATGATGGGTATTTTTTTAAAAAAAGCGTTACTTTTCAGTTGTGCAATCAAGTCGATGCCCGCAATATCAGGCAGGTTGGTATCTATAATTATTAAATCAGGAGTGGAGTTTTCATACAAATAGTTCATGCCCATTAAGGCGTTGTTCGCACTAACCACTTTGTAGTTTCTCTTTAACAGAACAGCAAGCAAAGCACGCAACCCCTCATCATCCTCTACTAATAATATCGTTTTGTCATCCTCCATTAACATTAACTTTTAGCTGTTTATTAGCAGTAATATGAATTGTTCATCCTCATCTTACTGCATTTGGTGTATAGTTGTTTCAATAATTCTATTCTCAACAAATATAAAGTACTTTATCCATTAGTATCTGGAATAAGCATTTTGTTTACAGCAGTAAAGTAAGCCATAATTGCATCAACGAAAGCAGACAACATTGTAGATTCATGCTTACTTTGATGATTACTGATATATAACAAGGAGTACGTTAGCAAGCTGATTATCAAGGGTAAACAAATTTTAATTTCTATTATAAGAAGAAGAAAAATTTGTTTATTTTTGTTTTACAGGTAATTACAGAAGATTTTTTTATTTATATCTTGTGCTAAAGTAATACAGTTTATTGAATTAAAAAAATAAATCTTGTATAAATTGCAGCACAATTTGAATAAAAGTCTAATATTGAATAGCTATGGATAATTTACTAGTTACAGCAAAGGTTTTATTTTGGGTTAGCTTTGTACTTATTTTTTATACTTATATCGGATATGGATTATTGCTTTTGTGCCTTATCAAGTTAAAATCATTTCTCTTTCGAAAAGAAAGTTCAAATATATATCATATAAATGAAAAAGACTTACCCAAAGTCACTTTTCTTGTAGCAGCCTACAACGAAGAGGATTATATTGAGCAAAAAATAGCCAATTCACTGGCTTTTAATTATCCTAAAGATAAAATTGTTTACTTCTTCGTAACAGATGGTTCAAGTGATGAGACTCCTGAAAAAGTACGAAATTTCAATTTACAAAGTGATGTAAATTTGCAATTATTCCACCAGCCCGAGCGTCGAGGTAAAATTGCAGCAGTTAATCGAATCATGCCAGAAATAAGAACACCAATTGTTGTTTTTTCTGATGCTAATACTTTTGTTAATCCCGATGCCATATTAAATATTGTCCGACATTATCAAAACCCTCAAGTAGGTGCAGTCGCTGGAGAAAAGCGCATTCATCTGGAAGCACAAGAAGGTGC
>DAITMC010000194.1:0-6864 GCA_036835365.1 Saprospiraceae bacterium
CCGATATTGCCTAAACCTAAGATACCCAATGTTTTACCTCTAATTTCATCTCCTTGGTAGCGATTTCTAAAATTCCAATCATTTTGCTTGACCGCTTCGATGGAAATGTATAAATGGCGTTGCAGCATTAACATTAAACCAAGGGCATGTTCTGCAACAGTATCGGCATTACTGCCCGGTGCATTTACGACTTTAATACCTTTTTGAGTCGCCAATTCAACATTCACGTTATCCAAACCCACTCCGCAACGAGCAATCACTTGCAATTGATTACAAGCATTGATAAGTGTCTCATTAACAGCACCTTTCCCTCGTGTTACAATAGCATGAATGGGGTACTGTGTAGCTATTTCCAGCCCTGAAAATGGCGTTGTAGCAGGCAAAACCTGCGCATTTTGTGCTAGGATATGAAGTGCTTCTTCCGTGATTGTTTCTAGTAAAAGTATGTTGTATGGCATATCGTTTTGTTTCGCAATCAATCGTATAGTTCTTGCTTAATTCGTAATTTAAGACAAATAACGAAATTTAAAATCAAATAACGAATAGTCTAAAAACATACTATTATATATTGCACTAAAATTTTTACTGAACTTCGTTGGTGGTTGCTGCACTATACCATTTTTTAAGCACTTGTTCACCTAATTTACCTTGCGGTGTATAATCTCTGTACTGTCTGCTTTCAGGCTTAGGTGGTTCTGGAAACCATTTCCAAGTAAATCCGCCATGCCACCATGTTTTTTGCCAAAAGGTATCGAATAGCCCCTCATACGCATTGGCTTGTGCTTGTTCATTGATTGGCATTTCGCGCATCGTGCGCTCCAATTCCCAAGTATTGTAAGCACATCCATCTGTACTCAAATAGCCAAATTCAGTAAATATAACTGGTCGGCCAAATTTAGCGTGAGTTTTTTCTATGTTTTTTAAAATAGGTCGCCATGCTTGGCGTAGAGAAGCAATGCTTGGCGTTACCTCTTTTACTAAAGGGAAGTATGCGTTGATGCCAATGTAATCCAAATCATCCCAAAAAGAGATGAATTGATATTCATCCCAATTGGCAGCGTAAACCAGTTTTCCTTGATAATGAGTGCGTACTTTTGCAATGAGCGAACGCCAAAAATCAGGTCTTTTCTGGACGCTAATTTTAAACTCTGTTCCAATACAAAGCATCGCTACATGGTTTTTTGCGGCAACAGCTGAAAAAAGCAATATATATTGTTCATAGCTTTTTTCCCATGTTTCCCATTCCTCATCAGTCTGGAAATCCAAATCACCAGTCCAACCTTGTGGCACCCAAATTTGAGGCTTTAACATCACGTTCAGATTGGCTTCATGAGCTAATCGAATCGTTTCTTCGCAACCTGTTTTACCTTCGCCCCACCATTGTTTATTTTCGTCAAAATGGACAACACTATCCCCCAAGCGACAGAATCCATAAGGGATAACTGCAATCCATTCTGCTCCAACTGATGCAACTAAAGGCATAGGATTGCTAGAAAATGGTCGGGATGGAGCCACGAAACTCAGCCCTTTCACTGGTTTTGAGACATTCGTTATTGCCGAACGGCTAACGAATTGCTGCTGGCAGTTTGTGACAATAAACATCAATACAAGCTGAATAATTATTGCTTTCATTGGTTGGTTGCAATTTTTTTAACAAGGTATATAATATTATAGTCTTAATTAAAATTTTTTTAACGATTCATATTTACATTTAAATATTTTTTAAATATTTTTCAATTTTGTTAAATAATTTGCAATAAACAAGAATAGTATTTACATTTGCATCAACAAAGGAAGTAAAAAAGATAACTTTTTAAAATGTGAGGTGATGAAATGGCAGTCATGCCCTCCTGTCTCGGGGGTGGAGAGTTCGGGAAAAACCAGTTTTAGGATTGGCTAACCGCTCCGTGGAGGTTCGAGTCCTTCCCTTACAGCAAATCTCAATCAAAGGATTGGGTAGATAGATAAATAAATACAAAAAAATGTGAGGTGATGAAATGGCAGCCATGCCCTCCTGTCTCGGGGGTGGAGAGTTCGGGAAAAACCAGTTTCAGGATTGGCTAACCGCTCCGTGGAGGTTCGAGTCCTTCCCTTACAGCAAATGGTCTTTATTGGACACTTTATCATTTCTTACTACAACAACGATTAAACCATTTCCTGCCTATCTTGTATAGTTAAAGAGCATTAGTTTTTACTTCTTGCTGACAACTTATCTAACTTACAAAACAGTTACAATGAAGATTGGAATTGTGTGTTATCCGACCTACGGCGGAAGTGGCGTGGTAGCTACGGAAATTGGTTTAGGTTTAGCCCAAAGAGGCCATCAAGTGCATTTTATCACCTATAAACGCCCCGTCAGGTTAGCGCATTTTCATGAAAATATATTTTACCACGAAGTGACAGATGCGGAATACCCCCTTTTTGAGTACCCACCCTACGACACTGCACTAGCCAGCAAATTGGTAGATGTAGTGAATTATGAAAATCTTGACATTCTGCACGTTCACTATGCCATTCCTCATGCAGCTGTAGCATACATGGCAAAGAAAATTTTGCTTTCACAAGGAAGGTATATTCCTGTTATTACCACCTTGCATGGAACAGACATTACTTTAGTTGGCAAAAACCCAACTTTTGCGCCTATTGTTGCTTTCTCTATCAATAAATCGGATGGCGTAACGGCAGTTTCTGAAAACCTAAAGCAAGAAACTTATGCCAACTTTCACATCAATAAGCATATTGAAGTCATCTACAATTTTATAGATTTCAACCGATTTAGTCGTTTGAATAAAGAGCATTTCAAAAAAGCAATTGCACCAGAGGGCGAGCGCATCATCACACACATTTCTAACTTTCGTAAAGTCAAGCGAGTAGATAACGTGATTCGTATTTTTAAGAAAGTACATGAAATTATTCCTAGCAAATTATTGCTTATCGGCGATGGACCTGAACGAATTAAGCTGGAAAAACTTTGTCGAGAATTAGAGCTCTGCGATGCTATTCGTTTTTTAGGAAAACAATCGGCGGTAGAAGAACTGCTAGCGGTTTCTGATTTATTCATCATTCCTTCTGAAAATGAGAGTTTTGGCTTAGCTGCTTTGGAAGCTATGGCTTGCGAAGTGCCTGTTATTTCTTCTAATATTGGTGGGTTACCCGAAGTGAACATTCAAGGGGTAACGGGTTTTTTAAGTAATCCTGATAATGTGGATGAAATGGCAAAAAACGCCATTCAAATCTTAGCCAAAGATGAAGTCCTACAACAGTTCAGAAAAAATGCGTTAGCACAAGCTAAGCGTTTTGATATCAATAATATCTTACCTCAATACGAGCAGTACTATGAGCAAATAATTAAAACTGCTTTTCAAGAAAAACCGATTATACGATAATGACGCAGTCCCATTTTTTTAAATTGGTAGTACTGCTCGTATATCTTTTGACATTTGTTCCTAATACAAATGCTCAAGATACACTTGCTACAGCGAAGCCATCTATTGCTGCATATCCTATCCTCTACTATACGCCTGAAACAAGATGGGGATTTGGCGGTGCAGGTATTTTTACTTTCCGATTCAAGGGCGAATCCGCTCAATCTGCGCCTTCGCAGATTCAAGCGGCATTAACTTACACACTCAACAAACAAGTGTTGGCATATACTCCATTTCAACTATTTTGGAAGGATGAAGATTGGATTGCTAGAGGAGAACTTGGCTACTTTCGATATGTCTATGACTTTTTTGGGGTAGGTAATGACGTTGACCCTGATTACATAGAGCAATACAGTGTAAACTACCCAAGAGTACGCATCAATTTGCTCAAGCGCATCCTGCCTAATGCTTATGTAGGAGTTCGCTATTGGTTTGACGATTACAATATTGTCCAAGTAGAGCAAGATAAGTTACTGAGTTCTGGTGTTATCTTTGGTAGCGATGGTGGCGTTGTATCGGGTGCAGGTGTAGTAGCACAATACGATTCTCGAAACAATATCTTTTATCCATCTCAAGGAATTTTCATGGAAGCAGCTAGTTTTTGGAATAGCCAACAACTAGGTAGCACTTTCGACTTCAATCGCTATACTTTTGATATCAGTCTTTACCTGCCAATTTCCAATAACCAAGAGCATATACTAGCTTTCAATTATTTTACGGGTGCTATTTATGGGAAAGCTCCTTTCAACCAACTTATGTTTTTGGGTGGAAGTAAAAAAGGTAGGGGCTATATTGATGGTCGTTTTCGAGACGATCATTTAGCTTTGATACAGGCAGAGTACCGCTTCCCCCTTTTTTGGCGATTCAGCGGAGTCGCTTTTGCTACGTTGGGTGGTGTCAGCGACCGATATTGGAATGCTTATGCCGACCAACTTAGATGGACAACTGGCGGCGGCTTACGTTTTATGATTGACCCTAAAGAAAAATTAAACGTTCGTGTAGATATTGGTGTAGGTAAAAACTCGCTCGGTTACTACCTTACCGTAGGTGAAGCATTTTAATATTACATCAGTCAGCCAATTCGATTATCCTTGCTTGCTCAATAGCTTATGTTTGGCTAGTTCCATTTTTTTTGGTAATTGCCCAGTCAAGATATGCCAAAACATGATAAAATCAGAGGCTAAACTCATGGCAGGATAGGTAAAAGTGGCAGGCTTATTTTTCTCAAAAAAGAAATGCCCTACCCAAGCAAAACCATAACCAGCGATGGGACCAAGCAGCAAAATCATCCATGTTGCAGTAAAAATACCGTAGAGCATGATACCAATAAATAAACTTGTACCAATAAAATGCAATGTTCGGCTGGTGGTATCTTGGTGTTCCGTTAAATAATAAGGATAAAATTCCTTAAGAGTTTTATATTCTTTTGCCATACTGATTAGGTTCTGTTAAACGAC
The DNA here is from genome assembly GCA_036835365.1 of Saprospiraceae bacterium. Lineage (GTDB taxonomy): Bacteria > Bacteroidota > Bacteroidia > Chitinophagales > Saprospiraceae > JAAUTG01. The sequence continues at coordinate 4,883 of DAITMC010000194.1, forward strand.
ATAAAATTTTATTATTAATACGAAATTAAGTATTTCGTAGGATATTTCATACAAAAGTAAGGTAAAATTGTTTGTTGTGATTGCTATTGCGCAAAACATTCCTCCAACGTTAGTATTTAGTAGTTTGTTAACTTCCGAAGGAGTGATAGGAAGGCTTCTTTTATGAATTCCTCCCTTTGCTTGCGTAACATTAGTTACTTGAACAAATCAAGATATTTTTTAAAAGCATAGGTTCTATTTCTTTGAAATCCTGTTAACTCTTTCAATATTTCCATACTCTCAAATTCTTGTATCATACTACCTGCCGATTTTGGGGAAAGATTAAGTAGTTTTTCTACATCGCTCGTTTTTATCAAGGGTTGACTGAATAAGTAGTCTAATAATTTTTTACCATTCGAGGCTCGTTTACCTAATTCTATGATTTGGTTTTCTGATGCTTGACGCAATTTGGCGATAGCTTGAAGATTGGTAGTTGCTTTCTGCGTTGTTTCAATAACTGCAACCAAAAAAAATATGAGCCACTGGCGAAGGTCATGCTGGGTGCGCACAATAGTCAGTTTGTCAAAATAGAGTAGTCTGTTTTTGTTGAAGAAATCAGATAAGTATAGCAGTGGCTTTTCAAGTATATTATTATCAACGAGATAAAGAGAAATAAGCAATCGTCCCAATCGCCCATTTCCATCTAAGAAAGGGTGAATAGTTTCAAATTGATAATGAGCAATTGCCACTTTAATGAGATGCGGTACATGAATTTCTGTATTGTGCAAAAATAGTTCTAAATCGCTCATTAGCTCAGGAACTTCTGTATGTGTAGGTGGAATAAAAACAGCATCCACAAGCGTTACTCCTCCAATCCAATTTTGGCTTGTGCGAAATTCACCTGGATTTTTTCGTTCTCCTCTTGCGCCTTGTAACAATATTTTATGTGTTTGGCGAAGCAACCTATTGGATAATGGTAATTTTTCAAGACTCTCTATGGCTGAATCTAGTGCTTTAACATAGTTATTGACTTCTTGCCAGTCGTCTCTATTTTCGGGTACAATATCCTCTTTTTCTTGTAGCGCTTCCTCCAACTGAGTTTGCGTACCTTCAATTTGACTGGAAACTACTGCTTCTTTAACCACATGAAGCCTGATAAACATACCTACGTCGGGGACGAATCGGGCGTAGGCATTCAATTCGCCAATTTTCAACGATGCTTTCTCTAATAGTTCATTAAGTTCAGGGTCATTCCATGAAAAAGTATGATTAATTGAATTAGGTAAAAAATAACGATAACCCACCCCTTTTCTATAAGTACCCGCTTTAAATTGAAGAATATCCATATTTTACTTTTGATTAACAAAGTAAAATAAAAAAGTTCTTATTTTACTTTAAGGCTTTAAAGTAAAATAAGAATATCCATATTTTACTTTGCGGTAGTAACTATAAATATAGCTTTGTGCTTCAAATTGACTCAATTTAATACTGTTCATTCGACAGATAATTTGTAGTTCTGAATCATCCATTCTAGTTTAAGCAAGAAAGTGTGTGCTGTCAGATTTTAAACCTACAATTTCCCCCTTAACTAATCATTAATTTTTCTCTCTTTTTAAAACTTTTTTCTGCATCATTCCCTTTGAACAACATCATTCGATTACCGTTATGCTATGACAAACCGCAATTATGGAACAGATAGATAAGCAAATTGAAGCAATGGTTTTGCTACGAAGGGCAATGCGCCAGGAAAGTCGTTGGCAAATGATGACGGCTTTGCTGCTTTTACTATTGGGTGCGGTATTAAGCTATTTTTTCTTCAATCAAAATACACTACTCTCTATCTTAGGCTTAGTGGCGGTACTAGTAGGCGCAAGATTAACACATTTGTTTTTTCATCAACTCAATGTGGATAAAAATAAATTGATGCACTTACTCCATGAGCAGCCAGAGAAAATTGTGTGGGTGTACTCCGTCGTTACAGAGCGAACACCCTTTGGTTTTCA
>DAITMC010000195.1:0-6718 GCA_036835365.1 Saprospiraceae bacterium
GGATAAACACCGCCAGAAATAGCTTTACCTAAAATCAAAATATCAGGTCGAGTGTAAGTGCTTTGTTGCTCACAATGTCCTTCACAAGTACAGTTACCACAAACTGCCAACAGGCTACCAGTTCGCGCAATTCCCGTTTGAATTTCATCGGCGATAAAAAGAACATTATGCTGCTTGCACAAAGCTGCTGCTGCCGCAATAAATTGATTATCAGGAACATGAACGCCTGCTTCGCCTTGTATAGGCTCTACCAAGAAACCTGCTATCTGTTCTCCTTGTGTTTCGAGTAGATGTTGTAAAGCGTCTAAATTGTTGTAAGGAATGGGCAAAAAACCAGGGGTGTAAGGACCGAAATGATTTTTAGCTCCGCTATCACTTGAAAAAGAAATAATAGTTGTGGTTCTGCCATGAAAATTTTGACCACAGACTACAATTTTGGCTTCATTATTTGGTATTCCCTTCTTCTCGTAGCCCCATTTTCTACATATTTTTATGGCCGTTTCCACGCCTTCGGCTCCGGTATTCATAGGTAATACTTTGTCGAAACCGAAATATTTCGTAATATACTCTTCGTAAATACCCAACTGATTGTTATAGAAAGCACGAGAGGTTAAGGTTAATTCTGCTGCTTGTTTTTGTAAGGCATTAATTATTCTTGGATGACAGTGGCCTTGATTTACCGCAGAATAGGCAGAAAGAAAATCGTAATATTGTTTACCTTCTACATCCCAGACATAAACACCTTCGCCTTTTGCCAATACTACTGGCAAGGGGTGATAATTATGCGCTCCGTATTTGTCCTCAAGCTCAATTAAGTGAGCCGCAGAGAGTATGGAAATCGTCGTATTCATAAAGAAATTTTTTTAATTAGGTAGCTTAACTGCTGAGAATATCCGTATGAATAACTTAACAATTCAACAGTTAAACAAGTACAACGCTTGATTACAAAAAAGTTTCTACGTTGACTAATGGAAAATCAAATGCTTTAGCTACTCCATCATAAACGATATGACCACTCACAACGTTCAATCCTAATTTTAAAGCTGTATTTTCTTTGCACGCTTGTTGCCAACCTTTGTCTGCCAGTTGAATAGCGTAAGGCAAAGTAGCATTTGTTAATGCAAGTGTTGAAGTGTAAGGTACTGCTCCTGGCATATTAGCCACGCAATAGTGAACAATATCATCAATAATAAAAGTGGGTTGAGCATGGGTGGTAGGATAGGTCGTTTCAAAGCAACCTCCTTGATCCACAGCAATATCCACCAAAACAGTGCCTGGTCGCATATCCTTGAGCATATCTCTAGTAATTAGCTTAGGGGCTTTTGCTCCCGGAATCAAGACAGAACCAATGATTAAATCTTGGTCTTTTATCAACTGGCGAATGTTAAATTCATTGGAGTACATTGTAATAACATTATTCGGCATCACATCGTTGATGTAGCGCAAACGCTGTAAATTCACATCGAGAATAGTTACTTGTGCGCCCATACCTGCTGCCATTTTTGCCGCATTTGTGCCTGACACACCCGCCCCCAAAATCATTACCTTTGCAGGTGGTACACCAGGTACACCACCAAGTAAAATGCCTCTACCTTTGATAGGCTTTTCTAGATATTTTGCCCCTTCATGGACTGCCATTCTTCCTGCTACTTCTGACATAGGCACAAGTAAGGGTAAAGATTGATTAGGCAATTCTACGGTTTCATAAGCTAAGCAAATAGCTTTTTTACCAATCATGGCGCGTGTCAACTCTTCAGAAGAAGCAAAGTGAAAATATGTGAAAACCAGTTGATTTTCTTTGATAAGTTCATATTCTTGTGCAATAGGCTCTTTTACTTTGATAATCATTTCCGCTATATCATAAGTAGTCGCAATATCTGGGGTGATGTTTGCGCCAACGCTTTTGTAGTCTTCATCTGTATAACCACTTCCTTCGCCAGCAGTACTTTGTATGTTTACTTGATGCCCTCTTTTTATGAGTTCAAAAACGCCAGCAGGAGTAAGACCTACTCTATTTTCGTTGGATTTAATTTCTTTTGGTACTCCAATAATCATAATTTTGACCTTCTTTATTTGGTTAGGAATATTGTAAATCAATATCTAATACTAAAGCGTCAAATTTAAGTGCTTTTTATCACTTATTGAAGTTTTGGAAAAGTGATTGTTGTAAAAATGAATGAGCCAAACTTAATGCTCTGATAATCAGACACTAAATTTGACTCATTTAAGAAAAATTTTACAGCTAATAAGTTTTTCCTATTGCTGTTTCACTAAGCTATCTATTGCTCCACTATGACTTCTACAATGTTTGCAGCAGCTTTTGTTTCTTCTTTTGAACTTAGTCCTTTTGAAGAAATTTGTTTTGCATCAACACCTAATGCTACTAGCATATTTTTTACTACTTCTGCTCTCAAATCTGAGATTTTCTTATTTTCGGCAGTGTTTTTACCATCTGCTGTGTGTACCTGTACTTGAATGCGTGATTCAGGATGTTCTTTCAAAGCTTCCGCGAGTCCTTCTACTTCTTCTTTTACCATATCAGTAATGCGGTGTGAATTTGGGTCAAATGTAATTTGAGATAAAGCATAAGCCGTACCTACTGCTTTGGTATTGAACAACTTGTTAAACGTTTCTTTTGCTGCAGCTGTTGTTACTACGGCAGCATTACTAACAGCTCCTTTTGTTTGGTCAACAGCATTATCTAGTGCATTCTTCGTTTTATCCGCAGCGTTGTTTATCGCTTCTTTTGTTTTATCAGAAGCTACGTTCAATTTCTCCTTCGTTTCATCAATTTTACGCTGAATTTGTGCACCAGTATTATCTACATAGTACCCATCTACAAGTTGAAATTCACCAGCTTCTTTTACTAACTCACCACGTTTATCCAATAAATTTCCGTTGGCATCTACATAAAAAGCATTTTGCTGTTTTTTTATGCTAACATCTGTATTAAATCCTCTCAAGAAAATATATCCTCCTACTGCCAACAGTGCTAAAGGCAAAGCCCAAACTAGCCAGTTCATGCCTTTTTTCTTTTCTGTTTTAGGCGCTACTTTTGGCGTAGTTATATGAGGTGCTGCTAATCCTAGTTCACTAGCGAAAGAAGTAGGCAATACTTTTTCAAGTATTGATTTTTGGCTAGAAAACATATTGACGATACCTTTTACATCCAAGTTGTCAGTCTTTATTTGCTTGCCAACTAAACCCATAACCATAGGGGCTAATAAGCTCATTAAATTGCTAGATGCAGGTTTGCCGATAGAAGTATTTGCTGTGATTAAGTCAAGAATCGTATTTTGCTTATTGCCAAATAAAGTGCTCAAAATACCACTTCCAGCGTTTTTAAGTTGGTCTATTCCATTTAAGTCGCCCAATAAATTTGAGAAGTTATTAAGAATACTACCATCGTGGTTTCCACTTTTAATCAAATTCATTAGTGCATTGGCGCCAGTTTCGTTAGCACCTTTGTTTACCAAACCACCCAATAGTGAAGGAATGATAGTAGCTAATGCAGAGTTTGTTTCGGGTAAGTTGATGCCTACCGCACGCGACAATCCTTGAATAACGCTGTCGTTTAATTGACCTTTAACGAGGTCTAGGAGATTAAGTGCCATTGTTCTTGTTTATTTTAAATGAACGATTGAAAAAATTAGACGCAAGTTAGTTAAAATAGGTACTCAACTGTTTTATGTGACAGGCTATTTGGTTGTATTAATTATTTTTAAATTCCACTTTATTTTGTTTAATGAATTGATTGTCATTTACTTATATGAATATGGCAATTATTAAAATTAATATTGAATTAACACAATCTCTAAATTAGGTACAGTAGAGTTAACATGATTAGTTTTACTTTCCTCTTTTAGTAGCGAGTAAATACAAAACAGCCATTCTTACAGCAACCCCATTTTCCACTTGGTCTAAGATAATGGCATGTTCTGAGTCGGCAACTTCACTGGTTACCTCTACTCCTCTATTAATAGGACCTGGATGCAGGATGACAATTTCTTTATCCAATTCATCTAACATTTTTTTATTCACGCCATAGAACAAAGTATATTCACGAAGGGAAGGAAAATATTTGACGGTTTGTCGTTCTAACTGAATCCTCAGTATATTCGCCACATCACACCAAGCTAATGCTTTTTTTATGTCGTGTTCCACTCCTACATTTAAGGTGGTAATATACTTCGGAATGAGGGTTGGTGGACCACAAACTTTAACTTTAGCACCTAGCTTTTGTAAGCAAAAAATATTACTTAAAGCCACCCTAGAATGTAAAATGTCACCTATAATGACTATTTTTTTCCCAACCAAATCGCCAATTTTTTCTTTCATGGAATAGGCATCCAGCAGGGCTTGTGTGGGGTGTTCGTGTGTGCCGTCGCCAGCGTTAATAATATTGGCATTGATATTTTTAGATAGAAAATGAGCCGCACCAGGAGCTGGATGACGCATAACTACCATATCCACCTTCATGGCTAAAATGTTATTGACGGTATCGAGCAATGTTTCACCTTTACTAACAGATGAGGCAGAAGCTGCAAAGTTGATAATATCAGCAGACAATCTTTTTTCTGCTAACTCAAAAGATAATTTTGTTCTAGTAGAATTTTCAAAAAAAAGATTGGCAATCGTTAAGTCGCGAAGCGAGGGTACTTTTTTGATTGGTCTATTGAGTACCTCTTTGAAGTTGTGGGTTGTTTCTAAAATCAACTCAACATCTTCTGTTGTTAGATATTTGATGCCTAAAAGATGTGGAGTGCTCAATTCTTGTGATGAAGACATTGTTTATCAATAAGTTAGGAGTAGAGTAAAACTTGATCTGTTCCTGTGGTTTCCTCCCATTCCACTTTTACATAGGCATCTACGGTGTCCACAGTCATGCCAATATAATCGGTGGTAATAGGCACATGCCGGTTAAATCTACGATCTACTAATGTAAGTAATTCTACTTTTGAAGGTCTGCCGTAGTAATTCAAGCCAGTTAATGCTGCCTGTATGGTTCTGCCTGTGTACATGACATCATCTACCAGAATTACTTTTTTTGCTTCCACTAAAAAGTTAATCTCTGTTGTGTTGGGTTTGAGGAGCTTGTCAGTGGTTCTGAAATCATCGCGATAAAAAGTAATATCTAGTTTACCATATTCTATGCTAGGAATGCCAAACTTTGTTGTCAAGCGATGATAAATTCGATTCCCTAAATAAACGCCCTTTGCCTGAATACCAATTAGACAAACATTCTCGAAAAGCGCATAATTTTCGATGAGTTCTTGGCAAAGTCGGTCAATCATAATTTGAAATCGCTTGCCGCTTAATACTACTTTTATTGTTTTTTCCTTCATATAGTAACAAAAGTAAGCAGCTTCAACCACAAATGAAAAGAAAAATGAAGTGGAGTAAAATAAAAATTGCCTCTCTAAAGAAAGGCAATTGACACACACTATGAGAACATCCAAAATATTGTTTTGAGGTTAATCGGGGTTGTAGAACTAATTTATATACTGCACCTGTTTGCTTGACTTTTTAAATTCCAAAAAAATCGGTTTCGGGAAAGCTTTATAATTTAAAGTATTAGCTATAATCAACTCCCCTTGAGCTATTCATTCACTATACCAATCTTATTTTTAAAAGCTACCCCGCGTATATTTCAACACAGGGCAGTCCACACACTATGAGAACACCCATTAATAAATCTTTTGATTTTATTTAGCGAAATTTCGCTGGAGTAATTCATTTGTTTTTATGACGCATCTATTCAAAAAAGTAATCTTTTTTAGGTACTGTTTTTTTATTATTTTTCAGTTTATTATTTTAAGTGCTTGGTTTTCAGTTCTTTTCTAAAAAGAGTAAAAATCAATTTAACATTTAATTAAGTAGTAACTTTGTTGAACTGTTCTTTTGGTAAAGTAAATGGTTGAAAGATTATGATAGACAAGACGACGGTAGATGCGATTATAGAAGCAGCAAAAATTGAAGATGTTGTTGGTGAATTTGTCAATCTGAAGCGTAGAGGTGTTAACTTGATTGGCTTATGCCCATTCCATAATGAGAAAACGCCTTCATTTACGGTTTCGACGACTAAAAATATTGCTAAATGTTTTGGTTGTGGTAAGGGAGGAACGCCTGTTCAGTTTTTGATGGAACATGAAAACTTGACTTTTCCGGAAGCATTGCATTACCTAGCCAAGAAATATAATATTGAGATTAAAGAAAAAGCGTTTTCGGTGGAAGAACGCATGGCACAGCAAATGCAGGAAAGCCTGCATTTAGTCAATCAATATGCCGTGGACTTTTATAGACAACAATTATTTCAGACTGCTGAGGGCAAGCATATTGGATTGTCTTATTTTAAAGAGCGAGGTTTTAATGAGCAGACCGTTAAGAAATTTGATTTGGGGTTTGCTCCTACCACGCCAGATGCTTTTACCAAAAGTGCTGTAAAAGCGGGTTATCAAATTGAGGTACTTAAAAAATTAGGTTTAACCAGTCAATTTGATCGCGATTTCTTTAGGGAGCGAGTCCTATTTACTATTCATAATCTTTCTGGAAAACCAATTGCATTCGCAGGAAGAACTTTGAAGAAAGATAAAAAAATACCAAAGTACATTAATTCGCCAGAAACAGATGTTTATGTCAAGAACAAGGTGCTATATGGCATCTCTTTTGCTAAGCAAGCTATTCGCAAGGAAGAAGAATGTATTTTAGTAGAAGGCTA
>DAITMC010000196.1:0-6656 GCA_036835365.1 Saprospiraceae bacterium
CTTATTTTTGAAGAACTAATGGTTAGCTCATCTATTTCTTGCTTACTGATTTCATGCACTTCATAACGCCCAATTTCAGCATACCATCTTAGATAATTGATGTTCCCTTGCCGATTTGCCCCAAAATGATGGTCATAACCAATCACGATTGCGGCAGGGTGAAATTTATCCACTAGAAATTGCTCAATGTATTCGTCAGCTCTAAGTTGAGAGAAAGTCCTGTCGAATGGCACTACAACTAGGTTGTCCACCTCGTACTTTCGGAGTAGTGCAATTTTTTCTTCAATGCTAGTAATCAATTGCAGCGAAGGGTCATCAGGATAGATGACTAATCGCGGATGTGGATGAAAAGTGATTACTACACTTTCTCCGTTTTTTGCTTTGGATAGCGTCTTAATTTGCTCCAAAATCCTTTGATGCCCTTTATGGACACCATCAAATGAACCAATTGTAATGACTGCATTTGTAAACGCAGGTAAATCATTTAAGTCGTGATAGACATTCATAGCACCACAAAAATAGGAAATAAGGAACGCTTCATCAACAATTTATATTCAGTAGTTTGACGGAAATAAATTGACTAGCTTTTTTTCAGTTGTTTATGAGTTAAAGCAAGGGTACAAGTTAAGGTATTGACCTTAATCGGCAACTACTTTATTCATTAAATAGGCTTTCAGAAATTCATCAATCTGGCCATTCAACACTGCATCAGTCTGACTGGTTTGATAGTTCGTTCGATGGTCTTTTACGCGTCTGTCGTCCAAGACGTAGCTTCTGATTTGCGAACCCCATTCGTTTTTATTTTTACCTGCTTCAATTTCTCCTCTTGCCTCTAGTTGCTTTTCCAACTCTTTTTCGTACAAACGCGACTTGAGCATTTGAATCGCTTTTTCTCGATTGAGGTGCTGGGAACGCTCTTGTTGGCATTCCACTACAATACCAGAAGGCAAATGACGCACACGCACCGCAGATTCCGTCTTGTTTACATGCTGCCCACCTGCACCACTTGAGCGGAAGGTATCCCAGTCCAAGTCGGCTGGATTAACTTCAATTTCAATCCTATCATCTACCATTGGATGTACGAAAACAGAAGCAAAAGAAGTCATTCGCTTACCTTGTGCATTGAATGGACTTATGCGCACCAGACGATGCACGCCATTTTCTCCCTTGAGTAAGCCAAAAACAAAATCACCTGTAATTTCTAATTCTACTGATTTTATGCCTGCAACTTCTCCATCCTGGCGGTTGAGTTCGGCAATCTTAAAGCCATTTCTCTCCGCCCACATCACATACATGCGAAATAGCATCTCTGACCAGTCGCAACTTTCTGTTCCACCTGCACCAGCATTAATTTCTAAAATGGCATTCAATTCATCCTCTGGCTTGTTTAAGGTTGAGCGAAACTCTAAGTGTTCAACCGCAGCCAGCACTTCCTCATACTTTCTATCTACTTCATCTTCTGTAGCTTCCCCTTCTTTTTCAAATTCAAAAAGCACCTCTAAATCGTCAATTAAGGCATCTACCTCTTGGTAGCCTTGAACCCAATTCTTGTGGCTTTTCAATTCTTTCAAGATAAGTTCCGCATTTTCAGGATCATTCCAGAAATTAGGGTCAAGCGATAATTGTTCTTTATCTTCAATTTGGATTAAACGGTTATCCACGTCAAAGATACCCCCTTAACAACACCATACGATCTCTCAAGTTTTTTAACTGTTCCCCTGTCATTGTTTATTGTTTTTATAAGTTTTATCTAATCTCTTGAATATCAATATAAAAAATCAACTCCATATTGGGGGCGATTTGCCCCTCTACCCCTTTTTCGCCATATGCCATACTTGGCGGCACAAATAAGATAGCTTTAGCACCTTGGTTCAAGTTCTTTAATCCTTGTTCCCAGCCTGCCACTACTCTATTTTCACCAATTAATACTTCATAGGGCACACCATCCGGAAAAGAACTACCACATTTGCTTCCATCTGCGGTTAAGCAGTAGAAATGATGTTTTACATATTTAGCATCTTGAGCATTATCGCCTTTGCCCGGCTCTAGAATCATATATTTTACTCCTTTTACCCCATTTCTAATTTTCATGTCCAATTCTCCTGACTTGTACTGCTTCAGCGTTTTGCGCAACATTTCATCAATGCGAGGTTCTTGCTCTCGTATTCGTCTCTCTTGATCCAATCGCTGTTTGGTACGCTGAGCAACCACTGCATTGTGCTCGGCAGGAGTTTTCACCGCCACCATAAAGATGTCGTAATAAACCATATCACTGTCTTCAAAGCCTTTGGGTTTGCGCTCCATCGTATCTATTTGGTAATACAAAGTCAAGCTATCTCCTGCGGACATCATACTCATGGCATCCATTTGAGGTGCAGGATTATTGCCCAACACAAAAGGAGCGGTCTTGAAAGGATCGGTTTCTGCACCTGTTTTATTCAACTCGGTCGAGTACACTACTCCTTTATCGCTGCGGATGTACATTCTAAAATTAACATAATCGCCAATTCTTGGTACTGGTCCATCTTTATCTATATGAAATTTTACGGGATAACCACCGTTAGGCGTTAGTACATAATCATCAACTGGAAGTGGCTTAGGTGTTTTCTGAACTTTAGGAGTGTATTTTTCAAAACCTACCATCACAATATCATAGTAAATATAATCTGCATTTTCAAAACCTAGTGGTTTTTGTTTTAAGGTATCAATCCTAAAGTGGACAGTGATGCTATCACCTGGTGAAATTACACTAAGTGCATCTACACTAGGAGATTTTATATTTTTAATATCAATTGGAAGGCGCACTTTGACATACGGTACTTTCTCAAATTCCGTGTCATGCACCTTTCGCATGATGGAGTCACCATTCCTTATATACATTCTGTATAGTACTTCGTCACCTGGTTCGGGGCTTTCTCCTGGTTTATTTACATGGTATTTAAAAGGAAAACCGTTGGGTGTATATTCAAATTTATCTTTTGAATTGCAACCTGCCATAAATGTGATGAGGACATAAAAAAGTAGTACTATCTTTTGCATAGAGCTTTGCTAATGTTAATGTTGTGGTGATAATGCTTGATTATATTGAGGAAGTAATGATTTAAATTTCTTGACCGTAGCTTCCAAATTTTGGTAAGAAGAACCACCAGAAGCATTCTTATGCCCTCCCCCTTTAAAGTGATGCTGTGCTATGGCTTGCACGGAAAAATCACCTTTTGAGCGTAAAGACAGTTTTACGATGGTGGGTTGTTCTGTAATGAAAGCCGCCATTTTGATATTTCTCATTTTCAGCAAGTAATTGACAATACCTTCGGTGTCGCCACGAGAGATATTGAACTTTGCGTAGTCATCTTTCGTCAAAGTGATAATGCCTGTTTGGTATTCTTCTAATATTTCCATTCTGTTGGCAAGGCAGTGCCCTAAGAGGCGCAGTTGTTTTTCGTTGTAACTATTAAAAATTAAATCTTGCAGCTTATAATCATCTACGCCCAGTTCCAATAATTCTGCTACTATGCGATACAACTTTGGGGAAGTGCTGTATCTGAATGAACCTGTGTCTGTCAGAATACCTGTCATAATAGATTCTCCAATAATAGTATCAATATGGTGCTTATGCCCCATTGCTAAGATGAAGTCATAAATCATTTCACAAGTAGAACTAGCTGTAATATCCGAAAAAATATAATCTACAAATGGTTCAGGATCAAGGTGATGATCAATCATTATTTTCTGGCAAGTCAAGTTATTAACGATTTCTCCTAGTTTGTCAATTCTATCTAAACCATTAAAGTCCAAACAGATAACTACGTCTGCTTTTTCCATAATTTCTTTGGAGCGTTCTTGATGCAAATCGTAGATGATAATTTCTTGAACACCTGGCATCCATTCTAAAAATTCTGGATATTCTGAGGGTATAATCATATGTACCGTGTGCCTCATTTGAGTGAGGTAAAAGTACATTGCCAATGTTGAACCAATGGCATCTCCATCTGGATTGCGATGTGTGGTGATGACTATGCTTTTCGGATAGGCTAAAAGCGCCTTTACTTCGGTAATATTTTCCATCAATTCTTTACTAGCTTTCTTTTCGTAAGAGATTACTCAACTAACTATTGACTAAACAAGCCAAGAAGGTGAGCAACCTATTTTTCATCGTGTTCATCTAACGTTGCATTGGCATAGAAGTTTAATCCTCTGCTAAAGCAACTATGACAGGTTTTTAGAACAGATTGCAAACTTCTTAAATTTCGTTGACTTAACCAAAATATAAAGTACAAGGTTAAAGAATGCTCAAATGGATGATTACCTTTACCGCCCGAAAATAGCTAGCTCAGCTAGTGTAGATTAATTAAAAACCTAAATTTTAACACAAATGGCTGGAAATAGAACTTTTACCATGATTAAGCCAGATGCTGTAAAAGCTGGACACATTGGCGCAATTTTACACAAAATTAATGAAGGCGGATTCAGAATTGTTGCTATGAAATTGACGCAACTTTCTAAAGAAAAAGCAGGTGAGTTTTATGCTGTGCATAAAGAAAGACCTTTTTATCAGGATTTAGTGGATTTTATGTCCTCTGGACCGATTGTAGCCGCTATCCTAGAGAAAGACAACGCCGTAGCAGATTTCAGAGAACTCATTGGTGCAACTAATCCTGCAGACGCAAAGCCTGGCACTATTCGCGCATTGTATGCTACCAGTATCGGTGAAAATGCTGTTCATGGTTCTGATTCTGATGAAAATGCAATAATCGAAGGTAACTTTCATTTTGCAGGCGTAGAACTGTTCTAACGCGCACTTAAATTTTTGTTGAATAAAATGAGGGTCATCTAAAAGTCATTTCGTTGACCCTCATTTTAAGAATCAATAAAAAAGATTGATGTGATGCACTCTTGGTAAGTGTTTTTCTTTGATAACGTTCACAATAGCCTCATAATGTTTTGTATTTTCCCAGAAGGCAATACCATCTACGTAAAGAATTAACACAGGAATATTGGTGATGGATTTTAGATAGTTTAAATACACATTTTGGATTTGATGTAAGTATTCCGCTTGAATTTGTTGCTCAAATGCTCTACCTCTGTGTTTAATATTTTCCAGTAAATTTCCTACTGAACGGTGTAAATAAACCAGTAAATCAGGCTTTCTAAACTGCATATTCAAAATACTGTACAAACGCTGAAAAAGTCGAAATTCCTCCGTAGATAAATTCACTTGAGCAAAAAGTGAAGTTTTTGCAAAAAAATAATCAGCAATAATAGTATCCTGAAAAAGGCTCTGTTGTGCCAATTGCTGCTGAAGCTGTTTGTAACGCTCTGTCATAAAAAACAACTCTACAGGAAAAGCATAACGTTCAGGATCATTGTAAAAATGAGCAAGAAAAGGATTGTCCACAAATTCTTCTAAAATAGACGTACACTGATATTCTTCTGCAATCATGTTGCAAAGTGTAGTTTTGCCTGCACCAATATTGCCTTCAATGGCGATGTAGTGATATGGAAAGTTAGGCTCAATCATCTAATAGTTGCACTTCCAAAGTATCTATTGATTCAAAATACAATTCTTCTACCGTTTTTTTCAAAATAGGATGCTCCCAATCAGGAGCTATTTCCATCAACGGAATCAATACAAAATTTCGATTTTGCATTTCAGGATGTGGAACAGTCAGTTTTTCTGATTGTATCACTAAATCTTCATACAGTAAAATATCAATATCTATGATACGATTTCCCCATTTTTGCTCGCGAATACGTCCCATTTTTTGTTCAATCAAAGTAATTTTCATTAACACCTCTTCTGGGGAAAGTGCTGTTCTCACCTCCATCACTCGATTATAGAAAGCAGGTAAATCGTTATTTCCCCACGCTTCCGTTTCATAAATTTTAGATATGGCCACTATTTCTCCTATATGAAATGCAATTTCCTGCTCAGCAGTTTTAAGATGAGCTAGGCGATCACCTAAATTTGTGCCTGTTTGTAAAAAAGTTGTATTTAGTTTCATCGCTACAGTAAAGAAATATAGATATTTGTTGAGTAATCTTTGATTTCGATTATGCGTGCAACATTAGCAATATTTTTGGTATTATTTTTGACTAGTTGTCACTCCGAGCCGACAACCAAGCAACAAGACTATTTTAAAGATTGCTTATACAGTGCCCCAGAGCCTATTTTTATAAAACAGCTATCCACTATTAAGTTTCATGAATTTCAATTAAACCGAGAACAAGGGGTAGAAAAAGTCAGTTTTGACAATGGATTGGAACTAGAAATCATACAAACGGGCTGCAACCAAATGAAGCAAGAATTTCGGTTTAGCATTTATGGTAACGTTGATAACAAAGAAGCTGAATTTTGGATTCAGCAAGCGGGAAAATATTTTTTTTACCTGGGCGCTTTGGATGAATATCTACTTCCGCTTTATGAGTGGGGCGAACTCCTCATCCGCAATGCTCCTTACATGCAACTAAACAAAAATTTTGAGGTAGTAGAAGGTTTTTTAGTACGTGTTAATATTCGCCAAGAAAAACGCGAAGAAGCAATACTTATTGTTACAATTTCAGAACAATAAGCCCAGTACATAAAATCTGGTATCACCAATTCGTAAACGCCTTATTAAAAATGTCCTCGACAATTTGTGCACTAATCGTTTCGATTA
>DAITMC010000197.1:0-2861 GCA_036835365.1 Saprospiraceae bacterium
TGATGATGGAAGGAATAGCAACGTAAGTTAATGTGAGCGCCGTAATGAAGGCAAGTATCATTTCATACATAATGTGTATATTTTCAACTGCTCACAAAGATATGGACTTTAGCTAACTTTTAGTTAAAAATCGTAATATTGGTTCATTAGCCTTGTTACTAAACCTGCATGAAAATAATGGGTGGTGAAATTGTTAAGGGAAGTAGTGTTGACCTCAGGGGAGAAATTGCGGTAAGTATAACCTAGTTCAAAGCGAAAGTTGGTATTTGGATTAAATAAATAGCCCAACTTAACATCTGCTAAAAAAGTGGTGGTCGTATTGCCCTGCAACACTTGGTTATCATAGTCTTGCTCTCGCGAATTGTAGGACAAGTAAACATCCTCACCCCA
This sequence comes from Saprospiraceae bacterium, assembly GCA_036835365.1. Taxonomy (GTDB): domain Bacteria; phylum Bacteroidota; class Bacteroidia; order Chitinophagales; family Saprospiraceae; genus JAAUTG01. The sequence continues at coordinate 391 of DAITMC010000197.1, forward strand.
ATTTTCATTAGGGTTATCTTTTCCTTGAATGGCATACATAAGTTGCAATTCTGCAAACCAACGCTTTGGGCTTAAATAGCGAATGTTGGTAACAGATTCTATAAAGTTTGCGCCCAGCGGATGCGCCAGTGCTTGATTGTAATGCCCATAATTTTGCAGTGCGGTACGGTGTGTATAAGTATATGGACGGACATAATTAAGTTCTGATTGGAGCATCAAATGCGGAACGAAGGTGTTAAATGACTTGAACCCTAATTGCCAGCTATACTTATTTGCCCACCAACCTGTTGCGCCAAAAAACTCATCCACTTTCAATTCATCCAGCAAAAATTGACCATATAAGTATAAGTTATTCGTCCATTGGTATTTGGCATTCATACCAATAAGTACATTTCCTCCGCTTGAGCCTAGTGCAAATTCTACAGGGCGATAAAAGATAAATGGATTTAGATAGTTCACATCATAGCCGCGTGTGCCTGTGCTATCGTGATAAACAACAGTTTCAAATAAACCAATAGTTAGTTTGGGCAACGCTTGAATGGATAGATAATGGCTAGTAACATATTTTCGCACAAACGTTTGGTTAACCGTTGTACTGTTAATGTCTTGCATTTGAGTAAACAGATTGACGTATTTTATTTTCCAAAACTCCGTAATCATTCTTAAGTAAGGATAATTAAACGCATTATCAGAAAGCAACAAAGAGCGATAGCCGTCGCCTAAAAAATGTTTACCTGTTCCGAACTGAAAATTCAGAAATTTATTGGGTTGAAAGGTAAAATAGCCTGTTACGGGAGAGTAATCTCTCGCACCATTGTCGCCAAAACGACGCGCCAATCCTTGTCCTGGTACAACCTTTGTTCTTGTAATTTCTTGGTCAATATAAAGTGGAAATTGTGCTTGATTTTCATACCAATCGGAATAGAATAAAAACTTCTCGCCTAACTTAGCAGCAACTTGTACCCCGTAGGTTCTTGTCCAAAGCAGTTGGTCTTTACGCTGATTCCCCTGCCCCAAACGCAAATCGAAAACAGGATTGAGGATAAATTCAAAATCTGTTTCTTTTACATCTACAAAATTTTCGTTAAATACCTTTTTAGCAAACCAATTTAAGGCTTTGTTGGAAAGATTAAGTTCTAAATCCCAGTTGCGCAACGTATCCGCCGAAGCCGTGAAGGGATTATAAGGTCGGATAGCACTATGTGGAGTATTTTGAAGATTAGAATAAAAATAATCGTTGGCTAACGTGTTGAGCGGAATGCTTAAATCATTTTGGCTATAAGCCGCCTGACTTGAAATAAAAAAAGCCAAAACAACAAATGCTTGGCTTTTCATGAAAGATATTTTTTTTATCATTTTTTCTTCTTATGCTATGCGGCACTTACCGCCTCAAAGTTCAATAAATCCATATAGTCCCACTCTTTGTAAGCCAAGGCGTACATCTTTTTTTCTGTAGCATAGTCAATCGTTTCCTGCTCTAAGTAAAGAGAGGCAAAAATTAGGACTAATTTCAATGGCTCATATTCTGGAAATAACTCCTTGAAACGAGGAACAGTAGTTGATGCAAAAGTATCAATATCCTTTTTTTCTGCATTTGATTTGACATCAACCAGATAAACCGTATCCGTACTCACCGCAATTACGTCAAACTCTCCTCGAATGCCAAGGCTTTTTACTCTTCTTTTCCTTCTTGGCGAAATATCCAACAACTCGTCTTTAAAATAGCGAGTAATGAGTGGGCGAATAGCAGGTACAACCAAATCCTCACCCAAAGTCCCCATTTTATTAGAAATGCCACCTAGCTCTTTTCTAAAACTGCGCATCTCTGCCTTGAACTCTGCCATCTCCTTTTCGCTCCGTTCTCGTGATGCTGCCATCTCCGCCTTGAACTCTGCCATCTCCTTTTCACTTCGTTCTCGGTAGGCACGCATCTCGTACCTAAAGTCAAGCATATCTTGCTTTAGTGCTTCTATTGTCTTACTATTTCTATATAGCACCTTGTCCACAGTGGCGACAAAGCGATCCATAGTTTCTTCTAAGAAAGATACCCTTTCCTGTAATTCAAGTGCCATAAGCTAAGTTATTTGCATCTTTGTCTATAAACACTCATCATTATTGAATAGTTCCATGCAAGTTGCTCCTATTTAATGCCTAGTTAAGTAAATAAACTTGTCTTACGCCACTTCCGCAGCATCAATAATGCCTTGAATGCTAAACCGATGTCCCAATACTTCTATTTCATCTTTCCAATTGACGATTATCCAAGGTTGCTCAGGCTGAGCTACCATTATTTTCTCTGCATCTGTAAATATCCAAAGCACCTGCTCCACACCAAAATCAAGCAACAACTGCGTTTTTGGTGGATAGTAAGTAGAATATTGAAAAACATCAGGGTCTGCTTTGGTATCCACTTCAATGACTATTTTAGGGGGAATATCCAGATACTGATTTTTTAAGTCTTTGAATTTAAG
>DAITMC010000197.1:2961-6581 GCA_036835365.1 Saprospiraceae bacterium
TTCGGCAGGAATGGCTACTGCTGCTTCAATATTTTCATCTACTACATTTTCTAAAACGGCTGTCTTCATCGCACTTATTTTACCAATAGAACGTTCGGCAACCTATTTTCGTTGCGATAAATCAATACTCTTCAAGCCTTGAACAGAGCAAATCCTCTCTTCTAATTAACCTTCAATATTGGTATCTTCTGGGAAGATATCCGCTAATAGAATCGTTAGTCCTTTAAATGTGGTACTTTTTATGCTATCTTGATCGGTGAGTACAGGTACGGTAGGTATAAATTTCTGAGTAGCTGCATCAAGTTGGTAGGTAAATGCTAAATTATGAACAGGATCAATCACCCAATATTCTAGCACCTTTGCTTCCTCATACAATTCAAATTTATCCTTCATTTCACGCCTAGAATTGCCGGGCGATAAGATTTCTATTATCAAATCGGGCGCACCAATACAGCCTTGCTCATCTAGCTTTTTTAAATCACAGATCACGCACAAATCAGGCTGCACCACCGTATCAATTTTATCCTCTTTGACTTTATGCACTGGCAAAGGAAGCCGTACATCAAAAGGAGCCGAAAAAAGTTTGCACGGTTGGTTCGCAAAAAAATTCCAAAGTCTGCCTTGAAGATTACTCGACACCTCTTGATGGCGAACATTCGGCGCAGCAAGCGGCAATAAACGCCCTTTAAAAAGTTCCACCCTTTCCTTGATCTGCCAAGCCATATAATCGGCGTAGGTGTAACGCTTGTTGAAATCGAGTTGTTGTAGAGAAGTGATCATGGCTTTATTATTGCTTTTAAATAGAATGGATTAGAAACCGTTTTCGTTGCAGCAAATCAATACCAATCCATTCCTTTCAAGCCTTCATAAACGGAGCGAATGCCTTCTTCTAACCCGATTTTAGCTTTCCAACCTGCTGCATTTAATTTTGAGACATCCATTAGCTTTCTTGGTGTGCCATCCGGTTTGCTTAAATCGTGCTCAATAGTACCCTCATAGCCTACAATATTTTTAACTAGTAGTGCTAAGTCTTTAATTGCAATATCTTCGCCTACGCCGATATTAATTAAACCTGCTTCATCATAATTTTGCATCAAAAAATAACAAGCATCTGCTAAATCATCTACATGCAAAAACTCTCGTTTTGGCGTTCCTGTTCCCCACATCAACACACTGGGCATATTATTTTTCTTGGCTTCATGAAACTTACGAATTAATGCTGGCAATACATGCGATTTTTCTAAATCGTAATTATCATTTGGACCATAAAGATTGGTCGGCATACAAGAAATATAGTTGCAACCATATTGCGCTCTGTAAGCATCACACATTTTGATACCCGCAATTTTCGCTATCGCATATGGCTCATTTGTCGGTTCTAAAATGCCCGTTAAAAGCGCGTCTTCCGTCATGGGCTGCGCCGCATATTTCGGATAAATGCACGACGACCCCAAAAACATCAACTTTTTTACACCATTAAGATATGAAGCGTGAATAATATTGCTTTGGATCATCAAGTTTTCGTAAATAAACTCTGCACGATAGGTATTATTAGCGACAATTCCTCCAACCTTCGCCGCCGCCAAAAATACATAATCAGGTTTTTCGGCTACAAAAAAATCATTTACGGCTTGCTGCTGTCGCAAATCCAATTCTTGCGAGGTGCGCAATATAAAATTTGTGAAGCCATCTTTTAACAAACGGCGATGAATAGCAGATCCAACCATACCACGATGCCCTGCGATGTAAATTTTAGCAGACTTTTCCATTACTCAAATTGATTTTTGATTTCAAAACCAGCCTCTCTCAATAACTGGTCTCTTCGGAAAAGTTCAATATCAGCTTGCACCATTTCGCTGCAAAGCATCTGTAAGTCATACTTAGGTTTCCATCCCAACTTAGCTTTTGCTTTCGATGGGTCACCGATGAGCAACTCCACTTCCGTAGGACGGAAATAGGCTGGATCAACAGAAACAACTACTTTGCCCACTTCAAGTAAATAATCAGGATTGGAAGAAGATATTACTATGCCTACTTCATCTACACCTTCACCCTTAAATTCCAATTCAACGCCGATTTCTCTAAAAGACATTGTCACAAAATCCCTTACAGATGTTGTCACTCCTGTAGCAATTACCCAATCTTCTGGCTCATCTTGCTGTAGAATTTTCCACATACACTCTACATAATCTTTTGCGTGCCCCCAGTCTCGTTTGGCATCCATATTGCCGAGATACAATCGATCTTGCAAGCCTAACCCAATTTTAGCCACTGCGCGCGTAATTTTTCGTGTCACAAAAGTTTCGCCACGTAAGGGCGATTCGTGATTGAATAAAATTCCGTTGCAAGCAAACATATTGTAAGCTTCGCGGTAATTCACCGTTATCCAATAGCCGTATAACTTAGCTACCGCATAAGGGGAGCGTGGATAAAAAGGTGTGGTTTCGGACTGTGGCACTTCTTGTACCAAGCCATACAACTCCGAAGTGGAGGCTTGATAAATCTTCGTCTTCTTGGTCAAACCCAATAAACGCACTGCCTCTAGTATTCTCAGTGTTCCTACACCATCCACATCTGCGGCGTACTCAGGTGCATCAAAGCTAACTTTTACATGGCTCATTGCCCCAAGATTATAAATCTCATCGGGCTGTATTTCTTGAATAATTCGAATCAAGTTCGTGGAATCAGTCAAATCTCCATAATGTAAGATAAACCTAACATCATCCTCATGTGGGTCTTGGTACAAATGATCTATCCGAGCCGTATTGAACAAGCTAGAACGGCGTTTGATTCCATGAACCTCGTAGCCTTTTTCTAGTAAAAATTCTGACAAGTAGGCACCATCTTGTCCTGTTATACCTGTGATTAGTGCTTTTTTCATGATAGTTTTACAAATTGTCCAATCTTTCGGATTGGCTTCAAGTATAATGTAAAAAAATTAGGTCTTAAATTATTCTTTTCCCATGCTTTTCGATCCTCTTTGTTAGCAAGCAATCTATTTTTGATAGAAGCATTGCTCTGTCCTCCTGTCCTCATATGAACAAGCGTTTCTGGAATATACGCTGCGGATACCTTATTTTTGTAAAGAAAACGTAACATCAATTCATAATCAGCAGCACTTTTTAAATCCAAATCAAAAGTGCCAAACTTATCGTACACTTCTCTTCTAACAAAAAAAGTAGGGTGAGGAGGCATCCAACCGTACAAGAAACTATTTTTCTTGTACGCATTAGCTTTCCAATTTCTGACTGTCTTAGCTATATTCTTTTCTGATACATAACTTAAGTCTCCGTAAACGGTATCTACCCCTCTATCTAAGATGGTATTTACTACTTTTTCAAGCACTAGCTCACTAGCATAAAAATCATCAGAATTCAGGATTCCAATAATTTCCCCTGTCGCTAGGCCAATCCCTTTATTCATCGCATCATAAATGCCTTTATCTTTTTCGGATATAACTTTAGCTACATGTGGATACTCCTTGACTATCTCCAATGTCCCATCTTTAGAGCATCCATCTACGATGATGTGTTCTATGTTGGAATAGGTTTGTCCAGCGACACTATCTAGGGTGTCTCTTACTGTGTTGGCACTATTGTAAGTGGCTGTTATAATTGATA
>DAITMC010000198.1:0-6572 GCA_036835365.1 Saprospiraceae bacterium
TCGTCGTTTTTATTAGGCATTGAAAGAATGCTTTTGTTTTAGTTAATGAAAAAAATTAGCGGTCGCAAAGATAAGATTTTTTCCCGAAAAAACCAAAGTATAATGCCTTATTTTTCAAGTTTTTCCAAATTGTACCTAAGTTCAATATTCAAGTCTAAGCTGTGATTCAAGTGTTAAAAAAATCTTTTAGTTCGTGTAACTTTTTCTTGTACTTCTTACGTTATGAGTTTTATTAAAACAATTTAATTACAATGAAAAACTTATTTTCTATCCTTCTGGCGTTGTCGCCAACATTATTTTTCGCTCAACGCACCATAACAGTAGTTGTATCAGATACTGTTAATGTACCTATTGAGGCAATCAACTACCAAGTATCTGTTTCTACAGAAATGTTTGAAGCTACTTTGTATGAGAACATGGAAATCGTTGATGCTGAACAAGTTAACAGACAACGCACTATGTTAAGTAACGAAAAAACGAAAGACCTTGAGCTTTTGTTAACTTCCATGAAGTTGAATTATATGAGCTATCGTTCTGATGCTTATTCGACTAGCCCAAGCTACAAAAATTATGGCGTTGGCTATTTGGTAAAGTTAAAAAGCAAAAAAGAGTTTTTGGATTTCTTCAACAAAATTAATGAACTAAACTACGTTACTGGAAATCTTATAGACGTACAGCCAAATGGAACAGGTAATTTTGATGCTAAATTGACAAGTAAACTTTACGAAAAGGCACTTCAAAAAGCTAGTGAATTAGCTAAATTAGCAGGGGGTACAGTCGGTGAATTAGTTTCTATGGAAGATGCTATTTCTAATAGCACGCTTGCCAATGTATATGCTACTAGCACAACAGCGTCGCTAACAAGTGATTACACAAATTTGAACGCATACTATGTTAAATCCATGAAAGTTACTTTTGCTTTAAAATAGCGCAAAAAAATTATAGTCAAAAGGGAAGCGGTGTGTTCATCTTGATACTACCGCTTTTCTTTTATTTACTTGCAGCTTTCATCTTTTCTAATCCAGTTTTAGCTACACTTAAAGCGTCTTGCTGCCAATAATTGCGATTGAACAATTCTAAAGAAAGTAGGGTCTTACCTCCTGAATACCGCAAATGCTGAACAATATATTTTATGGGCGCAACGCCATCGCCTACATGAATGCGGTCTTTATCAGCAATATCTTCTCGTCTGAAATTAGCGGGATAGTCGTTCAAATGGAAAATATCCACTGCTTTAGGATTCAATATTTTCAGTCCATTTAGGTCTGAACCACCTTTGAATAGGTGATAAACATCGGGCAGAATTTTCGTATTGGGGTGTCCACATTCCGCAGCTACAAAAAGTACTTCACTCAAGCGACTTAAATTTCTTGAAAACCCCCAAACCTCAAGTTGAGGAATTACGCCCATAGTTGTACCTAAATCCATCAGCACCTTGAATCGCTCTGCGGCGCTTACAAGATTTAATCCCGCCTGTTCCGTCGCGCCAGCAGGTGGAGCGGCTATTCTAGGACAACCAATTTGAGCAAGCCAATCCATTTCGCGCTTGGCTTGCTCCAAAGCGGCTGCACGGATGTTATCATCATCCACAATCCATTGCGCAAAGCCAATCGCATTTTCTATTTTGATACCTAAATCATCAGCACGTTTTCTTAAATCTGCCAATTTTCCACCAGTAGTCACGTATTTTTCAAGGCTATTTATCCAAATTTCAATGGCATCATAGCCCGCTTTTGCTGCAATTTCGATTTCTTGAACAATGCCCAAATTCTGCCCCATTATAGTGCTTGTATTCAGGCAATATTCAAATTGGTGAGCGTTCTGTTTTTGCTTTTTCTTTTGCCATGCTTGATTCGGCAACAAACTTGCTCCACCTAATAGCGCGGTATGACAAATCATTTTTCGCCTCGACCAATGATATGCTTTGTTCATGTTGTTCGTTTTGTTATTTCAAAGTTATATTAATTTTTCATCTTTCTTGCCAAGCAAGACAAAAAATCCTATTGCGCTAATCGCTGCAACGGCGTAAAAAGTAACCGCAAAATGGAGTGGATTATTGGCATAAATAAATGCGCCCAGCAAAGCACCACTGCCGATAGCAATTTCTAAGCCAATATACACAGTGGCTAAAGCTCTTCCCCTTTGGCTATCTACACTTCTATCAATCGCCCACGCGAACACTGCTGGTCCAGCAATTCCTGTTGCAAAACCAATTGCACCCGAAGCCATCAATAACGCCGTTGCGGAGTTGGACATTCCCATGAAAACATAAGCCAAGCATAGTAGCAAAATAGCCATTTTAATGATAGGCACTCGGCCATATTTATCAGATAATCGGCTAGTTATCAAGCGAGAAAGGATAGACATTGCCGTAAATGTGGTAAAGAAAAATCCTTTATTGCTCATGCCCAAATACACACTTTGGTCAGGTACAATGGTTAATAAGACACCATAGCCAAAGTAAGTAGCCATGCAAAGTAATGCAGGCAAAAAAGCAGTACGATCAATGATTTCATTCCTTTTCAGGACTAAAATACTAGGATGAAAATTGCGTTTTTGGACTAAGGTTTCTTTAAGCGAAGTAAGCAATAGTAGTGCCAGCAAAGCCACCGCTGACGAAGCATAAAACATAACATTCAACGATTGCCAATTTACTAAAAAAGAGCCAATTGGAGGCGCAATAGATGCACCTGCGTTCATGCTAATGCCGAGTATGCCCATAGCCTCCCCTCGCCTATGGACAGGTACGATGTCAGCAACATAAGCTGACGTGGCAGTGGGACTAAAACCCGTAGAGAAGCCATGCAATAGACGAAGGAGTAAAAAACCAGCTACACTTGTCAGTAGTGGATAAAGCAAGCTACAAAATACACAAACCGTGATGCCAAAATAAATGACTGCCTTTCTGCCAATTGTATCGGCTAGTTTGCCACTAAAGGGTCTCGAAATGCCAGCAGTTAAAGTAAATAGGGCAATAATAAAGCCCTTGTAATCCTCACCACCCAGTTGGGTTAAATAGGCAGGCAATTCCGGGATAATCATATTGAAACTAGCTGCAAAGAGTGCGTAGCTTGAGCAAAGTTGTAAAAAAGAGGGGGTGTAAAGTCGCGGTGCTGTTATTGTTGTTTGCATAGTGCAAAGGTATAGCTTGTACTCAATCTTACAATAGGTGTTGCGTTCTGTTTTTGTAATGTTTCCAACTGAAAAGAACAGTAAACGTAATGCCAATAATTAGGTAAGCTACATCAAAGCCAATATTGAGAAGGAGAATTTTTTCTACATGGCACTGAATTTTAAGTTCATATATGCCACGTTGCCCCATAAAAAACTCATTTTTAATTCTAGTGAAACTAACATCAACCAAGCAGGTGTAAATGTAAATAGGCTGAGTTTGATGTTATTTATTCTTTTACCATTTGCAATCCCAATACCTCTCCTTGCTTGAGCATCAACTTGAAAGCAGGCTCATACTCATTTGGAATATCCCCTTCTAAGATAGCTTCTCGTATAGCATTTTTGATAATGCCTACCTCGCGAGAAGGCGAAATGCCAAAGGTTTCCATGATGTCTTCGCCTGTGATAGGCGGCTGCCAGTTGCGCAAGCGGTCTTTTTCCTCCACTTCCACTAAGCGTTGGCGAATGAGCTGCATATTATTGTAATATTTCTTTACTTTTTGCTCATTTCTTGAGGTAATATCGGCTTCGCAAAGGAGCATCAGATCGTCAACATCATCACCTGCTTCAAAAAGTAATCGGCGAATACCACTATCCGTAACTTCGCTTTTAGTCAAGTTGATAGGTCGCATGTGCAAACGCACTACTTTTTGTACATATTTCATTTTTTGATCCGTAGGCAAACGCAAGCGTTGAAATATTTTAGGCACCATATACGCTCCTACGGCTTCATGTCCATGAAAAGTCCAACCTTGTTCCTTATCAAATTTTTTAGTCGTTGCTTTTCCAACGTCATGTAATAAGGAAGACCACCGTAGCCAAAGATTGTCTGTTTTTTCAGCGGTATTGTCTAATACTTTTAGTGTATGATAAAAATTATCTTTGTGTCCTACCCCATCCTTTATTTCTACGCCTTTTAGTGCTTGCAATTCGGGAAATATAATTTGGAGCAAACCTGTTTCTTCCAACAGTTTAAATCCAACAGATGGTTTTGAGGAAAGGATGATTTTATTTAACTCCGTAGCAATGCGCTCTTTAGAGATAATATGAATACGATTCCGATTTCTGGAAATGGATGCCAACGTTTCTGCTTCAATGGTAAAATTGAGTTGCGTGGCAAAGCGAATCGCACGCATCATGCGCAAGGGGTCGTCCGAGAATGTTCTATCGGGTTCAAGTGGGGTTTTGATGCGTTTTTCCTCCAAATGTTGTAGCCCATTGAAAGGGTCAATAATCATCCCAAAATCTTCCTGATTCAAGGAAACAGCTAAGGCATTGATAGTAAAATCACGCCTATTTTGGTCGTCCTCCAATGTACCTGACTCAACAGTGGGTTTCCTAGAGTCATGGCGATAGGATTCTTTTCTTGCGCCCACAAATTCGATTTCTATATCCTCATATTTTAGCATTGCTGTACCAAAACGACTGTAAACCGTTACTCTAGGCACAGGTTTTATCTTTGCCGCTAATGCTTTTGCCAATTGAATGCCACTACCTACACACACGATGTCCATGTCCTTGGAAGGGCGTGCCAATAAGCGATCTCGTACATATCCTCCTACTACATAAGCCGGGAAATCCAACGCTGTGGCTGCTTGGCTAATTAAGTTAAAAATGTTTCGTTCGTATGGTTGTATGTTAAATACCAAAGCCTATTTAGTTTGTATCTTTCAACAAATTTACATTAAGTTTTTGTATTTATGTCTATTGTTGGCTTATGTTGTTGAATGTATCCTGATTATGAATTAAGCCAGTGGGCAAGGCACAAACCGCACCATATTAGAAAAAGATTAAAGATGGATGTGTTTGCTATGGGAACAGCAAAGATGAATTATACCGTTAGCCTATTCTCTACCATATCGCCTTCACTAGGTAATAATTTTGAGTTTTCTTTGTTTATGCCAAAAAAATATGTTTAAACTTCAACTAGGTTTGTTTATTTACAGCTATTTGTTTTTTTAGCTTATCCATAACTCCTGTAAGGGGAAGATAACTATTTGTTGAATAAGACCAATTAGGTTTAATAGCCTAATTGGTCAATCATTTACTACGATTTCAACAGTGGTAGCATTCCGCTTTTACCAGGAATCTGTATGAAGTAGATGCCGTTTTCTAGGTTAGAAATATCTATTGACCATTCATTGAAACCTTCATTTGTATCAATAGGCAAAGACATTATCAATATTCCTAATGAATTGTAAATCATTAATGTACTATTCTGTTCAGCCGCTTCAGCAAAGATTTGTATCTGTACCTGATTGTTGGCAGGAACAGGAAAAATAGTAGCTGATTTGACGTTATTGATGCGCAAATCTTGTCCTGTATTACTATTATTGCTCCTCATTGTTGGCATGATTGTTACATTGGCTTCATCATCCTCATTTGCTATGCAACAAACGCCATTGCCTGGTGTACCAAACTGTCTAAAAACCCCTTGAGAGGGTCTGAATCAGGGATGTGCAAGCCTTAGGTGAGTTGTAGGTTTGAGGAGAACTACTGTGAAAAGTTCAAAAATCGTTCGGTAAAAGAGTGCAAAATCAGTCCTGCAAACCCAAAAAGTGGGAAAAGCTGATTTTAGGTAATTTTCCAGCACTTTTGGGGCTAAGATGTTGAAAATTCGGCATAAATTGAACGCTATCGCCATCAGCCCTACGTCTGCCGAGGCACGCTTGATAGTCTTTTTAGTCATAATGTAGTAAAAACTCCATCCAAGCAAAGTCATAGACATAGTGATACAATTTTCCCTGCGAATTAGTATAAATGCCTGTGATGTACTTGAAATGGAAACCCATAGCATCCAATTCTAGCCTCGCCAAGGTCATTTTGCTTCGTTTTTTGCCCATTAGCGTTGCCAGTATTTGCCGATTTCTATGCAAAATTGTGTCAATTTGTTGCGTAACGCTCTTTGCTTGTTTGTGGTACTGGTGTTGATTACATCCAAGAACTATTAGGACACGAAAGCAGTAAAACCACCGAGATTTATACACACGTAACGACCAAAGGATTTGACCAAATAAAAAGTCCCTTGGATAATTTGAATATTTGAAAATAAGTACTTATTATTACACAAGATTAGCAAAACAATTAGCTAATGCGTGGATTAAATAAAGTAACTCTAATTGGGCATTTGGGTAAGACTCCCGAAGTACAAAAGCTAGAAGGGGGAGTAGCTGTAGCTAAATGCTCTGTAGCCACTACTGAGGGCTATCGAGATGAGGAAGGGAACAAAAAGTACGTTACGGAAATCATTGCGGAAAGTTTTATCCTGCTCGACAAGGTAACAGATAAACCAGAAATAAACGCAAGTTTTATATAAAATTAAACGCAACTGCGTTTATACAGATGTTATGCCTCATTGTAGGGCGACCGAGCAAACATCAACCATTCGTGCTGACATC
>DAITMC010000199.1:0-6563 GCA_036835365.1 Saprospiraceae bacterium
TTACATACGCTTCGCTACACGATTGGAGAGGAAGCCTTTTTTAAGGCAATGCGCAAAATGGCTTATCCCGACTCTGCCATGGAGAAACTAACTGATGGTACACAAACTCGCTTTGTTAACACCGATGATTTTCGCCAAATTTGTGAGCGCGAATCAGGCAAAACGTTAGCTTGGTTTTTTGACACTTATTTACATCAACCCCAACTACCTACGCTACAAATAAATCGAACAGAAAATACGCTTGTCTTAAAATGGGTGTCCCCTATTGATACACTTGATTTCGCGCTGCCTTTAGAAGTAGAAATCAACGGAAAGATAACCGTATTTCCTGTAAACACAAAAGGCAGCAGCTTAAAAGTAAAGCCTAATGACGTGGTAAAAGTTGATCCTAACAGTTGGGTATTGATGGAGCGAAGCGGCAAAGAGAATTGACGATTGAGGGATAAGACAAAGTGGAAGTATCAAAAATTGCTTGTTCCTTCTTGGCGAACGAAACGAATTGACTAGTAAAGTTTTGAATTGCTCTAAAATCTCCTCATCTTTCGGCGCAAAAACAAGACAAAAAGATGAACTCAACTTTTGCTTTAGAACAACTCATGCGCTGGTACGGACCTAATGATGCTGTGCCTTTGGCGCACATTGCGCAAGCGGGCTGCACAGGTGTCGTTTCTGCACTACATGCCATTCCCGTTGGAGAACTTTGGACAATAGACGCTATCAAGAATTACAAAAATAAGATTGCAGCAGCCAACCTGACTTGGACTGTTGTAGAAAGTTTACCAGTACATGAAGACATCAAAAAAGGCGATGGACAGCGCGATTTATACATTGAACGCTATAAAGAATGCTTGCGCAACTTAGGGGCTTGTGGCATCAAGGTGGTTACTTACAATTTTATGCCCATCCTAGATTGGGTGAGAACAGATACGGCTTACCGATTGCCCAATGGCGCAGAAGCACTGATGTTCAATAAAGCAGATTATGCCGTATTTGATTTATTTTTACTCCAGCGCCCTAATGCCGAAGCAGATTACACGCCTGAGGAACTAATAAAATACACCGCCCACTTTGAAAACATGGCAACAGCAGAAAAACAGCGCATTTTTAAAAATGTGCTGTTGGGTTTGCCTGGTAGCGAAGTTCCTTTTACGCCAGCACAAGTATTAGATTTATTAAGCCAATATCAACACATCAATCGCGAAAAGCTAAAATCAAACTTGTTTTACTTCTTACGAGAAGTAGCACCCGTGGCAGAATCTGTTGGTATTCAACTGGCTATTCATCCAGACGACCCACCTTACGCTGTATTGGGTTTGCCGCGCATCATGAGTACGCATCAGGATATTTTAGATATGATAACGGCTGTACCTAATAAAGCCAATGGATTGTGCTTTTGCACAGGTTCATATGGCGCTCGACCTGATAATGATATTGTTGCGATGCTGAAGCATTGGAAATCGCGCGTCTATTTCTTGCACTTGAGAAATACTAAACGAGATAATGAAGGCAACTTCATGGAAGACAATCATTTAGATGGCGACACAAATATGTTTGCTGTGATGCAAGAAATCGTAAAATTGATGCAAGAAGAACAAAGAAGTATCCCCATGCGTCCTGACCATGGGCATAAAATGCTAGACGATTTAGGGAAAACAACTTTTTCGGGTTATTCTGCCGTTGGGCGGCTAAAAGGACTAGCAGAGCTACGCGGACTAGAACATGGCATAAGGTCATTCTTACAGCTCAACTAATCCATATCAACCTTCTGAAATTGCTTAGAAGGTTGATATTTTTTAGCATAAGGTATTTTGCCTATTCCAATGTTACTGTTTTTACATTGTCCTCTTTGATACGGTCAATCAGTAAGTTGAGGGGGTCAATAGCTGCTTTTATGGGTAATTGGTCTAGCGTAAATTTCAGTGTTGCATTTTCTCGTTTGATATAGATACGCTCTTTGCTAATTATTTCCTTTTCATTGCGGTCAGCATAAAAACCAATATCTATCCAATCTGCGATAGGTCGTTCCGTCGAGTTTCCTTTACCGTCAAATTTCAATTTTTTAGCGACCACATTCATACTAATTTCATATTGACCGCCCTCAAGTGCTTTTGCATTAGCAGATACTACACGTAAGTCGTAAAGGGTAATTTCCTCGAACCAATCAATAAGCAAATATTGAAGCGAATCAGGTACTTCTGGCTGTAAATAGCGCATGAAGTCGCGTGCATTTGGATATGGCGGCTCTTTGTAGCGATAGGCTTCTAAAAAATTCCGCAAGGCATTATTCACTTTTGTTTCGCCGATATATTCTTGAAGCGCATAAAGAATAACTGCACCTTTACCATAATGGATGTATGATTGATTTTCTACACTAATCAATGGTTGTTCTTCTTGCGTCTCTGATTTTCTACCACTTAAATAGCTTTGCATATCGTACCTTAGAAAATTCTTCATTTCCTGCATGGTACTTTTTTGTTTCATCACCATGAGGGAGGAATATTCCGCAAAACTTTCACTCAACATCGTTGAGCCTTTCATGTTAGCACCAATCAATTGGTGTGCCCAATATTGATGTGCCATTTCATGAGCAATAACTGCATCAATTACATTGTTTTTACTTTCATCTTCAAGGTTGATAATAAATCCTAATGCTTCTGAATAGGGCATTGTCCCTGGAAAGGCTTGTGCAAAAGTAGAATAGCGAGGAAATTCAATAATGCGGGCTTGTTTATGGTAATAAGGTCCAAATGCTCTGGTGTAATAAATCAATGATTGTTCTATGGCATCCAGCATTCGATTGACGTTAACTGAGTGGGCAGGATGGTAATACACTTCTATATCTACGTCCTGCCAGCGGCGTTTGGCAACAGCGTAGCGCGCAGAGGAAAAGGAATAAAAATTCTGTGACGGATGATCCACTTTGTAATGAAAAGAGGTACGTCCGTTTTCGATTGTTTGATTTAGCAAAGAGCCCGGCGCTATGGCAATTTGATCTTCTGTTGTAGAAATATAAGTTTCCACATTGACCCAGTCTGCTGCGCCTTCACTAAGGTAATTTTTAAGGCACAATTGCGAACAAGTTTCTTCCAAATCTGGCATACTTTTTCGTTCGGCAAGTTGATATTTTCGTCTTTTGTTTTTGTCCCTAAGTTCGTAGCTTTTGGAATATCCAAATTGAGGCATAATTTGTAGATTATCAAAAAATGTGCCATTTTGAATGATTGAAAAATTATTCACACTATTTTTAAAGCCTTTAGGCGTGTAGTCAAAAGTAGTCGTAAATTTAATGCTATCACTAGGGGCTAAAGGGCGATCTAGTTTATAGATTAGAAAGCCAAGTTCATTGTCCTCGAATACCAATTGACTATTTGGAATACTTAATGCTTGTTGATAGTTTTTACTAACGGTGAATAGCAATGAATCAATGGCGATTTCGTTTTTGTTGGTGGCTAATAATTCTATACGCCCCTTTGCTGCTTGTTGCTCAGGATAAATGTCTATATAATAAGTAGCCTCCAAGATGCTTGGATGAGGTATTGCTGCATAACGGCGGTATTGTTTTTCGTAATTGGCTTGTTGTGTTTCTATCTGGTGCGAAGTTTTGTAAGGATTAAGTATTTGTGTGTTGTAATACACAAAACCTGCTGTACCCAAAAAAGCTAATGCAAATATTCCTAAAACGTTGTAATAACTGGTGTTGAGCGACTTTCGGGCAGAGGAAAAGCGCTCTTTGATTTTTTTGTTCATCCCGCTTGGTATAAACAACATTGCTATAAGGAGTAGAATTATTCCAAATAGTACCCAATACAAGGTAAACCAAAAATGCCCTACAACACCTTGTCCGAAACCGTTCATATCAGAGTATTCTGTTAATGGCGTTGCACCAATATCGAGCATATTAGATTCAATTTTCAGGGCTAAGAGGACTAAACTAGATACAAAAAGCCCCAGAATAGAAGCAAAATAGGCAATGTATTTATTATTGATGACTACTTGCAGAAATAAAAATAACGTACCCCAGATAACATAGCTTGGTAGAGATTTTGCTAGAAAGGTCAATAAATAAACACTTAATTCAAAGTTAGTATATCCATTTAAAGCCTGATAGATTATGGCAATAAAAAACATAAACAAATGCAGACAGCTTGCCAACACTATTAGTGCAGCCGCTTTAGCAATTAATGGGACACCGAATGGATGTGGCGTGCTATCTATTACTTCGTTGATGCGAAAATCTCGCTCTCGCCAGATGAGTTCGCCACTAAAAAAGATTAATACAATCATTACAAACAATAATGATAGATTTTCTACTTTATCTAACATCTTGTAAGTTACTGGATAAGATTGTAAGCCAAAATATTCAAAGCCATTCCGTAAATTGGAAGTTAGTATAACAAGTACAAAAAATAGCAAGATGATGAACGTACTACTTTTTATCATAGCCAATAAGTTGACTTGAAAAAAACTAGTAAAAGTGGTCCACATGGAAGGCGACTTTGTCTTTAGGTCTAATCTAGTAAATTGTCCTATTTCGGAAGAAAATACTTCAGTAACTTCTTTTTTCGCTTTCTTCGGTTTTGACATTTTTGTCGCAAAAGAAAAAAGGAAATACGCCATCGAAAGTACCATACTTCCTATGCCTATCCACAACAAACGATTTTTGAGCAAATACCCTGAAAAAGCAGGATTGGTTACATTAAGCTCTGCGGGAGTAAGGTACCGAGTATCTAAGTTGTAAGCAGAAATACCAAATACATCTGTCAAAGCACCAATAGCTTCATTATCTATATCACTTACAAGATTAAGTGCTACAATATACCCCACAATGATGAGTAGCGAACCTATGAAAGAAACAACAGTACTTTTAAATTGAGTAGCTAATAAGAAAATAATGCTTCCCGCAAAAAACATATTAGGAAGTACGAATAAGTAATAACTACTCCAGTAAGCACCCCAAGGTATTGCTCCGATACGCTCTGATGCAATCCAATTAGTAGGAGGACCTATTACACTTCCAAGTGTCATACCCATATAGACACCAGTCATCACGAAGGTAGAAAGTATCCAAGCTCCCCAAAAGCGACCAAAAAAATAGCTCGCCTTGTTCAATGGAGTGCTGAATAGGATTTGACTAAAATTGTACTTATGGTCGCGCAAAGCAGCATTATTGAAAAAGGCAGTAGAAAAAAGTAAGCCGAACATCGAAAGAATACTTGTGAAATTCCCCACCACAGAAGGACTATTTTTGTGGACATCCCCAACAGCACCACCTATTATGACATTATCGCTTACTACAGCAAAAAATACTAACAGGGCAACTATGCCAGTAAAAATGTAGACCATTGGCTGCTTCAAGCCAGTGATAAGTTCTCTTTTAAAAAAAGTAAAAAACATAACCTCTTGTTTTAAGCTAAAGTAGCGTTAATAGAAGTAAAAAATACATCTTCAAGATTGGGAGGCACTGAAATGAAACCTGCCTCGGGCAGGGTATCGCTTAGAACATGTATTTGTGGCTTTCCACCTACCATTTTATCCGAAATGACAGTATATCTTTCCTGATAATCTGCCTTTTCTTCTCGCTTTATTAATTTGCGCCATACTTTCCCCTCCAGTCGCTCTAAAGCCTGCGATGGCGTGCCTTGATAGATAATTTGTCCAATATTCATAATTGCCATGTTAGGGCAAAGCTCTTGTACATCATCTACAATATGCGTGGACAAAATAACAATCACTTCTTCTCCAACTTCTGCTAGTAGGTTGTGAAAACGATTTCGCTCGCCAGGGTCAAGTCCTGCGGTAGGTTCATCCACAATAATAAGCTGTGGATTGCCAATTAAGGCTTGTGCAATACCTATTCGTTGCTTCATACCTCCTGAAAAATTAGATACATAGAAGTTGCGTTGATTGTAAAGATTGACTTTTTGCAGTAGGTGATTGACTAAATCTTTACGAATTTTGATGGGTGCAACACCCTTTAATGTTGCCAAATGTTCCAACAACTGAAACGCCGTAATGCGAGGATAAACACCAAATTCTTGAGGTAGATAGCCCAAGACTTGACGAACAGCATGAGGATTGTGGAGCATATCAATATCTCCCAAAAAAGCAGTTCCTGAGTCGGCTTCTTGTAACGTTGCGAGGGTACGCATGAGGGAGGATTTGCCAGCACCATTGGGACCTAGCAATCCAAACATTCCTTTTTCTAATTCTAGGTCAATATCCACTAATGCTTTTACACCATTGGGATAAGTCTTATTAAGCCCTTTAATTTTTAACTTTGTCATAGCACTATACTTTTGTTTGTACATGCAATGTAAGTAGAATCGCTAGCAAATTAAATACTTATCCTTACTATTTCGACCAGTTATGCTTAATTAAAGACGAAGTAGATATTTTAACCACTGATATAGTCTAGTAAACTAATTTAATTAATCTGATTGCTCATCTCAGCAATATATTAATGTCAGATACTCAACTTTTTTGTTCTACTGCCAACAACCTTTAAAGTGTGATTCTTACTGGACTCGAACCAGTGACCTCTGCCCTGTCAAGGCAGCGCTCTA
>DAITMC010000200.1:0-6531 GCA_036835365.1 Saprospiraceae bacterium
ACTGGGCCAAGCTGAAGTTTGAAGTTTTTTTACATACCTGACCTATGATCAAATCATTTTATACCTGTCATAAGCCCTCCAAGGGTTTGGAAGCCTCGGAGGTTTGGCACGGGGCCTTTTCTGCGGGTGACGAGCAAAGTTCATCCGCGAATTGTCGGTAGTTAAATAAATACAAAATTAACAGAGCAAGACCATGTTCCTCAATACTCTCATTGAAATCGGTAAACAGCAAAGCAATCAGACGGATAAGTTGTCTGATATAATAGACCTACCGAAAATAGAAACCGAAGACAAGAAAAAAAATAGAATTTACAACTACGTATTAAGTATTATCTTAGCTCCGGAATCAAACAAACCTGTTTGCTTATCGAAACCAGTTTTAAGGCCTTTAGACTTTAATATATTTGTGCCTAAGAATTATTTCAGGCCTGAAGTTATAATTTCAAAAAAACATTTACATGCTTATGACCCTGATATCACGCCTTATGAGAGGTTTAACTTAAAAGTTCAAGGTGGCAATAATTTAGCTTGCTACCTATGTGTTGAAACTGCAAAACTAAATCAGATAAGAAAATCATTATTTGGTAAAAATGACGATATTGGCGGTGGAGAGTTTTTGAAAATACTATCAAAAGACTATCCGCACATTTTGGACACTAAATTTTGCAAAGCACTGGATGCCGTATTCTCAACAAAGAAAGAGTTTGAGGAAAACTTGATAGACACAAAAACCGGAACGACTAATATCAGTAGTCATTATCAACATCTAGGTGTTTCTCCAACGCACCGAATTGTGCTTATTGACATTCTTGTCTTAATTCCTTCTCTGGGCATTGCTGAGCCTACCCGACTTACACAAATTGAAGGATTTGAGGCGTACCTAAAAGCCAGATATTTTAAGGCGGTAACCGTTAGCGGAGAAAATAAAATCTGTTACGCTACTGGTGAGTTATCAAACGACATCCAAGAAGCGGGAGTCGAGGACCGAGTCAGCTTCAACAAGATGTTCGTAAAGACTACTAAGAATTACGCATACGGATTTGATGAACGTGCATTCAAGAAAAGCTACCAAGTGAGTGCTCAGTCGCAAAAGTATCTGGAACGTGGTTCATCGTATTTACTAGACCGATACAAAGTTACTATAGCGGGAGTTAGCCATTGTATTATACCTTCAGTCCCTACTTATGCATCAATTGCTTATGAGGATGTGCTCAATCGTTTGCAACGACGCTCCGATTTGCTTTTTTCTCTAAAAGAGATTGGTGTACTTACGGATGGTATACAATTCGAAACAGAAGCACCTTGCTGGATTAATTTCGTTGGCTTTGAATCAGACGGTAATTTCTTCAAAATTATTCATCAGATTAGCGATGTAAATGAGTTTTATTTTAATAAAGTGCTAGACGTTTTTAGTGAGACAGGGCGGTCATTTGTGGGTACAATGTTTACACAGCGCTATCTGTTTAATCTGTATAGTATCTATTCATTGATTCCGTTAAGAAAAGATAAAGAGAAAAAAAATGACGCCCTGTCTCTATTTGCCGATATTCTGGAAAGGAGGCCAATAGAAAAATCGAACATTTTAGGCCATTTCAAACAATTTATACTTTGTCACAAGTACGGCAGATATGAGGCTTATAAAAACATTGCGTTGCAAAATGAATTCGACTTTGCGCTTCGCGAAGGCGTATTTGGTTATGCCTGCTTTATGATTTCTCTACGTAAACTTAAAATACTCATTTCAATGGAAGCGACATCTTCTTCAGATTCTTCAGTAATTGAAGTAAATCTCGGTCAAAAAATCAACAGATTTTTTTCCGAGATGGGTTACACTACAGAGCAGCAAGCCCTGTTTTTCCTAGGGCGTATGGTGAATACGATTGCCCGCGTTCAATATGCCCAAAAGCACAAACACAAACCGATTTTGGACAAGCTCGACTACAATGGTATGGACAGATCGAAAGTTATTCGATTGTACGATGAGCTTTTTGCAAAGTCGAGACAATACGCAAAAGTAATGCTTGAAAAAAGGCTAACCATCGAATACGACGCAAATCGTTTCTCTCAATCCTTCCCAGCCGATGCGAAGAGATGGACGCTGACACCCGACGAAACCCTTTTCTACATCTTGACAGGCTATTCCTTTTACGCACCCAAGGAGACCGAAGACCTCAAGGACGAAGAGAAAGGAAGCGTCCAAGAAGACTGATTTCAACTTACCATACCTTTATCAATTTAACTTTTACTTTCATGAAAAGTACCCAAGGGCCTTCAGCGATGATCGCCAACAACTCCGACTTCTTACTCATTTACGAAGCAATTCAGTGCAACCCGAATGGTGATCCAGACCAAGAGAACAAGCCTCGTATGGATTATCAAACCAAAACGAATCTCGTTACAGATACCCGTGTAAAACGGTATATCCGAGACTATCTAAAATCAGAGGGTCAGGAGATATTCGTTGATATGGAAGGAGACACAAAAGTCACCCCAGAAGATAAATTGAAGGCAGTTCTGAGACGCATGCTAGCCGATAGCGAACTTATGGAACGCGTTTTCTTTGAAGAACCCTCATACGCAGACACCATGTCTGAAATTTTAAGCAAGAAAAAGAACGATGTGGAGGCTGTCTTGAGTGAGTTGGCGAAAAAAAAGTCCGAGTTTAGAAACTTAAATAGTTTCGTTCTGGCCTATCTCATAAAGAATCAATTTATAGATATTCGATTCTTTGGAAGCGCATTCGCAGTTCCCGGTTTTACTAAAGCTTACACTGGTGCTATCCAACTTAACTGGGGATACTCTCTCAACGAAGTCGAATTAATGGAGTCCAACTCTATCGTGACAACCATGGCAGATGATAGTAGCACTTTCGGGAAAGATTACCGGGTTCACTACAGCTTATTAGCATTCAATGGAACCATCAATAAGTTTGCTGCTAAATCTACAGGACTCACAACTAACGACCGTCAAGCTTTTCGCGATGCTATCTTTGCTGGGGTTTCTGCTCTACCCACACGTTCAAAATTAAACCAATATGCAAAGGTTTATTTGGAAGTAGTTTACAAAGACGGAGTTTCTAATGGGCAATTTGGCGATCTCCGTAGCTATGTAGACGTTGTACCAAAAGAAGGAAAGAGTTTTAAAGAAGTACGTCGTAGTGGAGATCTCACCATTGATTTTAAACGATTAACGCATCTGCTTAGAGAAAACCAGGGCGAAAACGGAATTATCGAAGAAGTGTACATCCATACATCTCCCGACTTTGACTTTGTAAAAGCTGAATTGACTAGTAATGGATGATAAGCAAGTGATTTCTTTCGATGTGGAAGGGAAAATGGCTCACTTCCGAAAATACTATGCCAATAATACGGCTTTGAGCTTTTCCATCCCCCCCCGAACTACCCTGATGGGAATGATAGCGGCTATTTTGGGTCTATCGAGAGATAGCTACTATGAAGATTTAGCTCCTGAATTGTGGGAATTAGGAGTAGCAGTATGCACTCCCATAAAGAAAACTTTCCACCGCCTTAATTTATTGCGAGTCGAAAGTTTTTCGAATAGAAGTCTTGTTGATATACGGGGTGGCGGGGGCCGAATTCAAACTCCATTTGAGGTGGTCATCGGCCTCAATCTCCGTCATGATTTCGTGCGCTACCGAGTATTTGTAAGGGCATCTGCAACAGACGAGCTGTTTATTAGTCTAAAAGATAAGTTGCGTAGCAGAGCTCCGACTTACAATCTTAGCCTTGGTACTGCTCAGTTTAATGCTTGGTTGTCAGACTACTGTCAGTACGAAAAGGCTGTGCTGGCCACGAGCAATGAAGTAGTCGAAATGCACAGTGCTGTGCGTTCTGAAACTGTGATTGAATTAGAGTTTCAGCGGGATACATTTGATCAGGAGCATTTTATCGAAGAAGAGCTGTTGCCGTCTTCGTTCATTTCAAACTATGATCGCGAAGTTTCGTCAATGTCCCGGGTTCTGTTTTCAACAAGTCATTATCCAATCAGGGCCAGACTCAATACGCAATTTTATTGCTTGTCAAAAGGAGCAACAACACGAAATGTACAGTTCTTATGAATTCTACCTTTTATTCGCATGCAACAAGCCAGTTAAGCGGGTTACGCGCCGGAAGCAAACGACTGAGTACGCATACAAAAAATGTTAGAGAACTAGCATTAAAGAATTTGTTGAAAAGCGTTGATTTCGGAAGAAATCAAATATGGATAAAAGAGTTGCTATTTGATGTAGGTTCAATGCACGATCTCGGAAAGTATACCCACTACTTTCAGAATTACCTTTTGGGCAAAGACACTGATCAGGTATTGAAGCAGCATGCTATCACGGGGGCTTATGCAATTTTTAATAAGTATATAAACCAAGACCCGTTCAAGGCTGTAGTTGCATATTTACTCATTCGTTGTCATCACGGCTGTTTAATTGACGGAGGCCCTAACTCCTCTGACTCTGAATTCTCTGATAAAAATGAGTATGAGCGAAGCGGTAGAGCAGAGGTGTTCAAAGCTCATGTAGAATCTATGAAGCCCTACCTAAGTCAAATAGCAGAAGAGATAGAGCAGCCGGGCCTTGATAAGTGGCTCACACTGCCAGATATTAAACGCTATCGTGTAGCCAGTAAGGAGCTAAAATTGTCGGATAGACCATTAGCCAATTATTTTTTAATTAATTATTTGTTTTCCCTTTTAATCGAGAGCGATAAACTTGATGCGTCGAACACAAGCAAGTACGCTCTTTGCGCCATTCCAGGTAATACTGTTTCTAGCCAGCTAAACAGTCATGACAATTTGCGGAATAGCGTCAGATATGCTGTTACTGAAAATCTAAACAATTCATCTTTTCTTGAAAAAAGACTTTTTACTTTAACGGCTCCTACAGGTACAGGAAAAACGCTTACATCACTCGATTTCGCTATTCAGTTGCGGGAGCGGATTTTTGCTTGTGAAGGTCGGCAGGCTCAGATTATTTATGCACTGCCCTTTATAAATATTATAGAGCAAGGGCTTTCCGTTTACAGAGAAATGTTTAAAAATACCTCTGTAGAAATTTTAGCACACTATCAGTATGCGGATGTATTCGGAGATACTAGTGAAACCACTCCTAAGCAGCTTAACAACGATACTCCTACGGCGTATAACCAAAAATTGATGGCACTTGATACGTGGCAGTCTGACATTGTGATCACGTCTTTTGTGCAATTCTTTGAAACACTCATTACTAATAAAAACAAGCTACTAAAAAAGTTTCATCATTTTGCGGGTGCCATAATCATCTTGGATGAAGTCCAAACAATTGCTTTTGAAAAAATGCCTCTTATTGGATCAGTTTTACATTATTTAACTGTTTATCTTGATGCGCGTGTAGTTTTGATGACTGCTACTCGTCCTAAGATCTTTGAACTGGCAAACAAAACGATCCTTTACCGCAAAAACGAAATTGCCCAACCCATCGAGCTGTTAGCAAATTTTGAAAAAGTGTTTAGCGTATTTAATAGGACAAAAATTGTTCCCCTTCTCGATAAAGACCTTGTTAATGCTGCAGACTTCTTAAAAAAAATTTTTTCGAAATATTGGAGTTGTAATCAATCATCTCTGATTGTTTGCAATACGGTTTTACGGTCCATCGAAGTTTTTGATTTTCTTAGTATCTTTTTAGAAGAAGAGGGGTTGGGCAATCCAGTATACTACCTATCAACAAATGTAGTTCCCGCCTCGCGCATGGAAATTATTTATCGTATTAAAACAGATCTTAGCCAAGGAAAATATCCAATTCTCGTAGCTACGCAAGTAGTTGAGGCTGGTGTAGATATTGATTTTGATATGGGAGTTCGAGACTTAGGGCCTATTGACTCTATTGTACAGGTGGCCGGTCGAATAAACCGCAACAACGACCCTAATAAATCTCTATCACCGCTTTACATCATAAATTTTAACGACTGCAAGAAAATATACGGGCCTATCACCGCAGACCGCTCAGCATCCGCTTTAGGGACCAAGAATGAGTTTCCAGAATCCGATTACCTTGAACTTATTGAGCATTATTTTGACACACAATCTGCTGATTTTACTTATTCAAGGAACATTTTCAATTCCATGCAAAAGCTTCGATACCATTATGACTGGAGCAATAATGACACGTCCGAGGAAAATTATCCTGTTTCCAGGTTTCGTATTATTGAAGAAGCACCTATGATAAGATCTGTGTTTATCGCACTTAATGATGAGGCTAATAATGCACTGGCGGCTTATCGCAAGCTCCTAGATAACACAATGACTAGGCAAGAATTTGATCAGCTTTTCAAACGTACATTTAATCAACATATCATTACCGTACCGAAATACTACACAACAGACCTTGAGACAATCTTGCCTCATCATCCAGTCTTGTTGGTTTCCACCAATGAGATAGCCGATAGATATCATCCACAAACCGGGTACATCCGACGTAAACTTGAATCTAATGACTGGCAAGCCGTCATGCTTTAAACTCCCCTTCACCACCATTACCTTCCCCGA
>DAITMC010000201.1:0-6522 GCA_036835365.1 Saprospiraceae bacterium
CCTAAAAGCTGAGATACTACAATTCGATTTTCTTCAAATTCTTTGAATAACGAAATAATTTCGCCGATATCGTCCTTGAAAAAAGTATTGAGCGCAAAGTAGGACATATTTAAAGAGCCAACGTCGCGCGGCACAGCATGCACCCAATTTGGCACGCCTACCCCCAAGGTGTCTTTGAAATATTGTGTATGATTTTGGACAAAACTACGCTTAGCATTAATATCAATCCTAAAATCGCGGAAAGGCTCAAGCGTTAGTTGCGCATCCAAGTTTTGTTGATACTGCTGTGCCACTTGTTGATTCAGCAATACATCGTTTGTAATCCAACTATTTTCTCGTCGAGCATTAGAAATTTGGTGTAACCAATCTTCGGCTGTACCATATTGCTCAGGTTTTAAATTGCGGATATTAGGTTGAAAACCTGCTACAAAATCTAATCCTGGCGCATCAAAACCTCGACTCAACCCCAGTATGCTTGTTTGAGGAGTGAATCCGGGGACTACTGTCGCAAAATCTTCAGAGTAGGTTAATCGCCCACGCCGAATCGCCAACAAAGGGCGCAGTATCATACGCTCTGATGAACTGACTTTGCGAGGCTCTTTTTCTTTCTTATCTTTATTTTCATCGTTTTTGTTAGGTGTGGTAGGGCGGCGACTGCTATTATTCGCATTTGGATTAGGCGCTCGATTAACTTGCTTTAAATAATTGGATTTATCGTACAATTTCTCAAAATCAAAATCGCCGGAGACTTGTCGGCGCTGATTGTTTTGGATAATGTTACCCAAATTTTGTACATTTAAAGCCGCCGCCGTCCAGCTATAATTGGCGTTGTATTGCGCTCGAAGATTAATCCAATCTAAAATTGGAATGGAGCGCATTGGCGCAGTAAAGTTGACCCCTACACTATGGTTGTAATTCTTAGGTCGTCCACCAACCAAAACATTAGTACGAATACTGTCTTGAATAATTTCTCTGACTTGGTCAGGTGTTAGTCCTTGCTCCCTTAGTCGAGCCTCATCGGGTTCATCAATGATAGCAAAACCATTCGATACAAAGTTAAATTTCAGCGATTTAGCCATATCCCAATTAACTCCAACATTTCTATCCCAAGTAAATTGCTTATTGTAAAAGGTGGAAAAAACAGGGTCAAGGTCTGTAAAACGATATTTCACTTCTGACACCTCTCGATACATTCCTGTGCTAAAAGTAAAGGAATTGGGCACAGGATTAAAGTTAAAATCGCGCAGGGGCTTATACCAATTTGATTGCGGCAATTTTTTAAATGGCTCTATATATTTGGTTCTCAAATTAAAACCGTAATCAAGTGAGCCTTGATGATTTTTTATTCGGTCATATTCGATAATCGGGTCGCGATTTTCGGTTTCAGAAAAGGCATAGGAAGCACTAAAGTTGGAAATATCCCATGGCATAGGTGCCGATTGCGAAGTTCGTTGTTTGCCCACATTGTTTAGGCTAACGGTCTTTATTTCTGTTACCTTTTGCGAAAGATCTCGAATGGAATCTCGGTCTTGTATCGTTTCTGCATTAGCTAATTTTTCTGCTAGCAGCACATCTAAGTCAAGCGGATCAAATTTAGGGGTACTCGATAAGCGAGAGTACGCGCCATAAGCCGGTAGTCGCAATCCCCAGGCTGCTGGAAGAAATCTACTTAATTCAAAATTTCCTGCAATATCAAATCCTTTTATTTCTTCTAAAGAACGTTGATCCACACGTTGTTCAATAGAGCCAAAACCAATACTGTTATAATTGCCTGACAAACTGAGGTTTCCGAAGTCAGCTAACTGCAAATCCAGTCGCGCAAGGGCTGCAACACCACCTTGCTCATTCAAACCTTGCAGACGCAGTTCATTTGCCCATATTTCGATACAGTGAGGTTTACCATCATCTTTAGGATTGCGCAAACCAATCATTATTGTTTTGACGTACCCTAAATTCGGATTCCCTTTCACTTTAATGATATGCCCTTGAGGTAGTCCTGTTGGTGGAATATAAAAAAATTCTTCG
Source organism: Saprospiraceae bacterium (assembly GCA_036835365.1). Lineage (GTDB taxonomy): Bacteria > Bacteroidota > Bacteroidia > Chitinophagales > Saprospiraceae > JAAUTG01. The sequence goes on from DAITMC010000201.1 coordinate 2,026, forward strand.
GCAGCATTACCATCTTTATTGCGGGCTAATTTTGCTTCTACTAACCAATCTAAAGGGAAATCAAACTCATTTTCTTTGGGCCAAATTTCACGTAAATAAGCAGAAGTAGCTGCTTGCCCGATACCAAGCATTGGTAAATTTTCTATACTCGATAGCTGGAGCGGAATTTCATACTCATAGTAGTTATCTTGAAAATCACTCCCCATTCTAACAAAAACGGTTACGTCTCCATCGTTTAAGTCTGGGTCACATAAAACATCTTCCTGCGAGTCGCCACATTCGTTGTATCCTAATTTTTCAGCATGGACAAACATTTTTAAACGTTCATAGTTACGCATATCTAAATTGAGCGTCTTATAAATTCCTCTCGCATCGCCGTCCGCTAGATTCCTCACCCCCAAAGAAATGGATTGCTCATTTTGCAGTGCATTAAATACGCCAATGTTGTTTTCTCTACGAATACCTTCTGGCAACACGTAATTAAATGGACAACGGCTACTATTGGCTTCAATATTGACTGCATTCACATCAAATGCCGTAGGAAAGTCGGCTAATTCATTAGAAAGAGGCTGCTGATAGACGCGCCATTGATTGCGCACCAATTCAAAACGAGCAAATCGAAGCACTACGGGTTGAGCAAAGCCTTGTAAATAAACCCGCATAAATCGAATGGAGCGAAAATCCTGAATACCGCCAATACTCCTACGAATAGCAGGGTCATTCAACGGAATACGATAGCGATACCACTTGCGTTCATTGGGTGTTCCTTCATTGACTGTGCGCTCATCGGTAATGAAGGAGTTGAGCTGAACACCATTACCATTGGCTCGAATAGGTACTCTAAATTGAAAATAGGATTCTGTTTCATTCAAGGTCTGGTCGCGGTTCAGGTCTTCTGAATCAGGTATGTTAGTGGCTGAAAAAGCACCATCAGTGGGTGGTTGAGAGTTCCCCTCTGTATGGTTGAACTTCATGTAACGTTCTAAAATGTTTGTTCCTTGAGGATAATCAGAATAATAGCGATAATCGTCGTTAGAGGGGTCATTGAGGACAGTTTCTTTAGCGGTTGCACTTAAATCACTGGATTGAATACTGTTTAAGAAATCGGCGTATTTTTCTCTTTCTTTATCACTATCTAATCCATCCAAGCCAACATCTTGTAAGGCTCGTGTAGCTTCGTCCACATCAAAAGCATTGGTAATCTGCTGCGCCAATGGAATGACTGACCAATTGGTCGTGTTGGTTCTACGATTGGGGTTGGCGGGTCCAGGCAAACCATTTTCAAAGAATTTCTGAGAATCGCGCAAAATATCTTCTGAGATGTTACCTAAGTTGATATACATATCGCCTTCCAAATTTGGATTACCTGGCTCATTTAAGAAAGGACTCAACATCCAAAATTCGATGAATTGAATATTGGATTGCTCAAAGTTGTTGATGTTGAGCGCACGCATGATACCTCCCCAACGTGTTGTCGGGTCTTTCAATGCTCCTGATTGAGTTAATCCACTGGAAATACCAGGGTATCCATTAGGAATATCATAGTTATAAGGTCCCCTCAGATCGGGGTAGTAGGCAAGGTCGAAAGATTGAATAGTCGGTAGTTGGTCAGGTGTATTTTGCCGATTGGGGAATACTTCTGTCAAGTCAATTCTCGTAGTATATGGATTTTCTAATCCAGATGCTTCTGTTTGTCTAAGTTGAGGATCAATGCGATACCAATTGAGCAAAGCACGGTTGGCACCTCCTCGAATATCATCAATTAGAGCTGCCTCTGGGAACAAAGGATTGTTGTTGCCCTCATCGTTTTGAGGCACACTTGAAATAACCCAAGCATTAGCAGGTTGACGCAAATCAATAGAACTAACACTTCCTTCAAAATCATCGATATATACAATTCCTCCTTGGTCTTCACCTGCCTGCTCATTGATGGCTTTGGAGTGTCCAGGTTGTAATGCAGCGGCTTCGGCATTGAATGAAATACGAGAGGGGGCTTTTGTGTCAATACCTGGTATTCTATCTACAAAACGAGTGAGCCAAGGCGCATCTCGACTAAAGTTGATGTCAAGACCATAAATGCTGTTATTGATAGGGTCGTCGCCGAGATTTACTTTTTGCGTAAATGGTCGTTGAAGCAATTTGAGTGCCGTAGCACCGATGTTAAATTCTTCACTGAATTTGTAATCTGCTCGAAGCCCTACCAAGGTTTTTGTTTGAAAACCAAACAAAGAGTTGTCCTCGAAAGAAGCTCGAATAGGAACACCTGAACTCAAATAAGCATCGTTCAAGATTTTTACTCGACCAATATTATAGTCAATTTCATAGTCAATTCCCTCTTTTAGGAGGGTGCCACCAGCAGTAACCTGTACTGAACCGGGAGGTATGTTGAACGCTCCAAGCGAAATTTCAGAAGACACCGCCGAGCGGTATTCTCCACGAACAACAAAACGGTTCTTTTCGGGAAATTCTCTAGCAAAAATGACGGTAGAATCGTAAAGTTGTTGATACACAAAGCGGTTAATATCTTCCTCATTGAGAAGAGGACTACCGTCGCTTGCGCGAACATTGCGCAAATGTGAACCAAAAGGCTCTAGCACAGGAAACATAATGCGTCCTGTTCTAGGGTAAATCGTCAACTCTGGCACAAAATCAAATACGCCATCTTGTCCAGGATCGCCCTGTACATTCAAATTATCAAGGTTAAATAAGCGAATTAAAGGCTGACGGCTTTCGACTGTTCCAATAGAAGTGGGCAGAAAGCGTTTTTGTCCAGCGCCTGGGTCTTCGTAATATACATCCAACTTGAAGTCTTTTCTGTTTACTTGATAAGCGCCAATGTTGTAAAAGTTTTTCATCATCAAATCCCAAGCGGGCAAATCTACTCTAGGTGTTGTACTCTTCAGCATTTTCACAAATAGGACTTGCTGAGAAGAATCTGCACCAGTGGCTGATTGGTCATTGAATAATTCTCCTACTTTGTAGGTACGACCATTGTAAGAGTACTGGAATGCTACTCCTAACACTTGGTCTTGACGAAGATTGATGTTGATTGAGATAAACCCTAATTCTCTATTGACAGTATATTCTGCACCTTCGCGTAGGCGACGAGCATTTACTTTTTCAAAATCTTTAGCCTGCTGAAAGCCAAGACGATTTTGTAGAATGGCTACGGCTCGCTCAATTCTCCTCGCTTGGGGGTCAGCAGTTGCTGTTTGATAAATATCATTGACAGCATTCGATGGAAGCAAGAAGTTGCCAGTAATATCTCTAGGCGATGCTGGATTGATGTTGACTTTATCGGGGCTGGTTAGTACATTGCCTTCACCCAAGTCGGCAAGTGCTAAAATATCTCTTGGTCCTGGTTGTCCTTCGCGCGCAGTTTCGTTGCGGTCGTTCGTCACCCAAACATCAATTTGCTCTATGGTGAATAAACTTAAAATTTGGGGTAAATTCTCTAACGCTGGCTCAAATAATTCACGGTTAAAGTGAGAAAGCAAGAAGTGGCGATTTTCGTCATACTCATCAGCAAATACTTCATAAGTTTGAACTTGGCTGCCTCCTTTAATTTGAATTTCCTTTCTATCCGATTTTTGCTGTGAAGCTACCCCTGTGAGGTAAAGTCGTCCGAATTGAAGTTGAGTTTTTACCCCAAATAAACTTTGCGCTCCTGTAATGAGCGAGCCTTTCAGTGGCAAACTCACATTACCCGCTTCAATACTTTTGACAATATCATCCTCATTAAAGGCATCACTAGCATAAGATAGCTTCATAATATTATCAAAATCAAAAGTCGCTTGTGTATTATAGTTGGTATTGATATTCAATTTACTACCGATTGACCCTGTAACATTCATCTGAATATTCATTCTAAAATCAATCGGGATAATATTGGTTCTAGCACGCTCTGGAAGAATTGGGTTTTCGATTCGGGAGTAATTGTAGCCAAAAGAAAGATCAATACTACCTTGCGGACGAATATCTACTTCAGAGCCACCAAAAAGTCGGTCGGCGAGGTTCTTTTTGATATCAATGTTACCTAATGGATTGTTTGCTCCTAAACCTGACTTATCCGTTTTGCCTACACCTGCGAGTCGGTTAAAATAGCTTTGCTCCTGTTGCTTCGCTTTGTATTTCAAATACTCCTCAAAAGTCATGTAAGTTGGTGCGCGGTAGTAATCATCACCAATACGCTCTATGATGATGTATCTGTTGGTAGTAGGGTCATATTCTACTTCTTTAGTAATGATGCTAGGGTCTTTCAAATCAAAAGGATTGGAAGACGGATTATTAATAAAATCGCCAGTTCGGTCTTTTGGTGGGATAGTGTCTTGCTGTACTGTTCCAGCAACAAATTCATAAGGATTAGGTGGTTGATGGCTGTTTCCAAAAACAATAAAGGTAATCGTAACGGCAACCACTGTCAGGAGTAATATTCCTTTCATAACGATTTTTGATTGTCAAAAGTCAATAGTTAGTTTATGCAATGGCTTATGCTTT
>DAITMC010000202.1:0-6494 GCA_036835365.1 Saprospiraceae bacterium
AAACACACGGCTTTGCTTGCCCAAATCCGAACTGCGACTATTGCGGCATCGTCGACGCTTCCGTTCATGCCTTCGTCGGCTATGGTCATCACAACCGCATCCCACGCTTCAAGTGTCAGGCTTGCGCCAAAGTCTTCACATCACGTATCGGCACACCGCTCTACTACCTCAAAACCAGCCCGAAGCGCGTCGAAATGGTGCTCTGGTTTGTCGCCGAAGGGGTCGATATGTCCGTCATGATCCGCTTCACCGGTCACGCCGACGCCACCATCGCCCGCTGGCTCAACCACATGGGCGACCACGCCCAACGCTGGCATAATCGTTTATTTCGCAATCTGGTTTTCGTCGTGCTTCAACTCGATGAACTCTATACTCGTGTGCGTGGCATTGCTTCCGCTCGCTGGCTGTGGATGGCGATCGATCCCGTCAGCAAGGCCATCCCCTCGCTTCACATCGGCGCACGCACTAAGCAGGACGCTTTTGCCCTCGCTCACGATGTCCAGCAACGCCTGCTTCCCGATACCGTGCCTGCTTTCACCACCGACGGTTTGCGCTCCTATTTCTACGCACTCACCGCTCACTTTGGCTCATGGTTTCGTCCACCTCGTGCCCACAACGACCATTGGCAAGTCAGCGACGACCTCCAACACGGGATGCTCATCAAGCGCAAGCACAAGAACCGCAAAACCATCACGACCACACGCATGGCGCACGGCAAACGCTCTGATCTGTTCGACAAACTTCAGCAAGTCGGATTGCGCCGCCTCATCCAGACCGCTTTCATCGAGCGCGTCAATCTCACCTTTCGGCAGTGCGTTTCGTGCCTGTCACGGCGCACATGGGCTTATGCTCAATCCGAGCATCATCTGCTCATGCACTGCGAATGGTTCCGCGCCTATTATCATTTCGTTCGTCCACATGAAAGTCTGCGTGACCCCCTACCCGGATTGAAGCGCCGTTACCGAAGTCGAACGCCTGCGATGGCGCTCGGCTTGACCGACCACGTTTGGTCGGTGCGCGACCTGTTGCACTACCCCGTGCTGCAGGTCGCTTAAATTTGACATAAAACGACCAATCCCCCAATAAACGAGGATTGGTGGGGAGAATCTGCCCTTTTTGTCCCTCTGACAGCTTTTCCTGTCGGAATCGGTGGGTTTGCGCTCATCAGCGGGCGCGGAAGCGCGACTAGAATTATCAACGGTTTACGTTTGCTGTACCCTTTTTCTCCTACTTTGCTACTTTTGGTCGGCTGGGTAGTTACACAAAAATATATTCATTTTCTTGATCAAGCTTGAACTCATTATAAAATTCATGTAACATTAAAAGAGTATCGCCATTCTCTGCTGGAACATCAAAACCATTATTCTTATGATTTTCTCCACACCATCTTATTTACTATGCCTGTATAACTTTGAATTAATTTAATCACCTTAATACTTACATTCTCATCCGCATAGTTTGGCACATCTTCTCCTAAATCTCCTTGAGCATTCATCTCTACTGCCATATCAACGGCTTGAAGAACTTGTTCAGTGGTGATACTACCAATAACCATATTTCCTTTATCTAATGCCTCTGGTCTTTCTGTACTGGTTCTTACAGACACTGCTGGGAATTTAAAATATGAGGCTTCTTCTGCAATGGTACCACTATCAGATACAACACAAAAGGCATTTTTTTGGAGGTGGTTATAATCAGCAAATCCAAAAGGCTGTAGGCTTCTAACATTTGGATGAAATTTAAATCCTCTTTGCTCTATAAATTTCTTACTTCTTGGATGAGTGCTGTAAATAACAGGGAAATCATAATTTTTAGCTATAGAATTAACAGCATTCATTAAAGCCATAAAATTATCTTCATTATCTATGTTTTCTTCTCGATGAGCGGAAAGTAATATATATTTTCCGCTCGTTAAACCTAATGTCTCAAGCGCTTTACTACTATTTATTTTGTCTTCATTCACCTTTAATACTTCCGCCATTGGTGATCCCACAACATAAGTTCTTTCTTTTGGAATCCCTTCCCAATTTAAATAATTTCTAGCATGCTCTGTATAACATAGGTTTACATCACTGGTATGATCAACGATTCTTCTATTGATTTCTTCAGGCAGGTTTTCATCAAAACACCTATTCCCCGCTTCCATGTGGAAAACCGGTATCTTCAGTCTCTTCGCTGATATTACACTTAAACATGAGTTGGTATCACCAAGGACAAGTAGTGCTTCAGGCTGCTCTTGTACCATTATTTCATATGACTTAGCCAAGATATTTCCCATGGTTTGGCCTAAATTATCGCCTACTACGTTAAGATAAAAATCTGGTTCTCTTATCCCTAAATTCTCAAAGAATACTTGATTTAATGTATAATCATAATTTTGACCTGTATGTACAAGTATATGGTCAAAATATTTATCGCTCTTCTTGATTACTTCAGAAAGCTTTATGATTTCAGGGCGAGTACCCACTATTGTCATCAATTTTAATTTATTCATTACACTTGCCCTCTATTTAAAATAATGTGGATAGAACTCACTATATTTATCAATCCACTCTTTCATCTCAGCTACCATCGTTTCATAGCTAGGTACTTCAAATGAAAAATCCGTTCTGTTGTTAATTAAAGACTTATCAACAGAAAGCTTGTCACTTGGTAAAATCTCGATTTCATTATTTTTCATGTATTTATTAAATAACTTAAGCAATTCATATTTACTAATAGTTTTATTGTTTACTAAATTATAAAGACCAGTTAGGTTTTCTTTTAATGCTTGCTCCATAGCCTTCGCTAGAGTTAATGTCGTTACTCCTGTCCATATAGCTTTAGTAAAACCGTTGATTTTATCGTCTTGCTTCATGAACCAATTGAAAAGACCTATTCCTCTTTCGCTCATGTCAGGACCAATAATTGAATTCCTGAAGGTAAGGTCTTTATTGTTTTCTAATTCTCCTAATGCTTTTGATCTGTCATAAAAAGTTTCACCATCTCTGAAAGACGTTTCTGAATAGCCACCAGTTTTTCCTGAAAACACACAATCAGTACTCATATGAATAATTCTTGTCTTCATATTTTTAGTTACATCACTTAAAAAGTGAGGTAAATAACTGTTTAATAACACTGCATTTAACTTATCATCTTCTGCGTCTTGATTTAAAATGCCGATAGCATTAATAACTGCATCATATTGACCTTGAATAATAATTTTTTTAAGATTTTGGAAATCTGTAATATCTCCATTTATGTTGTTACAACATTCCATTTTACTACGACTAAAAGCAGTAACATCGTGTCTAGCCTCTTTAAAATATAATGAAATGGTATGGCCCGCCATACCTGTTCCCCCTAGGACTAAGATCTTCATTATCTCGCTTCCCATTTCATTAGTTCTTCTTTTATGTAATCAAGATTCAATAACTTCTCTTTGATTTGCTCTATGTTAAGTCTTTCTGTATTATGAGAGTTATAATCTTCTACTTCTTGAAGTTCTTGGTTTCCTTCTATAAAATACTTATCATAGTTAAGATCTCTCTTATCAGCAGGAACTCTGTAGAAACCACCCATATCCTGTGCTCCTACATGCTCTTCTTTTGTTAGAAGAGTTTCGTAGAGTTTTTCTCCATGACGAGTACCAATAATCTTAATACCATTATCAGCATTAAAAAGTTCCTTTAATGCTTGAGCTAAATCACCAATTGTAGAGGCCGGTGCTTTTTGAACCATAATATCTCCCGCTTCAGCATTTTGAAAGGCAAATGCTACAAGCTCTACAGCTTCCTCTAAGCTCATTAAAAACCTTGTCATGTTTGGATCAGTAATTGTTAATGGTTGTCCATTCTTTATTTGCTCGATAAATAAAGGAATTACCGATCCTCTTGATGCCATTACATTTCCGTATCTCGTTCCACATATAAGTGTTTTTTCTGGATTTACAGTTCTAGCCTTAGCTACGAATACTTTTTCCATCATAGCTTTTGAAATTCCCATTGCATTTATAGGGTAAGCTGCTTTATCTGTAGATAAACAAATTACTTTCTTTATTCCCATTTCAATTACACCAGTAAGAACATTATCTGTTCCTACTATATTAGTTTTAACTGCTTCCAATGGAAAGAACTCACATGATGGAACTTGCTTTAAAGCTGCTGCATGGAATACATAATCAACATCGTGCATGGCATTTTTAACACTGGCTAAATCTCTTACATCCCCAATGTAAAATTTTAATTTATCATCTTTGTACACTTTTCTCATATCGTCTTGTTTCTTTTCATCACGAGAAAAGATACGTATTTCTTTTACATCTGTATGTAAGAACTTTTTCATTACTGCATTTCCAAAAGATCCTGTTCCACCTGTAATCAGTAAAGTTTTGTCTTTAAACATATCTGAAATCTCCCATCATTATCTTCCTTTATTTACCAAACCATTGATCCATTCTATTAAGTAGCGTATCCTTATCAAAGTTTTTCTGATAATAAGACACTGCGTTTCGAGCCATCTCCTGATGTTTCTCAGCTGACATGCTAATTAATTGTTTAATGTTGTCAGCTAGTCCTTTTACATCACCAGCATCACTACATACGCCTGCATTTGCTTTATTAATTACATCCTGAATCTCTCCATCAGCAGAAACAATAATTGGAATTCCACACGCTAAACATGATTGAGTTTTTGCGGGAAGCGTTATTGAGAATACTTTGCTTCTAGATAAACTAATTAAAGTCGCATCACTAACAGCCATAAATTCTGGAATACGTGTCGCTGGCTGTTTATCAATAAAGTTGAAGTAGTCTGTAACTTGGTATTCTTCAACTTTGGCCTTGAGTGTTTCTTTAAATCTGCCATCTCCAACAATGTTAAATCTTGCTTTTGTATTAATATCTTTTAGTATTTTTGCTACTTTAGGTAGTACATCCAGTCCTTGTGCAAATCCAATATTTCCTGCAAAAATAATATTGAATATACCGTCTTGTGGAATCTCAACTATGTTTGTTTTTTCTTTATCAATTGGCTTGTAGTAGTCTTCTGCATATTGTGGCCAGAATTCCAATTTCTCTCTATCTGTTCCTCTGTCTACAATTGCTTGTATAAAGCTCTCGGAAGAAGTAAATATTCTGTCGCAACGTTTGTAAATATAATCAACCATGACTCCAATAGTATTTAGGATTCTCTTATTTGTAATTCCTGCAACTATTTCAACGTTCTCTGGCCATAAGTCCGTTACATACAAGTAACAAGGTATCTTCCTTTTCTTTGCATACCAAACTCCAGGAAGAGCCTGCGTCATTGGTGACACTTCGAATATAAACACATAATCAGCTTTAATCTTAGTGAATACTTTCCAGAAGAAACCCGATACTACAAACGACAAATAATTAAGAGCAAGCATGATTGCATTGTTTCCCCTTGGAATCAAAGGAATTCGTATGATATCTATACCGTTATAGGTTTCTTTTCTCTTCTTGAATAGCCCATATCCATCATAATATTTACCCTTAGGGTAGTTTGGAATCCCGGTTATAACCGTTACCTTGTATCCTCTTTTAACCCACTCCGTACAAATATCATTAATGCGAAACTGTTCAGGGTAGAAATATTGTGCAATTACTAATATGTGTTTTTTCAAGCCCTATCCACCCTTCTTAATTATTTCTCCGTCAATTCAATAGACTCCCTAAGATCTCTTATTCGGTAATTCGCCTTATCATAATCACTCATGGAATTTTCATAAACCAAATTGCCGAATACTTTATTCACAACTCCGATTCTAAACATCATCTTAATTAACCAATTCATCCGTCGAATCATCCAGATCTTCTTCCCGTGAGCTTCACCTATCAGCCTAACCAACTCACTTGTCTTCACATACTCTTTATTTTGAGGGAAAAATAATCCTGACTCTTCATAATCAATCATGACTTTAATGAACTCACAAAGATTATCTATATGAAGCATGCTGCGCTCATTATCGATGTCAAGAAATACTGGTATCTTCTTAGCCAAGTTCGAAAGCCTTGGATAGTTTCCTTTAGAGCCTTTGCCATAAATCATAGGCGGTCTTAGCACAACAATCTTAAAGTTATCTGACTCTAAATGCCTGATACCTTCCTCAGCCTTCAACTTACTGTTTCCATAGAAGTTACTTGGTGTCGGAACTGTATTTCTATCAATGACTCTCTTATTACTACTGCTATCTCCATAGACAATAATGCTACTCATAAAAATGAATTGCTTTATACCTTCTACCTTGGCCTTCTCAGCAGTTTCAACTGTAAGGTCTCTATTTACTTTATAATAGAGGTCTTCCATCTTAGGGTCTGATGATACATGAGCTATCCCAGCCACATGAAAAACAACATCATACTGAGAGAAGTCCTTCTCTTTCCATGATCCATCTTTCATATCAACCGTATCTACCTTATATTTATCAGGTTCCTTCTCTAGCCAATTCTCTAGAGATGTACCTATGTAACTGTTCTTACCAGTAATTAATA
>DAITMC010000203.1:0-4688 GCA_036835365.1 Saprospiraceae bacterium
GCCACATTGCACCATATTTTTCCACTAAAATATTATCAAAAAAATCTGCTTTTTCAAACAACTGCTTAAACGACGCTACGCCTGTTGGCACATTGAAATACTGTTCAAAAATGAGCAATGAAAGCACAATTTCTCTTGATTTTGGTTTAATGCTGAACGTAAGCCCTTCCATACGTTCATTCTCTAGAAGTAAAAACTCGTAAATAGGCAATTTATTTTCTTCTGGAAGCCAACAAAGGTAGGCATCACTCATGATTAATCCCGAATCTTCATGATAGGTAATAATGATTTTTGCACTCCCTTTTTGAATTGCCCATTTGTCCACACCTCGCCGAGCAAGGTGTACGGAATGCCCTGTTTCAAAGAGGACTTGTTCAATTGTTCTTGCTACACCTTGCGGTTCGTAAGCCGGAATTGAAGAAGGCAGTAAAATGTATGCTCCACAAGTTGGGCAATGGTGCTGCTGATTCGATTCAAAAACAATAGTCATGCAATGCTCGCATCGGGTAGCTTTGCTTTTCCCTTGTCGAAACTGTTCCAGAGATGCTTTTAAATATGAGGTAGTCAAAGCAATACCCAACTTAGGATGATGGATAGAAGGGACAAGAATTTTCATTCCTAAGAAATTGCCTTGTAAGTCCGTCAAAAAACCATTACCTGCGCTGCTTACTTCTTTTTTGTCGTATATTAAAAAAGTTGCGCCGCTTTTATCTTCCTCATACGCTACAAGTGTAGCATGAGGAATTGATTCGTTCCAATAATTTTCTGCGTTCCATGTGAGTAGCGATGCTCCTACTTCGCATGGACCATTTTTATCTGCTAGAAGCAAATCAGATAAGTCATTGGGTAGATGGATGTGTTCGGGCAAGCTCAGGAAAGCCATATCGCTATGTGCATCCAAATAAACAACGTCTAATGCCTGCGCAGGTAGATACCAATTTTCAACAATGACGCTACTATTATCCCGAACGATATGTTCATTGGTCAGAATAATTCTTTCAGATGGAACTAATAGACCAATCCCCCCTTCGTTGTAAGGCGTGGCAATATTGACGATATGCGATTGAAATGCCGTAATTGCAGGATTCATCATAGCAAACATACATCTAATTCATCTATCCGTAAAATTTTAGCCTCTAGTTCCCTTGCTAATACAATAGCTTGTGCTTCGCCACTATCCATCCTTTTTACAATTTCCTCGTCTTCATCAGAATTCATAAAATCTTGGAATGACCAAGAGTATAATTATACTAAAAATCCGAAAATTCTCCTAATTTAATCAAACAAGTATCTTTTGAAATCTTCAAACTTTCAAACGTCTAGTTTTAACAGTCGGCAAATTAGATAGACGAATGCCTCCAAAATCTAATGTGCAAAATCTAATTCATAATTTCCCTTGATTCGCTCCATAGGTGGATTGTAGTAACCATATTTAAGGTGCGGAAATTCTTTTTGAATTTCTTGCAATAGCGTGCGAACACCTATAGCTTCTGGAGTTTCTGTGATGCCTACTTTTTCCAAATACCAATCAGGGTCAATATTAAAGTTTCGCCATTGAATCATCTTCAAGCCTGTGGATTTAATGAACTGGCGTAGCGCCTCATATTCCTCCACACTATCCGTTACGCCGGGAAAGACAAAATAGTTGATGCTGGTCCAGCCACCATAGCGATTGACAATTCGGATGCTTTCTGCTAAGTCGTCAAATTGGTAATTATTTGGCAAATAATAAGCATTATAAAGCCATTTCTGCACAGAATTGGTGCTGACGCGAATGCTATTTAGTCCTACTTTGCATAGTTCTTCAATAGCATGGGGTTTACTGCCATTCGTGTTGATGTTAATGCTGCCTTTATCAGTAAATTTACGAATTTGATAAATTGCATCTTTCAAAGTTTCCCACATTAATATAGGCTCGCCTTCGCAACCTTGCCCAAAGCTAACAATAGGATATTCAGCGGTTTCCAGATGCGCCACGGCATATTCTACAATTTCGCCAGCAGTAGGTTTAAACGTCAAACGGTCTTGGCTCGATTCAATACTTTCATGCTCCGGTTGAAAAGAAATACAACCAATACAATTAGAATTGCAAGCTGGCGAAGTGGGTATTGGACATTCCCAACGCCCCATGAAGTAGTTTCTAGCTGCCGGACAATGATAGCTCAACGCACAATTATCGGCTAAATGCTCCACGATTCGATTGTTGGGAAAGCGACCGCGCAAATCCAGAATGCCTAGTGCTACTTGGTTCTGGTCAAAGCCATCGCATTCTTGACGAATGTCTTGCTCCACTCGTTGCGCCGTTACATAAAATTTGCCCTCATACCAACCTACGGCAGTGTAGCAAAATAAGGGTAGCGTAGGTGCATCAGGTTCGTTCATAAAAGAAGCCAGAAAAAGCGTGGTGTGTGCTGGCGGTATAAAGGCAGCTACCGCCCAACCTTTGTCGCATAAGCGCATTTCACCTGTTTTTACATCAATGCCTACGGATATGCGATGTGGCAATTGATACAAACTACCACCATTGGGAAGTGGTATCCAATCTGCTATTTCAGTAGGTTGAGCATAAAAGCCACTCCTGCCTACGGCATAAAGCGAGGTATCTTCAAAAACATTGCCCTCATCATCGGCATAAAGTACAAATGGTGTATGTTTCAATAATTCCATTCTGCAAAGATAGTGCTGCTACTGGAATTTTATAGTGCTAATGCACCAACGGTTCGCCATTATTTTCGTATGTTTGATGTGAGCAAGACATAACTTGACTTAGATGAAGTCTGTAAAACAGGATGCTCATATAAATATAAGGGAAATAAATCCTTAACGGTTAAAGTCTTTACACGGAAAATTTATCACCACAACTTTATTATTTATGGAACTCACCCTAAGGCAAATACTTGGCATAAATGCAGGTAAAGAATGGGATCAACTCTACAATAAAAACAATCCTTACGGATATAATCCATTGAGCAATATCTTTAGTCATGTTCGTTCTTTCCATCTAATGGAAGATGACTATCCATTTGGTAAAACACCTAGTAACGCTACACCAGACGTAGCACTGCCGGGAGGAAAAAAAGGATGGGGACGCATGAACAACTACAACTTGCGCTACAAAACTTGGCAAAAAGATTTTGCGTCCATTCGCATTTCCTTAGCCAGCATTGTGAAACAAACGGAAGATGGTAAGGTACTGGGTATGAGAACTTTCCCGAACAACTGGTATGCTCAAGCAGAGTGGGGCAATAGCCCAGAAGCCATTAAAGAAAATGCCCGAAAGTATGCACTTGATTTTTTTCAATTGCACGTTCCAAAAGAAAATGGTGATTCCCCATTAATTCATACGCTTGAAATTGGGAATGAACCTTGGGGTGATATCGGGGTGATGGGCTTTCAGCAAGTAGCCAAAGGCATTATTGCTGCCTACAAATCTTATTACCATCAATCGCCTCCACTAGCTTTGAGCGTGGGAGCATTTCAGGCACACAATCCTAAAAGTGTATGGAAATGTAAGAATTGCCAATATCCTTCTGGTGATTATGTTGTGCCCATGTTGGATGATGAAATACTAGAAAACATTCATGAAATTACGGTACATCCTTACAGTTTTACCATTGGTACAGTGAATTTGGTAGAGCCTCCCGAAGCCAGTACTTCTGATTTTCGCCATGTACAATCTATGCTCGATTACAAGAACAAAGTAGCCCCGCAACTCAAAATTGCAGCTACTGAATTTGGATGGGATAGCGAAACCGTTGGCGAATATGCACAAGCGATTTACCTAGTGCGCAATATTGTACAAATGATGGGTATGGGTTTTCATCGTTTGTACCTTTATGAAGGGATGGACAATCCGGGTATGAAAGGGCTTTATGCCACTTCGGGCTTGTTTACAGCAACTTTACCAGGTCGAGTGATTGACCAGCCTAAAATAGCTTACAAAATATTGTTACAAATGATGCACTTTTTGGGTGATACATCAGTCAAAGAAAGGATTGTTGCCGACAAAAACATATATGCCTATCTGTTGGGCAAAGAAACTGTTGTAACGCATCTTATTTTTTGGTTGCCTAAAAATATCAATCATCAGAAAAATCCTGACCAAAATGAATGGATAGAAATACCTGATTTCTTGACCCCAAAAAAGCTGGCTACCAAACGACGGTTTCATAAATTGGATGGTAACATTGGGGTGAATAATGATTTAACTTTTTCCCAAGTCAGTGCCGACTATCCAACGGAGCAATACCTTCAGCGAAAGAAAAATGTAATTAGACTTTGGGCAAGCCCTGTACCTTATGTAATAGAATTGATACCTTTGACTAAGTAAACTAGAAAATAAAAGTAGAAATACTATAATTCAATCATTTAAGTAAAAGAAAAAATTAACAGATGAATCGCTACGCTGTTATTGATTTGGGGACGAATACGTTTCATCTACTCATTGTTGAGGAAAATAGGCAAAAAATTTATCAAGAACGCCAATTCGTAAAATTAGCAGAAAACGGAATTGAGCGCATTGGGGAGAAGCCCTTCCAGAGAGGCATTCACGCTATGTTGCACTTTCATTTGGTGCTACAAAAATTCAATGTCCAACAAATTCAGGCATTTGGTACAGCCGCATTACGTACTGCCAGCAATGGTGCAGCCTTTATCGAAGAAGTGGAAGAATCCACTGGCATTGAAGT
>DAITMC010000203.1:4788-6436 GCA_036835365.1 Saprospiraceae bacterium
TCATCAGCGCTAAAGATTTCTTTAAATACTATCAATACACCATTTTTACTACCGTAGCAGAAAGGCTCAACAGAAAAGACATTCCAGAAGCGCGCGCCGAACTCTTAGTTGTTGCCTTTGTACTGATAGCATTTTTACTAAAGCAACACCAATTCCAACAAATCATCATTTCTGAATTTGCCATGAAAGAGGGAATGTTAGCGGAGATGTTTGAACTGTAGTGATTGATTTTCAAAATGTTAACATATAAGTGCTTACAGCAAGGGGATAAAAAATTTAATACAGCTTCTGGTATAAATTTTAAGATGATGATGGTGAAAAACCGTACCTTTGCAATCTAATTTGGGGTTATTAACTTTATGTTAATAATTTCTTTTGACAGCTATCTTATAAAAGCCTATATTGGTACATTAATTATGCAAAATTCATGCAATGAAAAATAATGATGCAGTGGTTATTGGGTTGCATCCTAATAACGATGAAATATACAAACTCATTATTACTCTGGCAATGAGAAATAGGGCAGAGGGAGAAAGAATTGAGGATTTTATTGCTAATGAACCAGACGAAGAAATGGATTACGTTACCATCCCGGATGATAATAACGACACTACTTACTTAAAGATTTTCTGCGCTAATGCAGATATTGCCTATAGCTTTATAAGAAGGGCACTCAGCAATCTGAGTATGAGAAGCGTTATAGACTATAAAGACTTGAGCGAAACACAGGTTAAAACAAAACTGGCTAATCTGGCTCAGGTGGGATAATACCAACTGCTCTATCTAGCTTAGCTTTCAACGTACTCAAATCGGCTACTCTTTCAACTTCTAACTTTAGTTTATCTCCGCTTAATCGCATTGGCTCAAAATCAACTTCTGCTTCGGGATTGTGAGATGCTCTCAAAATTGCAGCATAACCCGATTCTGGATTCTGATGTCTTTCACGAGGAATAGTTTTGTCCCAAGTCGTTACATAACTAGCCATTAATATATCAGGAACATTAGGCTCTGCTACGCCAATAGGAAGATTAATGATGAAATAGGAAATGACCCGATTACCAACAGAGGGATGCAACGATAAACATAACTTTTCTCCATTCAGCGATTCGCTAATGCTAAATACACCCACTTGTTTATTCAGTATCGCTCTGTTATACCCTTCTGTAAGTAAGGTGAATTTATAATTATCATCAATCACCAACTTCGTTTGTGTAATCTCTTTTTTGTTTTTAGCATATCGCCACAATCGCCAAACACCAATCATGGGCTTGAAAGCATCCAAATCTGCTTTTCGGTCGGTCAATTCTATTGAACTGTAAATAGGTCGACGTAGCGCCCGAATGGCATCTCTTTTGACCATCAGATAGCGATTTATTCTTACGGTCTCTGTTGTTTTATTTTGTTGATATTGGTTTTGTTCAATCAACGTCGCTCTCACAGCAATAGGATAATCTTGGTTCGCTACGACAGTGGAGAGTATAGCGGATAAATATTTCCATTCCAGAATATTCGCACCAAATACTTTAGTAATGAAATGAATTTGATGCCCTTTTCTATCTTTCAAATTGATGTAAAGAATATTTTCCACCCAGTGGATGGACTGCTCGTAACTTTCATAAGCACTATTCGTGCCATGAAAACCTACTGC
>DAITMC010000204.1:0-6421 GCA_036835365.1 Saprospiraceae bacterium
CTCTGGATTTTCCAAAATGCCACCGAAAATGTAAGGATTTGTCTTGAGGAGGTTGCTCATTGTACATGGTGCCGCCATAAAGCACTTTATTGGGGTGTAAATATGTGACATATTGTTGTATATAATTGGCATGCGCTACTTTGTGGTCGCAATCAATAAAAAGTAAGTAAGGATATTTTGCTATTGTAGCTAATTGATTGCGAATTTTAGAGCGTCCTACATTTGTAGCTAAAATGATGTATTGAACGTGCTGAAAACAGGCTACCGTAGAGTTAGCTTCTTGAAAATAAGGCAAAGAAGCATCATCCAAACAAATGATTTCATAGGCAATTGCCGCTTTTTCACACTGCTCATGTAGTGCTGCAATTAGCGTTCGGCAATCGAAATTATAAATCGGGATGAGAATAGAGAGCATACGTTACGCTCTGTTACACAATCGGATGGCAGAAAAATTGTCAATCAAAATATTGCCTTGATGCGAAAAACGCCCGTCTTTGTAATAGGCTTCAATAATGATGTAATACCCATCTTTCTTAGCATTGAACTGAAAACGGTAAGTTCTGAAATCCAAATGATCAATGAAATCAGTTTCAGCAATAAGTTGTCCTCTATCGCATTTTTGCTGCCCTACCCAAATTCTGAGCTTAACAGGCTTATTGTAGCCGGCATAGGTATCAGAATGCGCTAAGTCCAATGA
Organism: Saprospiraceae bacterium; assembly: GCA_036835365.1. Lineage (GTDB taxonomy): Bacteria > Bacteroidota > Bacteroidia > Chitinophagales > Saprospiraceae > JAAUTG01. The sequence goes on from DAITMC010000204.1 coordinate 698, forward strand.
AAATTTATAACATTCTTTTGCCTTTATTGCTTTAGGTAAGCGTTGCCCGATACTTTCAAAAGTACCATCACCTCTAGTAATTAGCCCCATGTAAGTATCGCCTTCTGTAGCTTCTTGATAAACGCCCCAGGGTCCAGGTAGAATATCTGGCGTAGTAGTAGGTGTGCAAGCAAACCAACCTATTGGAATAGTGGCATCGTCTGGTTGTCCTTCAAAAGATGCGTTGGAAAGATAAATATCTTGTTGCGCCGTTATTGAAGTAGTAAATGCCATATAAGAGGCAGTAAATAGCCAATAAATATTGCCAATAGCTTTCATGTTATTGCTTAGTTTAATGCAATGTTAACGAAATAGGAAATTAATAAGTTGCCTTTGAAGGCGGAAACTATGCCGTTTTGAAGTGGCATTCTCAAGAACGCTATGAAATTTCTATCGAATCATTGCTCAAATTGACTATTTTTGTCTTGCGATTTAAAAAAGCGTTGGATTATTTTGTCTTCGAAGCATAATATTGATTATCAAACTTCAAATTACAGTGTTTTAAATGATTTTTCCAAGTGCCAAATTGAATTATGTCTATGTGATTTTTAGTGTAGCGTTAGTATTGTTTTTACTGGGATTCTTTGCAATGGCACTTTTACAAACGCAACAAATAGGTGCATATTTCAAAGAAAAGGTAAACATCATCGTCGAGTTGGAGAATAATAGGGCGGACGAATCATTAACAATTTTGCGTAAACATCTATCGAATAGCCGATATATTAAAGATACCAGTTTTCAATTCATTGCCAAAGAAGAAGGAGCAAAGATGCTCATTCAAGAATTTGGCGACGATTTTTTGAAAATGGATATGCCTAATCCACTTTATGACGTACTGACTTTCCATGTAAAAGCTGATTATTTGAATCAAGATAGTTTGAAGCAGGTCAGAAGAGATATTAAACGCTATCCCTTCGTGAGTGACGTTTATTTTCAGGAAACTTTCGTGAATGAACTAGCACGCAATCTGCAACAAATAGGCTATATCGCTTTGGGTATCAGTTTAATATTTATTATTATTGCCGTTACTTTAATACACAATACCGTTCGACTGGCTTTGTATGCCAATCGTTTTCTGATTAAGAATATGGAATTAGTGGGTGCTTCCTGGGAATTTATTAGTCGCCCTTATTTGCGCCAAAGCGCATGGCATGGTTTTTTAAGTGCCTTACTCGCCATTGGAGGATTAACCATCTTAATTTGGCTCATTAGCAACCAATTGGGTGGAATTAGCATCCAAGAAAGTGCTTGGCGTATCACAATATTATTTATTGGATTAATTTTGTCAGGGGTCTTAATCATGGTAACAAGTACCTACTATGTGATTAATAAGTATTTAAGCATGAGGGTAGATGATTTGTATTAGAGGCTCAAGAAGATGAATAAAATTTTGTAGCGTAATAAGAACTGAAAATGAGTAAAAAGAAAAAAGGAGTGCCAAGTAGAAATACTAGAGCGCAGGAAACACCGAGAAAGGAGGTGGTTACTTCGAGTAGTAGTGTGAAGGAAACTAAGTCTAGCGAAAATAAGTCTTCTTCCACTAGTTCAAGAGGAAGAGTAACTAAAGTAAATGTTCCCAAAGAGGCTTTGCTCTTTGAAAAATCCCATTATGCTTGGATGTTGCTTGGTGCTGGATTAATTGCACTCGGAATGCTTTTGATGAGCGGTGGCGCAATGCCTGACCCAAATACATGGGATCCAAACATCATTTACAGCACTCGTCGAACAGTGCTTGCGCCGATTGTCATTCTAACAGGCTTGGCTGTTGAAGTGTATGCTATTTTTAAACGTTAGGGAAAAACGCAATATCGCACTACTGGTAGTCTTACTTTTCATTGATTTTTTTTTGACAGAGGTAGCGCAAGCAATTGAATAAACACAATAAAAACACTATGGAAGATTTGTTACGTGCGGTATTAATCGGCATTATTCAAGGACTAACAGAATTTTTACCGGTTAGTAGCAGTGGGCATATCGAATTAGGGCAAGCCATACTAGGCTTGGACTACGGACAGTACGAGCAACAATTTTCCGTCATTCTTCATGCAGCCACTGCGTTGAGTACAATTGTTGTATTCAGAAAGGATATTGCCAAAATTATTCTTGGTCTTTTTCAAAAAAACCAAACTGCCTGGCTCTTTTCGGTAAAAATCATACTCTCCATGATGCCTGCCGCCATCATAGGCATTGCTTTCGAGGAGCAAATAGATGCTTTGTTTAGTGGACGCATTCTTTTGGTGGGCAGTATGCTGCTAGTTACTGGGTGCTTGCTTTTTCTAGCGGACCGCGCCAAAAACACCGTCAAAAAAGTAAGTTTTTTTGATGCTATCGTTGTTGGTTTGGCACAAGCCATAGCTATTTTACCAGGTATTTCACGCTCTGGAGCAACCATTTCCACCTCTGTTCTATTAGGTATTGACCGCACTGAAGCTGCACGTTTTTCTTTTTTGATGGTTGTTCCGCTCATTTTGGGTAAAATGGCAAAAGATATACTTGATGGGAATATTAGTTACGAAAGTAGCTTGTTTCTTCCTTTTGTTGGTGCTTTTATTGGCGCATTTTTAACAGGTTTGTTCGCCTGTATTTGGATGATTGAGTTAGTGAAACGTAGTCAATTAAAATATTTTGCTTTTTACTGCATCGCCGTCGGATTAATGGCTATTGGCTTTACCTTATGGATGGTAAAATGATGTAATAGTTAAGGTAGCTATATTACAGTGATGGGTTCACTTCAAGTGAACCCATCACTGTAATATAAAAAGAACGTTGAATACCTAGATTTTAGGCTTAAATTACTTCAAAAGGTAAACTTACTTTCACATCATCCCAAGCCACGTCAATAGTTCCTGTGTTGCCTGAAGGAGTGATGGTGTAAGTCAATCGCTTCACCACAACAGTCAAGTTTTCTGGTTTAACTTTTACGCTAACCACATCCTCTGCATCAGAATAATCGTCTGCCAAATGTTGGTCATATCGCTTGTTAATAATTAATGTCCATTCATCTGGATTTGGAATGGTAAAAAAGCCATACATTCCCGCAGGAACAGTAGTGCCATTTATTTTTACATCTTTACTGAACTCAACGGCAGTTGCCCAATGCGCACCCGTTACCCACACTTGGTCATAAGAAACCAAACCATTCCAGATAACACGACCTCTTTTTCCTGGTGAGCCATAGTTAATCGTTACTTTTGCTCCACCTACTTCGGCAGTCGCAATTCTTCTTGAGCTACTTTTGAACGTACTGTCTTCAATTAAGCCCAAGTTGACACTATCGGCATAACCCGCTCTAAATAGTTCATGCTCTTTTTCCAAACGGCTTTGCTCCTCTGTAGTTAATGTTGTGGTAGCCTCTGAAGGCGTTTCGTTAGTGTTGCCTGCGCAATTCCACACAAAAACAGCTAACAACGCTACACTTGAGATGATGTTAATTTTCATAATGTTAATTTTTTCTGCAAAATTAAAGAATGATTTTCTTATTTCTGTTGTAAATGAACACATGCTGATGAATTGCATACCTTATTTTAAATGAATGTAAAATAATTATCTTGAAAGAAGCAGCGAACTCAATAGCACAATCGTTATCCAACTGATTACATAATTTTAGGGTTGGTTGACTCTTACTTTACTCTCATTGAAACTTTACTTGAAAGAGTTGACCACCCTTATCTTTTACCTCATTTAGTTTCTTCTTGTTTGCATCAAAAATGCTTCTGTTCGTTCCTTAGCGTTTTCTCGTACATCCATGTAGAACAAATTATAATCGCCAACGTGAAAATTTTTACTTGGGAAAAAACGCAGTTGTTTAGGCTTTTTGGGGCGTGTTATCCACAAAATGCCTAATTGTGATTGAATTTGAGCATCAATAAGTTCACTATAGATGATTTGTTTATCGTTTATGATGGCTCCCTTGCTGTAGCTAGCAGGTACAAAAGTATCGTCTGTGGTCCAAGAAAGAGGATTGGTAACAACAATGGTGTCGCCGACATATCGCTTGGGTTCAAAATCTTTCTGGAAGGTACGCCAAGAAGTAAAGCAACCAGTTTCATCCGACGTTTCGCAAGGGGAGATATATTGAAAAAAGCCTTCGGGTACAATAATGCCTACTAAATAGGCGGCTATCAATTGCTCTTGTAGGGGTTTTCCATCGAAATAATCCTTTACTAATAGTTTTGCCATCACTGTTCCTTGACTATGAGCGGCAATGATAATCGGTCGTCCATTATTGTAATGCTTTAAGTAGTACTCAAAAGCAGTTTTTATGTCATTATAAGCCAATAGTGTTGCTTTTTCTGCATCTGCTTTGCGTTCTGTATCAAATTCGTTGAACACGCGAATGTGGATTTGCCGATAACGCGGTGCAAATACTCTCCCAACACCATTAAAGATGGAGGCTTGATATTTGATGGTTGAGTAATCTGTTTTTTGATTTAGCTTATCATCATTCACAGGGGCATTCCAAGTGCGCTGACTTTTCTTTTTGCTACTATAAGTAGTAGGGTGTAAGAAAAATACATCTATATCTGCTTCCTGTTGAACGTCCTTCAATATAGGGGCAAGCACTACATCTGCGCTATCTTGTTTACTCGGAAGTGCTGCCCAATACTGCTCTTGGCTGTAGTCGGGGGCTAAAGGAGCATTATCAGCTTCAAAAAAACCAATAATTTTTTTCTGGCAACTTGTCAATAAAATAATTGCCAACAAAACGGGTAATTGCTTAATAACTATCATTGATGTATAAAATTGGTTGATGTGCTTCTAGTGGATTCAGATTGAGAAGTTCCTTAATGCAACCAAATAGTTGAGGTAGCGTCTTTGAAAAATCTGTGGGGAACATCAAAAAATGACAAATACTCACCACTAAAGGATTAACGTCTTCCAATCCAATCCATTGCTTTACACTTTCGACAGGGTAACGGCTAATGGTTTCTAATTGTTTCCAGATGTCGTCGGGTAGTGTAGGATAATTTTTATTTGGATTCAAAACGATAAAGGCTTGTATCGCTTCATGCAAACCGCTGTTGTAATAAGCCTCTGGTTTTACAAAACCTTTCATCAAATGCTGGGCAGAAAATATTAGGACACCATCTTCTGCATAAATTTCGGAAGAATGGAAATGTTTTGGAAATTGGGGTGACGGAAATGTATTGGGGTAGATGATAACTTTTGCAAAATGCTCCATCAAATAGTCAGGCAAACCAAAGGTAAGATGCACTACATTAGCGGCCACTACTGCTTTGATATCTTCAGGGACTTTTTCAATAACCATGCCTTGAAAATCATGTGCCATCAAAAAAAGAGACATCCGCTCGCGAAATCGCTTTTTGCCTTCCAGTGATAGCCCTTGATAGAATTTAGACTGCTGATTGATTAAATGCCGAATGGGGCGGTCTAGCTCTTGAGGATATTTGTTGTAATACCACCAATTAATTTGAGGACTCAATACATATACCGTTGCCAGCATCAATACAAACGGAATAGATAGCTGAAAGTAAAAGTTACTATTGTTTATGAACCCCCAATAAATAAGCAGTACACTAATAATTGATAGTACAACGAGGATAATTCTGCTGAACATTGGCACTTTTTTTTATTGTTCTTCAATGACTTCAAATTCAGTTCGGCGATTGTTGCGCCTTCCTAATTCGGTTTCGTTGCTATCAATCGGTTGCGTTTCGCCAAAAC
>DAITMC010000205.1:0-6421 GCA_036835365.1 Saprospiraceae bacterium
GTGAGCGAACAAGAGGCCGTTTTGTTTAATCAACTTATTCCCTTTAGAGGAGTTCGACTCATTGACGATTTCGAGTTGGCGGCACGAGCTTCTACAAATGTTGGTCGAATATTTGGTGGTAATTTAATCACTAAATCGGATAATTCAAGCAAAGTATATGCCATTAATATCTCCTCTATTTTTCAGAAAATAATTGATGGCGAAGTCCCTAACGAAATAATATTACAAGGTGCTCCACCAGCTGATATTGAATTTATATTTGCTCAGGAGTTATCAAAACTGGACAGAGCATCGAGAACGATTATTGGCACACCCAATCATCAAAAAAATAAGGCTAAACTAATTTTAGTATCTACAAAAATTTGATTTCTTGGAAAATAGATGTACGTTTGTAATTAATTTGAAAGATTAGTTTGTTTCTGCATAAATAAATATACCTTCTTTCTCATTCTTGAAAAAGGCATTAAATATGATATAGAACTTTTCATCTTTTGTGTATTAATTTTCTAAGTGCCATCCTCTACTACTTTAGCCAATCAATACGCTTCAAATGAGGATTAAACCAAGATTAAAATTATAGATTGTGAAGACAAATGCAACCGCTGAGATGGAATACAATTCCAGTCGCCCCCATTTAGTGATTTCAGAATATGGTAGAAATGTGCAAAGACTCATTCGCCATGCTAGAACTATTGAAAATAAGGAAGAACGGCAAATTTTTATTGAAAAAATTGTTGACTTGATGATGCAAATGTCATCACAAAGCAAAAACCTTGATGATTATAGAGAGCGTTTGTGGAGACACGTCTTCAGAATAGCACAATATAATTTGGATGTAGATACTCCAATGGGTAAAACGCCTACGCCAGCCGATGAGCATAAGAAACCTGAAATTGTGGATTATCCTAAATTTGAAGCAAAGTTCAAGCACTATGGACATAATGTGCAGAAATTAGTGAACAAGGCAATGCAAATGGAGGAAGGAACCATAAAAGATGGTTTTGTAGAAGTGATTGCCAATTATATGAAACTGGCTTACAGAACTTGGAATAGAGAGCATTATGTAAGCGATAAAATTATTATTGAGGACTTAGGTACGCTTTCAAGTGGCAATTTACAAGTAGATGAAGAAACCTCTTTGGATACGCTTGCTAATGCTAATCGAAAGAAGCAACGAGTCAACCTCAATAATAATAACAATTCGAGAAGTAACAATAATAGCAGTAGTAACAATAACAGAAACAGAAACAACAATAAAAAAAGAGGTAGAAAAAAGTAGATACCTGGATGAACCAAATTAGCTAAAAAATAGTCTTAGCTACATCAACTAATAAAAAATGACCATGTGGCAAGAAAAAGATAACCAACTGCAGGCTTCTTTTAAGTTTAAAAACTTCAGAGAAGCCTTTGCTTTTATGACTGAAGTGGCTTTTCATGCGGAAACTCAAAATCATCATCCAAATTGGTACAACGTTTACAATACGGTTGAAATTCGTTTGAGTACGCATGATGCTGGCAATATCGTTACAGAAAAAGACCAAAAATTAGCTACTGCTATTGATAAAGTATTTGAAAAATATAGCCGTTAATTAGGTTGTTACGAACAAAACATGGGTTTAGAATTGCTTTAGAAAAGTAAATTTGCTAATAAAGTCTTGTTGGTATAGCCTATTTTTTAATAAAAAATCATCTGTTGCGCTACTATTAAAAACCAGAAACAAGTAAGAAAGGGGGGTATATTCCCATGAGAACCTTGCATTCCAAATACTTGTTTTTGTAGCAGAATTCCATTGATAATTTGTAATCATTTGAACTCTGGGATTGAGTGCCAATCTGACATTAGCAATAAATAGGTGCGCGTTAATATCTGTGCGCTCTTGCCCCAGTGATTTGATCTCGTTAAAATTATAAACGGCGGTCAATTCTACATGAGGGATAGGCGAAACTCTTACGTCAGCGTAGTAGCTATTCAGCCTTCCATCGTAATAACCGCCAGTTTCATATCTAAATTCTCCAGCAACTTTCTTACTAAAATTTGTGCTTATTCCCAAATCATAACGAGTAAAAGCATAATATCCAGCATTAATGTCAATGCCCAAAGGAGTAAAATCTTCATCCAATTGTTGCCATTCTGGTCTAAATCTGAACTCTATATCTCCCCCCTTATCGAACTCTAAATCAATGAGTGCAAAATCTATTAAGGCTTGCTGAAATTGATAATCAGAAGCCTTCCAAATGATATCAATACCAAGGTCTGGACCGTAAGATCGGATGTACTTGGGCAACCAAGCGGGGCGTAAATCAAAATCAAATCCAGGACTAGCTAATATATAATCACTAAAAGCTAAGAAACCCGATCTAGGATTATAGTTTTGAGAGACGTATTGTCCAATAAAACCTAAATAGCCCCAATTTTCTTCTTGGGCAATCCACCCATGAGCAGCTATACCGTTGTCAGTAATATTGTCAAAAGAAGCACTTACCATGCCTTCGATACTAATGGTTTGGCTAGGTCTGATAAAAGTATTGAAGGTGGCCGTTGTGTTTCCGCGGCGCTCTAGGCTTATAGTATTTGTTTCAAATGGTTGTTCTTCTCGATGAGTTATCATCAGCCCTGCTCTATTTTGACTTGAAAAATTTTTAACATACCTCCCAACTAAAAAGTGCGTTAAAGGGTTGTCTCCAATTTCTCGTTGACTCATTGCCAATAAGCCAAAAGTATGTTGTTTAGTTTGCGAAGTTAACCTTACCCCACCATTCAACGCAATGGGTTCACCCTCGTCATTCAAACCAATTCTTCTACTAAAGAAAGGTTGAATCCATGAAGAAATACTGGTTTTAAATACATTAGCATTTTCTAAAAAAAACTGCCTCCTTTCTGGAAAAAGTACAGAAAATCTGGACAAGTTCTGTACTTGTTGATCAACGTTAGCTTGTGCAAAATCGGTATTTGCTGTTAGGTCAAGTATGGTATTAGAATTAATTGCCCATTTGACTTCCCCTCCTGTTTTTAAAGAAAATTCAGTCCCCTTGTTTCCAGTATTTGTTTTTGTTGTGTTGGCTAAGATATAAGGGTTTAGCTGTAAATTTGCCGAAGGTGGTGGAGGTTGTATGCCCACTAATCGGGCAGCATATGCCATTCTAAAATGAGAAAAAGCTCTTGGATAACTAGGGAAGGTAGTAACTTCATTATTGCGTCTTATGTTTCTAGTAAAAGAAACTAGAAGCTCTTGAGTGCCTTCTTTATATCTTATTGTTTTCCAAGGAATAGCCATTTCAGCGACCCAAGCAGTATCTGTAATCTTAGTCTTTACATACCATAGACCATCCCAATCTTTATTTGCTCTAAATTCTTCTCCATCAATTACTTGTACTTCTCTTTGTGCTCCATAAGGGGTAACTTCAAAACCTATGGCATTTTGCCCATCTAAGAACCCATCTATAGCAATTCCGAATCTATCATTTTCATATGGGATAAAATCTCGTTGCATATTCAATACCCGAATGTTTGAGCGTTTGTACAAATCATCTTTACATATAGCAGAGATATATAAAAATTTTTCATTATACAGTATTTTTACTTCCGTATCATAGCTTGCTGTATCTCCTTGAAAAGGATCTCTTTGCGTAAAGCCATTTATTGGTATAGCATTTTTCCATGCCGCTTCATCTAAATTTCCATCAATTTCGATAATTTGTTCTATTTGTCGTGTTTCAATGACCATTTTTTGAGCGGGTGGAGCAAATACATCTTGGGCGTATATAGTAATCGTGGAAGACACAATTAAAAAAGTAACTAAAACAAGTAGATTCGGCATCTGATTTTTCATGTTAACATATCTGTTAAATTTGTAAGTATTGTTTATATTATTTACAAATTTAATAAATATTTTTATTTAGACAAAATAAAAATAAAGTTGATAAGTACCATACACTACCCATAAATTTTATGTAAGCTCTACACTAGCAACAATAGCGCTTGCTTTGTGATAAATTGCCAGAAAAACTTAGTAGGCTCTCACCTCATTATGTTCCATATAATTGATAAATGATTGGTTCACTACTTTATTACCGCCAGGCGTGGGATAATCGCCAGAGAAGTACCAATCACCATTATTGTTAGGGCAGGCACTTCTCAATCCTTCTAAGGTCTGGAAGATGAGCTTTACTTCTGGCGTGATGTCCTTTGGGGTAATGATTTCCGCAATTTTATCTGAAATTTCTTCATAAGTAAATTGGTCGTAAAGCACTTTTATTTCATTGGTTACCTGTTCTTTAGGTAAATGCTCTTGTGCTTTGCACCTGTCATAAACCTCTTCCAGTAAATAGGACTTATTTCTTTCTTCTAATAAGCCTACCAAAGCATTGAATGCCACTAATTTATGAATAATTGCCATATCAATACCGTAGCAATCAGGATAGCGAATTTGTGGTGCGGAGGAAACCAATATAATTCTTTTTGGACGTAGTCGAGCTACTATTTTCAAAATACTATTTCGGAAGGTAGTGCCTCTCACAATAGAATCATCTAATAATACCAATGTATCCACTTCATTTCTAACAATACCATAAGTAATGTCGTAAACATGAGAAACTAAATCACCACGAACGTCATTATCAGCGATAAAAGTTCTAAGTTTTTCATCTTTTACCACTAGCTTTTCTACACGCACGGTTTGATTTAAAATAGCCGTCAGTGCTTCTTTACTGAGATGTTCTAAACGGCTAATTTGTTCTTCTTTAATCTTGTTCAAACGTTTTTCTATACCTTTAAGCAGACCTAAAAAAGCAGTTTCAGCCGTATTGGGAATAAAAGAAAAAATAGTGTTGTCGAAATCGTAATCTATCGCTTGTAGCACTTGCTCTACAAGGTTTTCTCCTAAGCGTTTTCGCTCAATGTAAATATCTCTATCCGAACCTCTGGAAAAATAGACCCGTTCAAAAGAACAGGCATGGCGAGCTTTCGGCGTAGTGAAAGGCACTTCTGATATTCTACCGTCTTTTTTGATAATCAACGCATGCCCTCCCTTTAATTCATGTACCTCACTAATGTGAACATCAAAAGTTGTTTGAATTGCTGGTCGCTCAGAAGCGACTACAGCTACTTCGTTGTTATGATAATAAAATGCTGGACGAATGCCATTGGGGTCTCGCATGACGAAGGCATCTCCATGACCAATTAAACCCGCCATCACATAACCGCCATCAAATTCGCGACTTGCTCTAGTTAGCAAACGTTGTATGTTTAGCTCTGCTGCTATTTTTTCATTGATTTCTCTATTGCTTAAGCCATCTGGTTTGTACCAAGTGTGAATGCGCTCTACTTCATCATCTAAAAAATGCCCTATTTTTTCAAGCATCGTCACAGTATCTGTTTTTTCTATAGGGAATTGCCCAAGTTCGGTTAGTTCATCGAATAACTCACCTACATTGGTTAGATTGAAATTACCAGCCAACAATAAATTCCTACTCATCCAATTATTTCGGCGATGAAATGGATGGCAGTTTTCCTTTGCATTCAATCCATGTGTACCGTAGCGCAAATGCCCCAGTAGAAGTTCACCCGAAAAAGGGGTATTATCCTTCATCCAAGACGTAGAATCTCTTTGTTCTGGCGTACCCTTTAGAAAGCCACTATAAATGTGATCAAAAATATCGTTAAGATAATTAGGTCCATTAGTCCGAATACGATCAATGTACTGTTTACCAGGCGGCATATCTAACTTGACAGTAGCAACGCCAGCACCATCTTGTCCTCGATTACGCTGCTTTTGTATCAGCAAACGAAGGCGATCCATACCATATAATGCCGTGCCATATGTTTCCTTGTAATAGGATAAAGGTCGAAGTAACCTAACCAAAGCTACTCCGCATTCATGTTTTATTAATTCGCTCATAATTGACTAACTAATATAAAAGGTAAAACTACGTCTGAAAACACTGACAAACAAAAAATATTTCATGCTCGTCATCACAAATTGCTCCTATCTTAACCAGGTGCTTTGGAATAATTTTCAGAACCTTTCATGGCATCAAAAAGTTATGTTTTTGTAAATTTATTTTTAGTATCATATTTACCTTGATAGTCAACATACTAAACAAAATAATTAATTACAATGGCTGCATTTCGCTTTACTAAAGTACCAAAACCCAACCGATTTGAATACAAAACTAGATTTTATAATCCTGAAAAAGAGGAATTACAAGAAAAGCTACGTCGCATTGAAAAATTAGAGAAGGGCGAATATACTTCCGATGAAGTCAAGGCACGCATCCAAAGTACCTTCAAAAGGAGAACAGGTCGAGGGCAAGTAGATCGGTCATTTCGTTCTAGTCAGGCTCGGCGCTCCAATATAATGTTGCTAGTCATTATTATCATTTTGGCTTTGCTTACTTACTATCTAGTCAATCAAAATTTATC
>DAITMC010000206.1:0-6386 GCA_036835365.1 Saprospiraceae bacterium
TCCTCTTGGATGGAAAACCATATTCGATTCAATAAAGAAGTCAATATTGGCGTGGCAGTGGCAGTGGAAGATGGTTTACTTGTACCTGTGGTAAAATATGCCGACATTAAAACACTTTCACAAATTAATGTTGAGGTAAAAGAAATGGCTGGTAGAGCGAAGAAAAAGAAGTTGCAACCACAAGAAATGCAAGGCAATACTTTTACCATTTCCAATCTAGGAATGTTTGGTATCGAGGAATTTACAGCCATTATTAATCCTCCAGATGCTTGTATTTTGGCAGTTGGCGGCATCATTGAAAAGCCTGTGGTTAAAGAGGGTAATATTGTCGTGGGGCAACAAATGAAAGTAACACTTTCTTGTGACCATAGGGTAGTGGATGGCGCAAGTGGTGCACAATTCCTGATGACATTTAAAGAAATTTTGGAAGACCCAATCCGTTTATTAGTATAAATGTTTTAAAAACTTCTATCTAGCTGAATAGTAAATACACTATTCAGCTATTCCATTTTATTATGAGTAAAGTTATTGTTTTAGGCGCTTCTACGAATCCAGAAAGAACTTCTTATACCGCAGTTCAACGCTTAAAAGCATCTGGACATGACGTTTTTCCAATAGGCATCAGCAAAGGGCAAGTGCATGGTATTGAAATGCTCAACGAGCCGCTTTTAATAGAAGACACAGATACTGTAACACTTTATCTTAATCCTGATCGTCAAAAAGCATACTATGATTACATACTATCATTGAAGCCCAAGCGTATCATTTTCAATCCAGATACGGAAAATCCAGAACTTGCGCAGTTAGCTCATGAAAACGATATTCAAGTTGAAGTAGCTTGTACGCTAGTCTTGCTAGCTACAAATAGCTATTAAAATTTATTACTGGTTTTCTTTTTCGGTTGACTCATATTTTTCATAGTATCATCGGCAATCTGAAATTCTACCCGTCTATTCATGTAACTTTCATCTTTATCTGTAACTATACCCTCTTTATCGCCTTTCCAAATAAGGATTAAGCGGTCTTTATTAATGCCTTGTTCTGTAATTAAATATTGGATTACGGCTTCTGCTCTTTGGTAGGAGAGCAAATCGTTAAGATGCTCTGCTCCTCTTTGATCGGTATAACCAATTACAGCTAACTTTAAGTTGTTATTTAATCTTAATAAATCGGCCATATGTTTTAGCTTTGGCGTTTCAGTTGGTCTGATTTCAAACTCACCTGTCTTAAAATGAATATTAGGAAAAAAAAGAGGTATCATTTCCATTTGCGCTCTAATTTTTCTATCAACTTCCTCCTCCGTCATATAAATAGGTTTAGTTGCGACGCCATCGCTGTCGTATTCATGGTTTGGCAAAGAATAAGGCTCTTTATCTTGATGATCGGGAATACCATCGCCATCGCTATCTAACATAACGCCTCTGGTGTCCACGCGTGCGCCAAGTGGCGTATTAGGCTCTAAATCAAATATATCCAATACGCCATCGCCATCGCTATCTTGGGGTGTGAAGACAGGGCGCTGTTTGATTTCCACAATACTTGAGATGATGCTTTGCAGAGGATTCACCCAATAGAGTGGTTCAGATTTATCTTTTTTACCAATATTAAAGTTTAATCTAAGGCTTGTATAGTTTGTAATATCTCGGAATCCCCTATTTTCAAAACCGTCTATACGGTCGGCATATTGACTAAATAAGGACCCAAATTTATGGTCAATACCGATATTGACGTTTTCATTGAGGCGAATAGATATTCCGCCACCAATGTCCAATATAGGAGAGTTGGCATTTTTTACATCCATGCCTTTTGCTCCACCATTGGGCTGTTGTTGTACTGAAAATTGATTGAATCCTCCACCCACAAAGATGTATATATTTGTTCTTCGAGTAGGTTCGTCCCATTTGAGATTATTCACACTAATTAAACCTTGTAACGTTGTAGAGAACCAATTGGTTCTGAACTGATTATGGCTATTGAATCGCTCGCCTTGCATAAAGCCATAATTAGCATCTATTCGGAAGGAAAAAATATAATCCAATGAGCGTCTGATGTGAATGCCACCAGCAAATCCTGGGTTAAAAGGAATATCGCCAGCGATAAAAAGATGTCCCGTATGTGTACCTATTTCCCACTTGTGAGCGGGAGTAGCATCAAGATTAATTCGCTGCTCCAACTGGCTAAATATGCAGCATGGCGAAAATAAAACAAGTACAATAAAAAAGTATCTCATATTAAAAGTAGCTCATATTTCAAAATCGTCATTATCGTCTAGTTCTTGTCTGGCAGCAGCTAATTCACTCCAAGCGTGTTTATCTTGCTGCTGCTTAGCTACTTCCATACCACGATTGTAGGTTGCAAGTGCTTTATTGGGTTGATTTAATTTTTCATAGTATTTACCTAAATGGTAATAAGTACCTACATAATCCTGATGCTCCTTCGCTAACTGCTGATAGTAATTTAAAGTAGCTTCTTGTTCGTCAAGCCCTTCGTATTCCTTTGCAATAGCAAATAATAAAAACGGGTCGTTTGGACTATGTTCCAAAAATACAAATAATTTCTTTAGTCGCTCTGAAATCATGAAATGACAATTTTTTGATAATAAAATAATACATTTAGCGAAATTTCGCTGGACTTAATATTGTTTTAACTGTTAGAATATGTAATTTTACATTTGTAAACGAAGTTCAATAATAATTATCAATTTAATTTGAAAAATGAAAATATTAGTTTGCATTAGTCAAGTACCTGATACCACTGCTAAAATATCATTCAAAGAAAATGGTGCTGTTTTTAATACGGATGGCGTTCAGTTCATCATGAATCCTTACGATGAATGGTATGCTTTGGTGAGAGCATTAGAAATTAAAGAAAATCAAGGAGGAAGTGTTACCGTAATCAACGTTGGAGGTGCTGAAAACGAAACCATTATCAGAAAAGCATTAGCTATTGGTGCTGATGATGCTATTCGGGTAAATGCTACCTCAGATAGTGCTTTATTTATTGCAAAGCAAATTGCAGAAGTAGCCAAAGCAGCCCAATACGATATGGTATTCACGGGTAAAGAAACCATTGATTTCAATCGTTCAGAGGTAGGTGCTATGATTGCAGAGTACCTTAACCAGCCTTACATTTCCTATGCTACACATATGGATTTGCAAGGAAACACAGCAACTGTGGTTAGAGAAATTGAAGGTGGAAGCGAAACGGTAGAAGTTGAGATACCTTTCGTATTGAGTGCAGCTAAAGGTTTGGCAGAGCAACGCATTCCAAACATGAAGGGAATTATGACCGCAAAGAAAAAACCGTTGAAGGTAGTAGAGCCTATTGCATTCGATAATTTTTCCTCGCCAGTGAAGTACGATTTGCCGCCTACCAAAGCAGGTGTGAAACTATTGGATGCAGATAACATGGAAGAGTTAGTTCGATTGTTGCACGAAGAAGCTAAGGCTATTTAATTATTTACTTTTAAAACCATTAAAATATATGATACTCGTATTTGCGGAAATACAAAATAAAACATTTAAAAAGCAAACATTAGAGTTGGTTACTTATGGCGCTAAAATAGCGAAAATAATCAACACAGATTGCGTGGCTTTAGTCTTCGGTGAGGCAGAAAATGCTAGTCAACTTGGGAAATATGGTGCAAACAAAGTTTATCAAGTGCTAAGTAATCACCTGAATAGCTTTGATAGTCAAGTATATACACATGTTATTGCAACAGTAGCAGAACAAATTAACGCTAGTATTATTGTATTGTCGCATTCTTCGGCAGGAAAATCCATTTTAGGACGTTTAGCTGCTCGATTCAACGCAGGCTCTGTATCGGCAGTAAATACTTTACCTACTATTAATGAAAATACTTTTCAAGTACAAAAAACTGTATTTTCAAGTAAAGCTATTGCCACCTATGAAATTACATCCGAAAAGAAAATCCTCTCGCTTTCTAGTAATTCCATTGCCCCTGAAATACTTGGTAGTGAAGTAAATATAGAATCATTAAACATGAATATTCCCGCACCTAAAGTACGGGTAAAAGAAGTTAAAAAAGTAGCAGGTATTGTGCCACTACCAGAAGCGGAGCTAGTTGTTTCGGCTGGTCGAGGTCTCAAAGGACCAGAAAACTGGGGTATTATTGAAGAACTGGCAAAGCAACTTGGTGCTACCACTGCCTGCTCACGCCCAGTAGCAGATACAGGCTGGCGTCCTCACCACGAACACGTTGGACAAACAGGCGTAGCTATCCGACCTAATCTGTACATCGCAGTAGGTATATCTGGAGCAATACAACATTTGGCGGGAGTAAACAATAGCAAAACGATTGTGGTGATTAATAAAGACCCAGAAGCACCTTTTTTCAAAGCAGCAGATTATGGTGTAGTTGGTGATTTATTCGATGTAGTGCCTAAACTTACAGAAGCGATTAAGAATTTTAAGGAGAAATAAATCTTTAAAGCCATCTTTTGTTTTAATGAAATAAAAAGTTGTTTCTAAAGGAAGTTTGTTATACATTTGCGCTGCTGTAAATGATTGATATAATCACTAACGGTTTTCAAGCTCAACAGCAGGGTTTGATTGCAAATTTTAATAAATGGCAGAATACTTATCGAAAGAGAAAATTCACGAAATTTTCACACAGTATGGCGGAGATGCCAATAATAGCGGTGCAGCAGAATCACAAGTTGCATTGTTTACGTACAGAATTAAAGCACTCTCCGAACATCTGAAAACCAACAAAAAAGATCATTCTTGTAGAAGGTCTTTATTAGCATTAGTAGGTAAAAGAAGAAGTTTGCTAAATTATCTAATGAAAAAAGATATTGAGCAATACCGAATCTTAATCGAAAAACTGGGTATCAGAAAATAGAGAAGAATCTGAAGTGGTTATGTTTGACGAATCAAAAATAGCCACTTCAAGAAAAAAGCATCCTACTAGGCATATCAAAATTGATGCGTTTATCCTCAAATCGCAAGTATGCCTCAGCGAACTGTAGCTTCTTTTATTTTTCAGTTACATCCTATCGTATCTTGATAGAAAAACAAAGTTTGCTTCAGCGCAAACATAACCATTAAATGAATAATAAACATGGGAAATAAAATTCCTACTACAACCTCTTTTAACTTACCTAGTGGTCAAGAAGTTGTCCTAGAAACAGGCAAGTTAGCTACGCTAACTGACGGCTCCGTTGTTGTTCGCATTGGAAAAACAATGCTATTAGCTACTGTGGTTTCCGCAAAGGAAGCCAGAGAAGGACAAGATTTCTTCCCACTTTCTGTGGATTATCAAGAGAAGTTTTCTGCCATTGGTAGAATACCCGGAAATTTCTTCCGACGAGAAACAAAACTATCTGATTACGAGGTGCTTATCTCTCGCTTAGTAGATCGTGCTATACGACCACTATTTCCAGATAATTATTTGAATGAAACTCAAGTAATTGTTAGTTTAATTTCGGCAGATACAGAGATTATTCCAGATGCTTATGTTGGATTAGCCGTTTCCTCTGCGTTAATGGTCTCTGATATTCCGTTCAATGGTCCCATCTCTGAGGTGCGTGTAGCAAGAATAAAAGGAACATTCGTTATCAATCCTACGGCTTCTGAACTGAAGCATGCAGATATGGATTTTATTGTAGCCGCATCTGATCAGAGCGTAGTTATGGTAGAAGGGGAAGCTAAAGAGTGTGATGAACTGTCGCTAGTAGAGGCTATCAAAATAGCGCATCAGGCAATAAAAGTTCAGTGTGATGCTCAGCGAAAGTTAGCGGAACTTGTGGGCGGAAAAGCACTAACAAGGAGAGAGGTCGCCGCAGTACTTGAAAATAAAGAAATTGAGGCTTTAGTGGATAGCATGACGCGCGATAAAATACTTGCAGTCGTAAAAACTGGCTCAGATAAGCATAAACGAAAAGAGCAGTTTAAGGCTATTAAAGAGGAAATGCTCAACAAATTAAAAGAAGATAAAGGCGAAGAATACCTAGAAGAAATAGGGGCATTCTTAGATATGTATTATGATAAGTTAAAGAAAGAAGTAGTCCGAAAGCTAGTTCTTGATGAAGGAATTAGGTTAGATGGACGAGGACTGAAAGACATTCGCCCTATATGGACAGAAATAGATTATCTTCCATCTGCACACGGTTCGGCTATCTTTACAAGAGGGGAAACACAGTCTCTAACTTCGTTAACACTAGGTTCTAAAAGCGATCAAATGATGGTGGATAACGCTTTAGACCAGCATTATGACAACTTTATCTTACATTACAATTTCCCGGCATTTTCGGTAGGTGAAGCAAAACCCATGCGCGCACCAGGAAGACGGGAGATTGGTCATGCTAATTTAGCTAGTCGCTCATTGAGACAAGTTCTGCCAGATGACAATTCTTACACCATTC
>DAITMC010000207.1:0-6337 GCA_036835365.1 Saprospiraceae bacterium
ATTTGAATAATCTCCATTTTTATTTCCCTTCTCTTGTACTGCCAAAGTTTGAACTGGACAAACATCACCGAATAAAGCTCCGCTCTAAGATGCGCTTATTGCCCATGGCATCCACTACTTCAAGGCGAAGTTGGTGCTGACCTGCTGCTATGCTGCCATCGAAGCGATGAAAAAGGCGTGCTGTTTTGGCATCGTATTCCATTAATATCCATTCGCCGTCCACGGTAGCGGAAAAAGAAAGGGCTTTTGCATTGCCATCGGTGCCAAAGTTATCGCTTATGCTAAATGCCATTTGATTTTTTCGGCGCATATCTTGCTGAAAATTAACGACTTTAATGCTAGGTGGAGTAGTGTCCACCATAATGCAATAATTACCCAGCGTTCTGGATTTCCCCCATAGGCGATCGTTTTTCCAAGTAGCTCCTACATTAGTGATGCTACCGTTGGCACTACAATAGGCTACAAAGGCTCTGTTTTTTAGTGTATTGGGCAAATTAATTGGTCGTAAGGCTATATCGAAATATTGTTGCACGGGTATTTTGTAGTCGCTAATTTGATGGATGGCAGAAAAAAGATTATCCGACGCTTCATCAGCGATACGATAATTCAGGTAAAGATTTTCATAAAAACAACCTTTTGGAAAATATAGGTACAACAATCCATTGTCAATGATGCTTTCGTCATCGTGGGGCAGAAAGTAGTTGTATTTTTTTTGCTTTTCTACCATCGTCCCTTTTTGAAGCAAGAAAAACTGCGCTCTAGTTTCGTTGCCTTTTACGTCCTTACTCACCAACGTGATGCGCGCTTTTTCGTTGGGTGCTAATTCAACCACGCCATGATTAACGACTTTGTCATAAAGGCTAGTGAGTTGGTTGCCAGGCAAGGTGTAGCAGCGATTGAGGTAGCTTTTTCTTGTTATTTTTTCTTCGTAGTCCACATGCGCATTCATGTAACGCGTTTGGTCGAAGGAAAATCGGCTAGCTCTAAATTGATAGACTAACGAGTCGTTTTTGTACATCGCAATCGAGTAAACACCGTTCCAATTTGTTACACCGTTCATATGGTCATAAGTCTTCAGGGCAATTCCTATCTTTTGGGCAGGTACTTCTATGGTCTTATTTTTCAAGGTGTATCCTCCCCCTACCGATACTAAGTCATAACTGTTGGCAATTTGCGTTTCTCGGTCGTTGTTGAGTTGATAAATGCGCACTTGGTGCATTTTAGGGGCTTGTGTATCAGCTACTTTCAAGCCAAATAATAGCGGATTGATGGGTTCTTCTGTTTTGGTATCTCGAATTTCAAAGTGCAAATGCGGACCGCCAGAGCTACCTGTATTCCCCATTTCTGCAATTTTTTCCCCTTTCTTAACGGGAAATTGTTCTGGCTCAAGCATTAAATTGAGGGCAAAACTTTTTCGGGCGTACTGTTCTGATTTTACATACTCATTGATGTGTGGTGCATAGGTGCGCAAATGCGCATAAACAGTAGTATATCCGTTGGGATGTGCAATATAAAGTGCTTTACCGTAGCCCGAGCCGCTTTCCGAAATGCGCGCAATGTAACCATCGCCAGCGGCGACAATAGCATCGCCTCCACCGCCTTTGGCTGATTTTATATCTATGCCAGAGTGAAAATGATTGGGACGCAATTCGCCAAACGTACCAGAAAGTTTGATATCGTGCTGCACCGGTGAGCGAAAATAATCTTTCGGATATTCGTCAGTAATGGTTAGCGCAGCAAAAACAATAAAACATAAAAAAGCAATAGTTCTTTCAATACGCATTATTCAGGTGAACTTGTTTTTGTCAATAAACAAAGGTTAAAAGCTGATTTGTTCTGATGGTTGAACCAAGTGTAATATTACGATTTTTTGATGATGATGACGAAGAAGCCAAACAAAAAAAATGAATGTAATTAATTTTAGGTTTTCAATATTTTTCTGGGAACTTCGCTTAGGCTCTAGATGTTATTAAGTGCTCTATTGAGTAAACCCAACACTTAACGATTCATTGTCCAAAAAATATGATCCAACAAATATTGCAGCAATTTCAAGATTATTTTAGCGACAATCATTTTTTTGAAAATGACTTTGCGGTTGCTGGGGTTATTTCGGCTATTGTTTACGGTTGTTTACGAGCATTTCAAGCCTTTTTTAAATTCCTAGGCAGACGCATTGAACGATTATTCATTTACAATGTGACTGTTGAGCAAAGCGATGAACTTTACACCTTAGTTTCTAAATTGATTAGCGATCAATATCCTAACAAATTGAGACGGGTGGAAGCTTTCCTTTCCGAGCGGCATGGCGACAACTGGCAAGCTAGTAGGTATAATACGGATGACAACATTAAACTGCGTCACTACTCCGATTTCATTATTATCCGACGAGGATTTAATTTTATCAAAGTTAAGAAAGAACGGGAAAAGCTGGAAAATGCAGAAAATTTTACCACCGCATTTATGGGGCGTATTGCAATATCAGGTTTTTTAGCAAAACGACAAATTAACAAATTGCTAGAGGAAGCATTGAATTATATTATTAGAGACGATGCTGAAAGTTTGAAACGTTATTTTTTTGAAGACAACTATTGGCAGTCTGATTTGATACGCACCAACAAGCAAGTGTCCAAAATTTTCTTTCCCGAAAAAGAGGATATTCTAAAGCGCATTGACCAATTTTCTGCTTCAAAAGACTTATACATCAGCAGAGGAATTGAATGGTACTTCGGGCTATTATTGCATGGAAAACCTGGTAGCGGTAAAACCAGTTTTGGAAAAGCCTTAGCTAAATATACAGGTCGGGTTTTATATACGCTAAGTTTAGGCGGCATTACAGACAACGACTTCAAGGTTGCCTTTGGCTCTATGGGCGCAAATGCGCTGCTACTATTAGATGATGTGGATATTTGTATGAACGGAAGAGATGACAAAGAGGCAAAAGGGGTGAAGTTGAACACTTTGCTCTCTTGTTTGGACGGCACAGACAGTCGAAGCGATCTAATCGTAGTGATGACAACCAATAGAATGGAAGTGCTAGATGCTGCTTTGACTAGAAAAGGACGGGTGGACTTGATTCAGGAAGTTTCTTATCCTGATAGCACTGCTATTCACCGATTTGTCGCCAATTTCTATAATGTCGATACCGTGCCAGCCATCACATTAAACACATTTTATTTCAGTATGGCTGAAGTGCAAGACATTTGCCTGCGCCATACATTTGCGGCGCAAGCCGTTGCCGCTATCAATCAACTACAACTAAAAGAAAACGCACAAGATAAAATGAAGCGTAATAGTATAGATTTTTTTACAACAATCGAATAATCAGTGCTTTACACTTTGTTGTTCACCATAAATTCCGTTATTCTATCTCCTACCCAAGCAATTTTATTGACATCTAGTTTATTGTCTAATGGGGAATGGATATTTTTGATGTAAAAACCACCCTTCCACTGTGTAGGATTCATCAAGGTTACAACAACTGCGCCCTGACTTTTGAAAATGTAGTTGTCGTTCAGCGGAATCATGCCCATGTTGATCAACTGCGATTTTTCATCTTTTTTCTGGAAGACACGGACCAGTGCTTCACCCAATGCGGATGTTCCATTGCGCACAATAGTCGGTATTTCGCCCCAACCAATACAGTCAAGGGAAATAATTTGCGCTTTTTGATACTCAAAATTTTGCGCTCGCCAAATGTCACGCAAATGGTCTGCCCCCATCAAGAAAAATTCTTCATTATCCACCAATACGAATTTCACCTTATTGCGGTACTCCGCACTAGCGCCAACTTGTTTTGCTAAGTAAAGCAAACCTAAAACACCACTGGTATTATCGTTGTAATTCTTAGGATTGGGTACAAAGAACAAAAGCAAAGAAACATACAACAAAACAGCCAACCAACCGAGCACACCCGGTAAAAAACTGAAAATCAAAATGACTATCAACAATGCTAAAGAAAGTACCACTTGGCGCGTATGCCCAATAAGGCGTACCAAAGGCTCTATCCAAAATGGAATGATGGTAGGAGTGTCGTAATGTGCCAAAATGATATATTCAGGATGGGTAGCTGTTGTTTCTAAATTAACACTTTTCACAGGCAGCAATCCAAGAAATTTTCCCTGCTTTTCTAGGCGATTAGTAGTGAAACCTGAATTTTTTAGTTCTTGCTCAGCATAGGTTAAGAAATTTTCTTTTTCTTTTCGGCGTATTCTCCTAGCGAAAGGACGAACTTCCTCGAATAGGGTATTTAGTGCGTGCGACATAGGGTACGGTTTAGTTCAATTCAAAAATAATGAGTAAGGGATAATGTGCTGATTTATAGTCAGTAACTTTGTCTTTTATGACTTCTACACTTTTACATTGTGTCGCTAATGCTGCATTAGCTAGTGCATAATCGTATCGAAAAGTATTGAAAGTAGGCATTTCGTTGCCAAATGTTTTCGTTGGGTAGGTACTTTGTAATTTAGTGTTGTCCTTATTGGTATTAGCAGCTAAATCTGTTAAACCTAATGCCAACATAGGTCGCAACACCATATAATATTCTGGTCGCTGATAGGTAGCCAACTGTTGAAATACTTTTCTATCACTTCGCATCTCTGCTGGAATCATGCGAAATCTTTGGTTATAGAGTACACTATCCATAGGAGCATAGCCTTTCAAGCGACCTACCACTAGCGTTTTGCCTTGAGGATTTATTTTTTGAGATAGACTTTTGGCAGCATCTATGCGAAAATCAATACTATCTTGGTTGATGTCCACGGCGTAGATATTAATGCCATTGGCGGTTGCCATCAGAAATTCATCTTTTTTAACATTGCTCAATGGGGTTTTTGAAGTAATGGCAAAGGAAGCATCACCTAATGTAAGTACCTCAACGTGAGGGTGTTTCCATTTTTTGGCTATACTAGCCAGCTTTGTTACGTCTGTTTTTTGAATAGTTTGAAACGCTGCAACGTCCACATTTTGGATTTTCATCCAAGTTTGAAATTCTTTGATTTTAACTTTATCTGTCCCTATTCCGTCGCCGATATTGTAGCTCAATACTTTGAAAGTTGGTTGTGCTAGCAAAAACTGAACTGAAAAACATAGCATAAAAATCATTGTAGAGCGCATATTCGTTGATGTTTTTTACCATTTGAAAAAGTGACCTCTAAAATCGAAGGCTAAATTAAAGGTATTTTACAAAAAACAACCTATTTCGGACAGCTTATCGTGTTGAAGTACTCGTAGCAAAGCGAAAACCATAAAAGAAAAAATTATTAAAAGCGAATGGATGCTTTATGCAGCCCTCGTAATGGATAAATAACCAAAAAGCACGTTATTTGCAGCGCAAGGAAAAAATAAAAAACATGAGAAAAATAACAGCAGATAAAGTATTTCCTGTCGCGAAAGCACCAATAGAAAGAGGCGTTATTGTATTAGATGATGCAGGCAAAATCATGGACATAACTGTGCGTGAGCTACACGACCCTTCCAGTTTGGAAACATATAGTGGTGTGCTCATTCCAGGATTCATCAATACGCATTGCCATTTGGAGCTATCGCACATGAAAGGCGTTGCCCCTTCAGGACTTGGCTTGCTCCCTTTTTTGCAAACAGTGGTAAAATATCGAAATGTTTCAGAGGAAGCCATCCAAGAAGCCATCATCAATGCTGATAGCGAGATGTGGGAAAACGGTATTGTCGCCGTAGGCGATATCTGCAACAAAAGCGATACGAAAATAACGAAAGACCATAGCCCTATTCGATATTATTCTTTTGTAGAAATGTTTGATTTTCTGCAAGATACCAATGCGGAAAAAACTTTTCAGCACTACAAAGCGGTGTTTGACGAACAAAGCGACCTCAATGGCAATCGAAAAAGTATGGTGCCTCATGCGCCTTACACCGTCTCAAAGTCGCTATTTCAGCAAATTAATGAAGCGAACAGACCAGCGGTGACAGTGAGTATTCACAATCAGGAAACGGTGCATGAAAATGACTTTTTCCTGACCAAAACGGGTGGTTTTCTCCACTTTTATCAAGATTTCAATATCCCAATAGATACTTTTACACCCACAAAAAAAACATCCATTCATTACGCTTTGCAAAATATGGATGCCGCCAATAGAACGCTTTTGGTGCACAACACGATGACAACTGTGGAGGACATCCAAGCGGCTCAAGCGTGGAATGAGCAAGTCTATTGGGCCACTTGCCCCAATGCCAATTTATATATCGAAAATCGCTTGCCCAACTATCAATATTTTTTGGATACTCATGCTTGCCTAACTATTGGCACTGATAGCTTGACCTCCAATTGGCAACTTTCTATTTTGGAAGAAATGAAAACCATCAA